>NZ_JAANBD010000027.1:0-300000 GCF_011089885.1 Thioalkalivibrio sp. XN279 | reverse complement strand
CACGAGGTCGACGCCACCGTGCTTGCAGGGGCGTCCGCCCGCGAGCGCTGGAACGCGCTGGCGCGCCAGATGCACGCCGGGCTGGACGGCGTGGCGCGTGCCGGCGAACTGGAACCCCAGCGACGGCAGTTCGAGGCCTTCAGCGACGCGCTGACCGCCGCGGCCGCGTCTTTCGGCATGACGGGCACCGGGCCGGTGTACCGCGCCGTCTGCCCAATGGTGCAGGGGCGCGACGGTTTCTGGCTGCAGCCGCGCGAGGAGATCGCCAACCCCTACTATGGCGAGGCGATGCTGCGCTGCGGCTGGGTCGCTGAAACGCTCGTTGCGCCGGCCGGCGCGGAAGCAACCCCGTGAGCGGCATCCGCTCACCCCTCGCGGGCCTGATCCGCTTCTTCCTGGAGCAGAAGCTGGTCGTCGCCTTGCTGGTGCTGGCGCTGGTCGGCGCCGGCGTGGCGGTGGCGCCGTTCGACTGGAAGACGGACTGGATTCCGCGCGCCCCGGTGCCGGTCGACGCCATTCCCAACCTCGGCGAGAACCAGCAGATCGTGTTCACCGAGTGGCCGGGGCGTTCGCCGCAGGATGTCGAGGACCAGGTGACCTATCCGCTGACCGTGGCGCTCCTCGGCGTGCCCGGCGTGCGGGAGGTGCGCAGCAGTTCCGCCTTCGGCTTTTCCATGGTGTTCCTGATTTTCGACGAGGACGTGGAGTTCTACTGGTCGCGGGCGCGCATCCTGGAGAAGCTCAACAGCCTGCCGGCCGGCACGCTGCCGGACGGCGTGAGCCCCGCGCTCGGTCCCGACGCCACTGCGCTGGGCCAGGTGTACTGGTACACGCTCGAGGGTCGCGGGCGCGACGGCGCCCCGGCCGGCGGCTGGGACCTGGACGAACTGCGCAGCGTGCAGGACTGGTACGTCCGCTACGGCCTGCTGGCGGCGGAAGGCATCAGCGAGGTGGCGTCCATCGGCGGCTACGTGCGCGAGTACCAGGTCGACGTCGACCCGGATGCATTGCGCGCCCACGGCGTCACGCTGCAACAGGTGTTCGACGCCGTGCGCAAGAGCAACCTGGACGTCGGCGCGCGGGTGGTGGAGATCAACCGCGTCGAGTACGTGGTGCGCGGCCTGGGCTTCATCGAGACGCTGGCCGACCTCGAGAAGGCCGTGGTCAGGGCCGGGCCGGACCGGGTGCCGGTGCGCGTCAGCGACGTGGCGACGGTCAAGTTCGGTCCGGCGCAACGGCGCGGGGCGCTCACAATCGGCGGCGCCGAGGCCGTCGGCGGCGTGGTGATCGTGCGCGAGGGCTACAACCCGCTGCAGGCGATCCAGAACGTGAAGCAGAAGATCGCCGAGATCTCGCCCGGCCTGCCGGCGAAGCCGGTGATCGACTGGTCGCGCGCCACGCCCGCGGAAGTGCGCGCGTTCGCGCAGGCGCAGGGCTTCGCGGCCTTTGCCGGCGCCAGTCCTGCCAGCCTCGACGAGGCGGCATGGACGACGTGGCTGCGCGCCGCCCCGGCGGCGCAGTGGCCGGAGTGGGTGGAGCTGAGCCAGCTGGAGATCGTGGCCTTCTACGATCGCACCGGGCTCATCTACGAGACGCTCGGCACGCTCAACGAAGCCCTGCTGCAGCAGGTGCTGGTCACCATCCTCGTGGTCATCATCATGGTCCTGCACCTGCGCAGCGCCATGGTGATCAGCGCCACGCTGCCGCTCGCAGTGCTGTTCGGCTTCATCATGATGAAGCTCGCCGGCGTGGACGCGAACGTGGTGGCGCTCGCCGGCATCGCCATCGCCATCGGCACTATCGTCGACATGAGCATCATCGTCACCGAGAACGTGTTGCGCCACCTGCGCGAAGCGGAACCGGACGAGGACCGGAAAGAGGTGGTGCTGCGCGCGACTGCCGAGGTGGCAGGCGCGGTGCTGGCGGCGATCAGCACCACCATCATCAGCTTCCTGCCCGTGTTCACCATGACCGGCGCCGAGGGCAAGATGTTCGTGCCCCTGGCGTTCACGAAGACCTTCGTGCTGGTGGGCGCCGTGCTGTTGACGCTGGCGGTGGTGCCTGCGGCGGCGCATGTCTTCATTGCCGGGTCCGGCCCGGCGCGCCGGGCCACACGAATGCGGCGCGGCCTGTGGTTCGGGCTCGCCGGTGTCACCGGCCTGCTCGCCGGGTACGCGGCGGCGCGGGGCTGGACGCTCGTGCTGCTGGCGGCGCTGGCGCTGCTGGCCGTGGCGGCGTGGCGGCTCGGCGGGGCACGGCTGCGGGCCACCCTGGCACAGCGCGCGCCGGCGGCGGCGCAGCGCCTCGAGGGCCTGTTGGCCAGGGTGCGCGTCACCGGGCCATGGCTGGCCACGGTGCTGGCGGCACTGGGGGTGGGCTGGCTGCTGGCCCTGGCCTGGGAGCCGCTGGGGCCGGAGGCAGGCGTGCTGCGCAATTTTCTCTTCGTGGCCCTGCTCGTGGGCGGCCTGCTGGCCCTGTTCTGGCTGTTCATGCGCGGCTACGCCGCGATGCTGCGCTGGTGCCTGGAGCACAAGCTGGCGTTCTTGAGCGTGCCGCTCGTCGCCATCGTGCTGGGCGCCTCGATCTGGCTGGGGTTCGACCGCGTGTTCGGCTTCGTGCCGGCAGCGGCGCAGGCCGTCGGCGTGGATGCCCGCACGGTACGCAGCAACCCGGCCTGGAGCCGCCTCGCGCATGCCTTCCCCGGCCTCGGACGGGAGTTCATGCCGCCGCTGGACGAAGGGTCGTTCCTGTGGATGCCGACGACCATGCCGCATGCGTCCATCGGCGAAGTGCTGGAGGTCCTCAAGCAGCAGGACCTCGCCATCCTGTCGGTCCCGGAAGTGGAGCTGGTCGCCGGCAAGCTGGGACGTGCGGAGACCGCACTGGACCCGGCGCCGATCTCGATGATCGAGTCGGTGATCCACTACAAGCCGGAGTACGGCGTCGACGAGGAGGGGCGGCGCGTGCGCCAGTGGCGCGACCACATACGCAGCCCGCAGGACATCTGGGACGAGATCGTGCAGGCGGCACAGCTGCCGGGCACCACCTCGGCACCACGGCTGCAACCCATCGAGACGCGACTGGTGATGCTGCAGACCGGGATGCGCGCCCCCATGGGGATCAAGGTGCGGGCGCCGGACCTGGAGACCCTGGACCGGATGGCGCTGGCCCTGGAGCAGGAACTGCGCCAGGTGCCGGCAATCCGGGCCGAGACGGTGAACGCCGACCGCGTGGTCGGCAAGCCCTACCTGGAGATCGACCTCGACCGCGAGGCGATCGCTCGCTACGGCCTCAACGTCACCGACGTGCAGCAGGTGATCTCCGTGGCCATCGGCGGCCGCAACGTGACCACCACGGTGGAGGGCCGGGAGCGCTACCCGGTGCGCGTGCGCTACCAGCGCGAGTTGCGCACGGAGATCGAGGACCTCGAACGAGTGCTGGTCGCAGCGCCGGACGGCACCCAGGTGCCGTTGCAGGAGCTTGCCGAGGTCCGCTACACGCGCGGGCCGCAGATGATCCGCAGCGAGGACACTTTCCTGACCGCCTACGTCACTTTCGGCGGCCAGTCCGGCATCGCCGAGGTCGAGGTGGTGGAGCAGGCCAAGGCGTTCCTGCAGGCGCAGATCGAGGCGGGCGTGCTGGCGGTGCCGCCGGGCGTCAACTGGAAGTTTGCCGGCAACTACGAGAACCAGCTGCATGCCGCGCGCACCCTCAGCGTGGTGCTGCCGGTGGCCTTGCTGGCGATCTTCCTGGTCCTGTACTTCCAGTTCCGCTCGGTTGGCATCACCCTGATCGTGTTCAGCGGGATCGCGGTCGCCTGGGCCGGCGGCTTCATCCTGCTGTGGCTTTACGCCCAGCCGTGGTTCGCGGACTTCAGCGTGCTCGGCGCCAACCTGCGTGACTTGTTCCAGATGGGGACGGTCAACCTGAGCGTGGCCGTGTGGGTGGGGTTCCTGGCCCTGTTCGGCATCGCCGTGGACAACGGCGTGGTGCTGGCCAGTTACCTGCGCCAGAGCTTTGCGGAACGACAGCCCGGGACGGTGGCGGAGGTGCGCGCCGCGGCGCTGGTGGCAGGCGTGCGCCGCGTGCGGCCCTGCCTCATGACCACGGCCACGACATTGCTGGCGCTGCTGCCGGTGCTCACCTCGACCGGCCGCGGCGCCGGGATCATGATCCCCATGGCGCTGCCGAGCGTGGGCGGCATGGCCTTCGTGCTGCTGACCATGTTCACCGTCCCGGTGCTGTACGCCATGGTGGAGGAGGGCCGGGCGCGCAGGGCTGCGCTGTCATGATTCGTCATCATCGGTCCGTGTTTCGCCCCGGCTGCGCCACGGGGATGTCCCTGCGGGGGGTTGCAATGACTCCCGTAGCGGACGCCCCGTCCGCAGCTTTAACGGAGGACGCGAGACATGAGAAACAGGATCATCACGCTGGCCGCGCTGGCGGCCCTGGCAACGGCGCCGGGACTGGCGTCGGCGGCGAACCCGCCTGAAGGCAAGCGCACGACGGACATCGGCATCGTGGTGGGCGGCGTGCTCGGCGCCATCGTCGGCGGGCCGCCCGGCGCGATCGCCGGGATGACGCTCGGCGGCATCACTGCCGAGCGCGAGGTCGAGGCGCGGCGCAACGGCGAGCTCGAGGGACAGTTGACTGCGCTGGCCGCGGAGCAGCGCGAGCTCTCCGGCGAACGCGCCCGGCTGCAGGCCCGCATCACGGAACTCGACCGCGAGCTGGGGCAGGAGCGCCGCATGGCGGCGGCCCGCCCCGACGTCGCCGCGCTGGCCGACGGCCTGGCGTTCAGCGTGGGCTTTCGCACCAACAGCGCACAGCCGCCGGACCAGGCAGTCGACAGCCTGGAGGCCCTGGCGCTGTTGTTGAGCGCCGTGCCCTCGCTCGAGGTGCGCATCGACGGCTACGCGGATCCGCGCGGCACCGAGGTCCTGAACCGTTCGCTGTCGGAGGCACGTGCCACGGCCATCCGCGACCAGCTGCTCGCGGCCGGCATCCCGGCGGACCGTATCAGCATCGCCGGTCACGGCGCGCCGCAGCTCGATCCCGCAGCGGCGCCGGCGGACCCGGACGGCTGGGCTTTGCAGCGGCGCGCGGACATCCGCCTGGAACACAAGGACGAGCGGGTGGTGGCCCGGCCCTGAGCAGCCGTCGCGACTAGAATAGGATCCTGCCCGGACGATGCACGTCGTCCGGGCAGTTTCCTTTCCTGCCGGAGCTGTCGCGCCACCCATGCATTTCGAGCTTCACCTGCTGCCGGCGGCGGCGTCACCCTGGCTGGCGCTGATGGCCGCCGCGTTGGTCGCCATGTCGCTGCCGGGCCTCAAGGCGCTGCGCGGTCATCCCGAGCGCCTGCATCTCGTGCTGGGCTCCGCCGTGGCCCTGGCCGTGCTGTGGAGCGTGAGCGCGCGGGTCGATCCGGGTATCGCGGTGCACGTGCTCGGTACGCCGCTGGTGGCGCTGTTGCTGGGCTGGCGCCTGGCCCTGGTGGCTGCTGCGCTGGCGGAGCTGGCGCTGGTGGTGGCGGGCAGGAGCGCGCCAGGTGCAGCGCCGCTGGGCTGGATGCTGAGCGCGGCGCTGCCGGCGGCGGTGAGCTGGGCCGTGGCCTGGGGCGCGCGCTTCCGGCTGCCGCGCAATCCCTTTGTCTTCATTTTCGTGTGCGGCTTTTTCGGCGCGGGCGCAGCAGCGCTGGCGACCTGGCTGGCTGCGACAGGGCTGCTCGGCATGACCGGGCAACCGCTGCCCGGCGGTCCGGGCGCGTCCCTGTGGGCCTTCCTGCCGCTGGTGCTGTTTCCCGAGGCCTTTATCAACGGCGCCCTGGCCAGCATGTTTATCGTCTACCGGCCCGAGTGGGTGCGGCTGTACGACGAAATGTTTTACGTGCGCCAGCGGTCATGAGTGGGGCCATGGCGACTGTCACGCGCGCGTAATATTGCTGCCTGGCGTCCTGTGCTACGCTCCGGCGCCATCGGCTGGCCTGCTGGAGTTGAAGACATGTCGAAGCCCGTCTACCTGCCCCTGCTCGTGTTGGCGGCCGCCGCGCTTGCGGGCTGCGCCACCGCACCGGTGACCCTGCACGACCCGGAAGTGCCGCAGGCAGCCGTGGCTGCGATCGTGTTACCCGAGCAGCTCGAAGTCGCGACCGTCAACGGGCGGGAGATCGAGGGCGCCAGCGGGATGCTGACCAGGGGTGACAAGACACTGGAACTCGCCCCGGGCCGTTACGAGCTGGTGGTGTTCTACCGCGAGCTGTGGGAGTGGGGCGACCACCACGAGGTCCTGCGCTCCGACCCGGCCCTTTTCGTCGTCGATGCTGGCGCAGGCGGCCGTTATCGTATCGACTATGAGCGGCCGGCCGACGTGGAGGCGGCACGGAAGCTGGCGGCGGATTTCACTGGCTGGGTGGAGAACCAGGCCACGGGCGAGCGCATTGCCGCGCGCGAGAGCGGCCTCCAGTTTCGTCGCGGCCTGGTCCCGGCGCTGACTTTCGACGACACCCTCGTGCCTGCTGCCGAGCGCAGCGCCGACGGGCAACTCGTGCCACCACTCCCGACGGGTGATGCGCCCAGGACGGTTACCGGTGCGGCGTCGTTGCCTGTGCCTGCGGCTGTGCCGGCGTACCCGGCCACTCCCGGGGTGGCGCCTGCAGTCGCGCCCGCGCCCGAGGGCAGCTGGCTGGACCTGATGAAGAGTTTCTGGAGCGAGGCCAGCAGCGAAGAGCGACGCGCCTTCCTGCGCTGGCTCGCCGAGCAGCGCTAGGATCCGGTCCCGACCCCGCGTTCAGCGGGGTCTTCCATCGCCCCTTGTATCGCCCCTGCCACAGCCGGGCGATCCCCCGCGCACTGTAATCAAAGCTTCACAGTCGCTCCCCATACTGTGCCGCGATTACGGGGGTACGGCATGCGGCGCAGCGCTATTCCAACGCACGTTCGAGCCGGCCGGGACGCCTTCCGGTTGCAACACCGTCGCGCCGTGATCGAACTGGGATCCAAAGCGATATCGCTCATATCAAGGAGTTATCTGTGAACAAGACACTGCTCGCGATTGCCGTCGGCAGCACCCTGCTGGCCACCAGCGTCGCCTCGGCGGCCCCGACCGTCTACGGTCGTTTCAACCTTGCCCTCGACAGCCAGAAGGACGAGATCGGTCTCGACTTCGGCACCGAGGACAGCACCATCAAGTTGCGCGACAACAACAATTCCTCCCGCCTTGGCGTCAAGGGCAAGGAAGAGCTCGGCATGGGCGACCTGAAGGTCTTCTACCAGCTCGAGTACGGCATCGACCCGGACGGCAGCGAGTCGAATGCCTTCTCCAAGCGCAACCTGTTCGTGGGTCTCGAGGGCGGCTTCGGCTCGGTCAAGGCCGGCTTCTACGACACGATCGTCAAGGACATCGGCGGCAAGGTCGACCAGTTCAACGACACCGTCGGCGACCTCACGCGCCTGATGCGTGGTGAGACCCGCACCAGCAACCTGATCACCTACGCCTCGCCGAAGTTTGGTGGCGGCTTCAAGTTCACCGCCACGGTCCAGCCGGGCGAGGGCCGTACCGCCAGCGACAACGTCAACGATACCGAGGACGGTATTGCGGATAGCTTCTACACTGGCCTGGAGTACAGCGCCGGCGCGATCTACGCCGCTATCGCCTACGCCGACAACGAGCCGGGCAGCATGCGCTTCGACGGTTCTTCCGCGGCCAAGGACATCCTGCGCGTGGTCGGTAAGTACAGCTGGGACGCCTTCGAGGTCGGCGGCCTGTACCAGACGGCGGAAGGGGTCGACCAGGCCGGCGGCCTGAGCGGCAGCAACTTCCAGGAAGACAGCTGGATGATCTCCGGCGCCTACAAGACCGGCGCCTGGAAGCTCAAGGCCCAGCTCGGCGAGACCGAGGGCGACTTCACCGGCGTGACCCGCATGATGGTGGGCATCGGCGCCGACTACAAGCTGAGCAAGGCCGCCACCACGCAGCTGTACTACGTCACCTATGAGGACCAGGATCGCGTGGTCAACGGCATCACCGACCCGAGCACCGACACCTTCGGCGTGGCCTTCATCTACAGCTTCTAAGTCCGGCGGACCACGAAGCTCTCGCGGGAGGCCCGGCTGCAAAGCCGGGCCTCTTGCTTTTGAGCCGGATGCCGCCCCGGCTGCGGCCGGCGCGTGATGGCATAATCTGGCGCCCAGCCGCCGCTGCCGAGGACCTTGCTCATGCCCGCAAACGATTTCTACACCGATCAAGGCGCTGGCGCCTGCGCCATCCACCTGGTGGACAGCGCCGGGCTCGCTGCACTGCTGGGCAAGATGACCGATGCGCACCGCAGCTGGGTGCGCAACACCGGCTGGGAGGCCAAGCCCGGCACCGTGCTGTGCCTGCCGGGTGTAGACGGCAGCGTGGCAGCGGTGCTGGCCGGAACGGGCGGTACGGAGCCGTTCTGGTCGCTCGCAGCCCTGCCCGGCCAGCTTCCGGCCGGCAGCTACGCATTTGCGGACGAGACAGGCGCGGAGGAAAGTCACCGCCGCGCGGTGGCCTGGGGCCTGGGGCAATATGCTTTTTCGCGTCGCACGGAAGACAAGCCGGCGACCCTGCGCAAGCTGGCCTGGCCGCAGCACGTCGACACGGCGGCCGTGATCTCCGCCGTCGAGTCCGACCGCCTGGTGCGCGACCTCGTGAACACGCCGGCAGCGGACATGGGCCCGGCCGAGCTGTCACGCGCGGCGGCGGAACTCGCCGCGGCTGCGGGTGCCGAGTTCCGGGAAATCGTCGGCGACGCCCTGCTCACCGAGGGCTTCCCGGCCATCCACGCGGTCGGGCGCGCCAGCTCGCGGCCGCCGCGGCTGCTGGACTTGCGCTGGGGCGAGCCCGGCCGACCGCGGGTGACGCTGGTGGGGAAGGGCGTATGTTTCGACACCGGCGGCCTGAACCTGAAGGCGGCCGGCGGGATGCGCAACATGAAGAAGGACATGGGTGGCGCGGCGCACGTGCTCGGCCTGGCCCGCATGATCATGGACGCGGGGTTGCCGGTGCACCTGCGGGTGCTCATTCCGGCCGTGGAGAACAGCGTCTCCGGCAACGCCTATCGTCCCGGTGACGTGGTGGCCACGCGCGCCGGCCTGACGGTGGAGATCGGCAACACGGATGCCGAGGGCCGGGTCGTGCTGGCCGATGCCCTGGCGCTGGCCGACGAGGAAGCGCCGGAACTCCTGCTCGATTTCGCCACGCTCACCGGCGCTGCGCGCGTGGCGCTCGGCCCCGACCTGCCGGCGCTGTTCGCCACCGACGAGTCGCTCGGCCAGGCCTGGGCCAAGGCAGGGCTGGCCGAGGGTGACCCGCTGTGGCCGATGCCCCTTTGGGCTCCCTACGCGGCCAATCTCGGCGGCGGCGTCGCCGACCTGAACAACGTCACCACGGACGGCTTTGCCGGCGCGATCTACGGTGGCCTGTTCCTGCAGCGTTTCGTGCGCCAGGCGCAGTCATGGGCCCACGTCGACACGTTCGCCTGGAACCCGCGCAACCGCCCCGGCCGGCCCGAGGGCGGCATGAGCCAGGGCGTGCGGGCGGCGTTCGCGCTGCTTGCCGCGCGCTACGCGGGCTGAGACGCCAGGCGGCGGGCGCCCCACAGCAGGAGCGCGTAGAAGAACAGCGCCAGCACGACCAGCGCCACGGCAATGGCGCCGAACAGGTCGGGCGCCTTCATGAAGGTCGACATCAGCGAGTCCTGGTAATAGAAAAACCACGGATGGTCCGGCGGGAAGGCGACCTCGTGGAACCACTGGAACAGTTTTCTCGGTCCCACCAGGAACACCGCCACCGTGCCGGCCGCCGTCGCGAGCAGGCTGGCGCCGAGCAGTCTGCGTAGCGGCGGCACGCGCCAGCGCCGCAGCCGGATCAACCCCAGGTGCAACCCGACCCACGCCACCGCCAGCCAGCCGACCGGTGCGATGCGCCCGACCAGGTGGGCGACGTCCTGCAGGTGGCCCACCTCCGGCGCGCGGAACATGCGGTCGACGGTGCGACCGTCCGGCGCGTGGTAGGTGAGTTCCGCCAGCCCCGCGCCATCAGCATGGATGGCGTCGACGACCGCGCCGAAGAGGCGGAAGCGCTCCTCGGGCGTGGTGAGCTCGAAACCCGACTTGTAGCGGTTCTGCGGGCCGAACTCCTGGATGTGGCCGTGGATGTCCAACGCCTCGTAGAACACCGGGTAGAGGAAGTCGACCATCGCCAGGCAGCGCCACGCCAGCCACAGGGAGGCGAGCGCCGCTGCCGGCAGCAGCAGCCAGAGATGGGCTGCGCCCGGGCGCCGACGAGGCTCAGGCCGCACTGGCCGTAGCGGAGAGGCTGGGCCGGTAAGGGAGGATCTCGAGCACTTCACCTGCCTCGTGGCGGCGCTTGAGATCGCGCCAGAACTCCGGGGTCAGCAGCTCGCCATGGTGCTCGAGGAAAATCTCCAGCTGTTCGGGCTCCAGCCCGAGGAAGTTGATGAACTGCTCCGGGAAGACGTCGTCCTCGTCGACGAAGAACCAGGCCTCGGACTGCATCTCTTCCTCGAGAGAGCGCGCCCGCGGCAGCTTGCGGAAGTTGCACTCGGTCACCAGGCAGAGCTCGTCGTAGTCGTAAAAGATGACGCGGCCGTTGCGCGTCACGCCGAAATTCTTCAGCAGCAGGTCGCCGGGGAAAATGTTGGTCGCGGCGAGGTCGCGGATGGACTGGCCGTAGTCCAGCACCGCGTGCCGTGCGGCGAGCGGGGATGCCTCGGCGAGGTACAGGTTGAGCGGCCTGAGCCGGCGCTCGACGTAGCAGTGCGCCACCACCACGTCCTCGCCCTCGACCGAGACCGTCTGCGAGCAGGACTCGAGCAGGTGTTCCAGCAGCGCGGGATCGAAGCGCGTGCGCGGGAAACGCAGCTTCTTGAACTCCTGTGCGTCCACCAGCCGGCCGGCGCGGTCGTGGCGGAACACCAGGTAGTACTTGTCCAGCACGTCGCGCCGCACCACGGTCTTGGGATAGGCGAAGCGGTCGCGGATGATCTTGAACACCACGTCGTAGGACGGGAGCGTGAACACGGCCATCACCATGCCGCGGTCGCCGGGCGCCTCGACGAACTGGTCGCGCGAGTTCTGCAGGTGCCGGAACAGCGTGCGGTATGTCTCGGTCTTGCCCTGCCGCGCGCGGCCCAGCACGGTGAACAGCTCGGCCAGCGGCTTGCGCGGCAGGATGGTGCGCAGGAACACCACGGCATCGTGCACCGTCTCGAGGTCGGCGTGGAAATAACTGCGCGTGAAGCCGAACAGGATGCTGGTATCGCGGACCGAGGTCAGCAGGGCGTCTACCGCCACGCCGTCCTCCGTGTTCTTCAGCGCGATGACCAGTGGCTGCGGCTGGGCGGAACCCAGCGCGCGGCCGACGATGTAGGCACGCGTGTTCTGGTAGAAGATCGGACGCATGAACTCGACACGCTCCAGGCGCTCCAGGCCGCCCAGCGGCTCCCAGGCGCGCGCCAGCTCGGCGGCGACGAAGTCAACGCTGCCCTTGAAGTCGAGCCAGGGCGATTCGAAGGTGTGGTCCTCGAGGATCTCCTCAATCATCACCTCGGCGCGGCCGTCGAACTCGTAGACATTGAGTTGCTGCGGCGGGCGGATCTTCGACATCGGGTCGAGGTCTAGGGCGACGAACTCGACCTCAGGGTCGACGCCCACGGTGGCGAACAGGCGCCGCGTGATCGAGCTGAAGAACGTTTTCTCGAACTCCAGGTCGATGAAGTCGCTGATCTCGTCCTCGAAGCACTGCTTGGTCAGCACCCAGAGGTCGCGGTCGGTGGCGCGCTCGCCGAGGCGCGTGCGCAGCATGGCGGTGGTGTCGGCGACGTAGCGGTCGTAGAGGTCGATGCGTTCGCGGGCGTCATTGCGCCCGCCCACCCAGTCGCGGGTCTCGAAGCGCAGGCGCGCGCGGCGGGTGACGGCGCGAAACTCGGCGTTGTAGTCGCCGAAGGCATCGAAAATGGCCCTGGCGCTGTCGCGCGCCAGGGCCATGTCAGGCGCAGCCTGCTGCATCCCGCGCCGGCGTCAGCCGAGGTTGCCGATCAGCGCGTCGGCAAACTCGCTGCACTTCACCTCGTTGGCGCCGTCCATGAGGCGGGCGAAGTCGTAGGTCACGGTCTTGCTGCCGATGGTCTTGTCCATGGCGCCGATGATCAGGTCCGCGGCCTCGAGCCAGCCGAGGTGCCTGAGCATCATCTCGCCGGACAGGATGAGGCTGCCCGGGTTGACCTTGTCGAGGTTGGCGTACTTCGGCGCGGTCCCGTGCGTGGCCTCGAACACCGCGTGGCCGGTGACCGAGTTGATGTTGCCGCCCGGTGCAATGCCGATGCCGCCCACCTGGGCCGCCAGCGCGTCGGAAAGGTAGTCGCCGTTCAGGTTCAGCGTGGCGATGACGTCGAATTCAGAGGGCCGCGTCAGCACCTGTTGCAGCGTGATGTCGGCGATGGCGTCCTTGATGAGGACCTTGCCCGCGGCCAGCGCTTCCCTCTGCTCCGTATTCGCTGCGGCTTCGCCTTCCTCGTCGCGGGTGCGCTCCCACTGGTCCCAGGTGTAGGTGTGGTCCGGGAACTCCCGTTCCGCGAGGGCGTAGCCCCACTTGCGGAACGCGCCCTCCGTGAACTTCATGATGTTGCCCTTGTGCACGAAGGTCACGCTCTTGCGGCGGTTGTCGATGGCGTACTGGATCGCGGCGCGCACCAGCCGCTCCGTGCCCTCGCGGGACACGGGCTTGATGCCGATGCCGCTGCTGTCCGGGAAGCGGATCTTGCGGAACTCCTCCGGGAAGTGCTCTTCGAACAGGGCCAGGAAGCGCTTGTTGGCGGGCGAGCCCTGCTCGAACTCGATCCCGGCGTAGATGTCCTCGGTGTTCTCGCGGAAGATGACCATGTCGACGTCTTCCGGCTTTTTCACCGGCGAGGGCACGCCCTTGAACCAGCGCACCGGCCGCAGGCAGACGTAGAGGTCGAGCAGCTGCCGCAGCGCCACGTTCAGGCTGCGGATGCCGCCGCCGATCGGCGTGGTCAGCGGGCCCTTGATCGAGACCAGGTACTCGCGGCAGGCCTGCACGGTCTCGTCCGGCAGCCAGGAGTTGAACAGGTCGTTCGACTTCTGGCCGGCGAAGACCTCCATCCAGTAGATGTGCTTCTTGCCGCCGTAGGCCTTCTCGACCGCGGCGTCGAGGACGCGGACCGTGGCGCGCCAGATGTCCGGGCCCGTGCCGTCACCCTCTATGAACGGGATGATCGGGTTGTCCGGCACCTGCAGGACGCCGTTGTCGATGCTGATCTTGGCGCCGCCCTCGGGGACGACGATCTTTGCTACTGACATTTCCGGGACTCCTTCTGGGCGCGGCCTTCTGCGGGCCGCCTGCATGGATGCCGATGATAACCGATCAGCCCTCCGCTTGGCTTGCCGCGACCCGGCGCCCGCGCGCCTCGTCCACGCCGCGGCTGACGACCAGGGCAGCGCCGAACAACAGGACGCAGAACAGCACGGCGGTCTTCAATCCCAGCAGGGCCTGCAGCAGCCCGATGGAGAGCAGGCCGAAGACCCCGGCCAGCTTCAGGGACAGGCCCCAGAAGCCGAAATACTCACCGGCGCGGGACAGGGGCGAGAACAGGCCGACCAGCGTGCGGGTGGTGGACTGGCAGGCGCCGAGGCTGAGCCCGGCGAGGCTGCCGACCACGAGGAAGACGTGCTGCGCCTCGATCTCGCGCGCCAGCAAGCGCGAGAGCGTATCGGCGAGCCACGGGGTGAGATAGATGAGGACGATGGCGGCGATCCACATCACCAGCGTGACCTGGTAGGTGAGGCGCGCCCCCAGCCGGTCCTGCACGAAACCGAAACCGAACGCGCCGGCGGCCGCGGTCAACTGGACGATGATGAACATCAGGGTGCGGATGTCCTGGTCCCAGCCGATCACCTGGGCGCCGTAGATGAAGGCATAGGTGATGATGATGTAGATCCCGCTCATGGAGAAGAACATCGACACCAGCACCAGCGCCATGTCGCGGTGTTCACCCAGGCTGTGCAGCGTCTCGCGCACGCGGTCGAGACCGATGCCGAGGTAGCTCCTGCCGGACGGTAGGACCCGCGCTGTGCCGCGCTCGCGCAGCCAGATGAAGGTGGGCAGGGCGGCGGCGAAGACGAAGAAGCCGGCCCAGGGGCCGACCCAGCGGATACGGTCGAAGTTCGCCAGGCTGACCTCGCCGAGCACCAGCAGCACGAACACGGCCGAGACCATGCCGCCGACGTAACCCAGCGCCCAGCCGAAGCCGGAGATCTTGCCGAGGTCTTCCGGCGGGCCGAGGTCCGGCAGGAAGCTGGCGATGAAGGCCTCGTTGATGGAGAAGGCGAAGTTGGAAATGATCAGCAGCACTACGCCGAGCAGGGCGTAGCCCGGCGCCACGAAATACAGCGCGGCGGTGGCGAAGACCGTCAGCAGCCAGGCGGCGAAGAGGAACCGCTTCTTGGACGCCGTGTAGTCCATCACCGCGCCGGCGATCGGCGAGCACACCACCACCATGAGGTAGCTGACGGCCAGCGCCAGGCTCCACAGGAAGTTGCCCAGCCGGTAGTCGCCGCTCTCGCCGCCGACGATGACCCGGGTGAACAAGTCGCCGAACACCACCGTGATGATCAGCAGCGTATAGGCCTGGTTGGCGAAGTCGAACATCGCCCAGCCGAAGATCTCCCGCCGCGGTGCGCGTACGCGGGTAGTCATCTCACTCTTGCTTGCCCGCCAGGTACAGGATGAAGGCGTACTCCTGGGCCGTCTCGCGCAGGCGCTCGAAACGCCCGCTGCGGCCGCCGTGGCCGGCCTCCATGGTGGTGCGGAAGATCAGCGGCGCCTCGTTGGTGCGTGTGGCCCGCAGCTTCGCCACCCACTTGGCGGGCTCCCAGTACTGGACCTGCGAGTCGTGCAACCCTGTCGTCACCAGCAGCGGCGGGTAGTCCTGCGCCGCGACGTTGTCGTAGGGGCTGTAGGACAGCATGTACTCGTACCACGGGGCGAACTTCGGATTGCCCCACTCGTCGAACTCGTTGGTCGTGAGCGGGATGGACTCGTCGAGCATGGTGCTGACGACGTCGACGAAGGGCACGTGCGCCACCATGCCCGCGTACAGGCCCGGCGCCATGTTGGCGACCGCGCCCATCAGCAGGCCGCCGGCGGAGCCGCCCATGGCGAAGACCTTGTCCGGCGCGGCATAGCCCTCCGCGACCAGGTGGCGCGTCACGTCGATGAAGTCGGTGAAGGTGTTCATCTTGTTGAGCAGCCGGCCGTCGTCGTACCAGCGCCGGCCCATCTCCTGACCGCCGCGGATGTGGGCGATCGCATAGACGAAGCCGCGGTCGAGCAGCGACAGGCGCACCGAGCTGAAGCTTGGGTCCTCGCTGCTGCCGTAGGAGCCGTAGGCATACTGGTACAGCGGGGCCGTGCCGTCGCGCTTGAAGCCCTTGCGATACACCAGCGAAACCGGGATCTTCTCGCCGTCGCGTGCCGTGGCCCAGACCCGCTCGGTCTGGTAATTCGCCGGGTCGAAGTCCCCTAGCACCGGGTCGCGCTTCAGCAGTTCGCGCTCACCGCTGACCACGTCGATGTCGTAGATCGTCGTCGGCGTGGTCATGGAGGTGTAGGCGTAGCGCAGCACGGTGGTGTCCAGCCGCGGGTTGCCGTTGCTGCTCAGCCAGGTGGTCGACGGGTCCTGGTCGGCAGGGAGGTAAAACTCCGTGCCGTCCCAGTTGCGCACGCGCACGCGCAGCAGGCCGCCGGAGCGCTCGCCAATCGCCATGAAGGTGTCGAACACCAGGAAGCTCTGGATGAACACGTCCTCGCTGTGTGGGACCACGTCGGCCCATTGTGCGAAGTCGCTTTCCGCGCCGACCGGCACGCTCATGAGGCGGAAGTTCGGCGCGTCCTTGTTGGTGCGCACGAGCCAGCGCTCGCCTGCATGGTCGGCCGCGTAAAGGTGCCCGCGCTCGCGCGGCAGGAAGACCCGGAATTCGCCGGTCGGGTCGTCCGCCTCGAGGATGCGCATCTCCGTGGCCTCGGTGCTGCCCAGGTAGATCGCAAGATAGTCCTTTGAGCGGCTGCGCCCGACGTAGGTATAGAAGCTGGTGTCGGCTTCTTCGTAGACCACGGCGTCTTCTGCCGCGCTGCCGAGCTTGTGCCGGCGCACGCGGTAGGACAGCAGGGTGACCGGATGGTTTTCGCCGTAGAGCAGCGTGTGGTTGTCGCCGGCCCAGGTGAAGCTGGAGACGCGCTCGATGCCGTCGGCAAGCATCTCGCCCGTCTCGAGGTCCCGCACCTTGAGCACGTACTGCCGGCGTCCGACGGTGTCCTCGATCCAGGCCAGCAGCCGGTTGTCGTCCGAGACCTCGTAGCCGCCGATACTGAAGAAGGCGTGTCCCTCCGCCATGGCGTTCCCGTCCAGGAGGATCTCTTCGGGCGCGTCCATGCTGCCCTTGCGGCGCGCATGGACCGGATACTGCTTGCCTTCCTCGAAACGCGCGTAGTACCAGTAGCCGTTGTCGAACACCGGCACCGTGGCGTCGTCTTGCTTGATGCGGCCGACGATCTCCTCGAACAGCGTGTCGACCAGTCCCCCATAGCGGGCCTCGTAGGCCTGGTAATAAGCGTTCTCGGCTTCCAGGTAGGCGATCACGTCCGGATCCTGGCGCGCGTCGTCGCGCAACCAGTACCAGGGATCTTCACGGTTGCCCTGCGGCGAGACGACGACGAAGGGACGCTGCTCTGCCTGCGGCTCGGGCGGCAGCTGCGGTACCTCGCCGCTGCGCGTCGGGACGCAGGCCGCCAGGACCAGAAGGAAGGAAAGCAGCAGGAAACGGGTGGCGACTCGGGTCGACATGGCTGATTCTCCGGGGCGTACACTGTGGTCGATCCTGGCGTGCCGGGGCGAGCCCGGGACCGCGGCAGGACGGCAGGCGGCGAGTTTAGCGGGCTTCAGCCCGCTTGGCGAAACCACGGGCCGCGCTGCGGCGCCGGGCCGTGCGGCCGACCCGGGCCTGCGGCTGTATTTTGCCCGCGGCGAGGGCATGAGTTAACTTCATTGCAGGGCTCAGCCGGAGACGGTCGTATGAACACGCTGCGCACGATCATGAAGAACAAGGACAGCACCGAGGTGTGGTCGGTCGGGCCGCAGCAATCGGTGCTGGACGCCGTCACCCTGATGGCCAGGCTGGGCATCGGCGCGCTGCTCGTGATGGACGGCGAACAGCTGGTCGGGATCGTTTCCGAAAGAGACTATGCGCGCAAGATCATCCTCAAGGGTCGCCGCTCGGAAACCACCCCCGTGTCCGAGATCATGACGGCGGACCTGCAGACCGCGACGCCGGGCATGACCGCGCAGCACTGTCTCGGCATGATGACCGAGGGGCATTTCCGCCACCTGCCGGTCATTGAAGACGGGAAGGTGGTCGGCGTCGTCTCCATCGGCGACCTGGTGAAGTGCGTCATCGCCGACCAGCAGGTGGTCATCGAAGAGCTGGAACGCTACGTTACCGGGGGATAGGAGGTCCTATGCTCGAAATAAGCGGCCTGTTAGGCCTGATCATCCTCATTCTTGACGTCTACGCGATCGTCAAGACCGTGCAGAGCAATGCCACCACGGGCGTGAAGGTGGGCTGGATCGTGGTGATCCTGCTCTTGCCCGTGCTCGGCCTGTTGCTCTGGCTGTTCCTCGGTCCGAAGGACTAGGCCGCCGGACTCGAAGGCAGGGGCGGTGACTCAGCGCCCCTGCCACGCGAGTTCCACGAACAGCGCCCGGCCCCGTCCGGGGAAGTAGCGGTACTGGCCGAAGGCGAAATCCGCGCGCTCGGCATAAGCGCGATCGGCCAGGTTGTGGACCCGCACGCCGAGCGCCAGCTGCGGGGACAACGCTCGCCGCAGCCGGAGGTGGAGCAGGTCGTGGCCGGGGTAACGCGCGCTGTTCGCGGCGTTGAGCCAGTAGGCGCCCATGGTGAGCCATTCCAGCTCAGCCCCCCAGCCGCCCCCGTCCTCCCAGGCCAGTCGCGTGCTGCCGAAGCGGCGCGGCGCCGCATCCGTCTCGTTGCCCGAGACGATGATCTCGCCGCGACCGACGTCGCGGTCGAAGCGCCAGCTGTGGCGTGCGAATGACTGGTCGGTCTGCAGGCTCAGGCCGGGCACGATCTCCCAGCGCAGCGACAACTCGACGCCGGTGTGGCGAGTGCGTCCGTCCGACACGTTGAAGCCGTCGCCGTCGCGGAAGATGTAGTTGTTCTTTTCCATCAGGTAGCCGACCAGCTCCCAGGCGAGCCCGGCGCGATAGCCGCGCCAGCCGAGCTCCAGGCTGTCCAGCGTTTCGCTGTCCAGGTCGGCCACCGACTGGTTGCTCTGCAGGCGGTAGAGTTCGGTGGCCTGCGGGGCGCGGAAGCCGCGTCGCAGGGCGACCCAGGCCAGCTGTCCCGGCACCGGGCGCCAGCCGAGGCTGAGCTTCGGCGCCAGGTTGAAAAAAGCGTCGCTGCGATCGGCGGGGCGCGTATAGAGGCAGCCGCCGGGGCACTCGCTGCCGTCGTCGCGCGTGTTGCCCGCCAGCATGCGGTTGTCGTAGTCGTAGGCCAGTCGCTCCGCGCGCAGGCCGAGCCCCAGCGTCCAGTCGGCGCCGAGTTCGCGCTCCCAGTGCAGCCAGGGCGCGACGCTGGCGGCGCGCACGCGGTAGTCGTAATGCAGGCCCTGCGGCCGGGTTGCGGCGATCGCCGGCGGCAGGCCGGTGGTCTCGCCGGCCTGGAACTGCTCCAGCCGGCCCTCGGCGAACTCCAGGTCGAGGCCGTAGTGCAGCCGTCCGGCACCGGCACGCTGGCTGGCGGTGAGCTGGACGCCGGCGCTCACCTGGCCGTTCTCCTCGAGCGGCTGGCCGGGCAGGAAATGCTGCAGGAACTCCATCCGGCTGGCGCGGAAATACGGCCTGATCTCGAGGCGCTGGTCGCCCTGGAGGCGGCGCCACGCATACCAGGCGCGCAGGCTGTCCGCGTCGCGGAATGCCTCGGGGTTGGGGTTGGAGCGCGCCAACGCCGGATCGCGGTACGCGTTCAGGCCGGTGATGTAGCCCGCCGTCTCCTGCCGCAGCATGGAGCCCGCCACCGCGCCGGCCCGCTCCACGGCGCCGTCGCGCGCCAGCCAGGAAGCGTTGAGCTTGGCCTGCTCATGGCCGGTCTGGTCGCGCCAGCCGTCGTCGCGCATGGCCTGGGCCGTGAGCCGGAAGCCCTTGTCGCCATCCCAGTGGCCGCCGCTGAGGCGTCCGCGCAGGAACCCGGACGGGCCGGCGTCGAGCCGGATCGAATCGGCCCCGGTCGCCGGCGTCGGCATCAGCACGTTGATGATGCCGTGCAGGGCGTTGGTGCCGTACAGCGCGCTGCCGGGACCGCGTACCACCTCCAGCGCCTCGGCCTGCTCGACGTTGAGCTCGAACAGCTGGTTGACGTTGCAGAAGCCGGCCGGCCGCGACGGCAGGCCGTCCTCCAGCACCAGGAAGGCGCCGCAGGCGCCGGCGCCTGCGAGCACGGGCGAACGGATGGCGATGAGGCTTTCCTGGCCGCTGTTCAGCGTGACCCAGGTGCCGGGCGCGCGCCAGAACAGCTCCGAGGCGTGCCGCGGCGCCACGGTCTCGACGGCTGCGCGGTCGATGAGGGCGACGTTGCCGGGCGTGGCCAGCAGCGGCGCAGCCGAGCGGGTGGCCGTCACCGTCATGGGCTCGAGCTCGGCGCCCGGGGCGCCGCAGGCCGCCAGCAGGACGAGGCCGCCGATCAGTCGCCGCAGGCGACAGCCTCGAGGCGGGCGCGAAGTTCCGGTGGTAACGGTGATTTGCACTGTTTCCCGTAATCGTAAGAGACGATGCGCCCGCTGCCCTCGGCCGCGACGCGCCCGTGGCGCCGGCTCAGGACCAGGTACTGCATCAGGAAGTCGTCCGTGCCGATGGCGCCGATGCGGGCCGCCGCGACCACCGTGTCCGGGTAGGTCAGCGGCAGCCGGAAGCGACAGTCCGTCGACGCCAGGATCGGGCCCAGGCCCGTCGTTTCCGTCAGCCCGGGATACCCGAGCCTTTCGAAACAAGCGATGCGGGCCGATTCAAAGTAGCGGAAATAGACCACGTTGTTGACGTGGCCGAAGGCATCCATCTCGCCCCAGGCGACCGGGATCTCGACCTGGACAGGGTAGTCCTGCAGCGGGTCAGGCGACATCTTCCGGCAGCCGGTTGACGCGCTCGAGCACGAAGCTGGGCCGGTCACCCGTGCGGTAATAGGTGAACTGGCGTTGCAATTGCCCGAGCTTCGCCTCGCGCGCGGCCTCGCTGGCGAACCACTGGTACTCCTGCCAGTCATCCCCCAGCACGGCGTGCATTGGGTCGTCCTCAGGCAGGCTGAGCCGGATGCCCCAGGTCTTGGGCGCAGCGGGCAGCGGCCGGCTGCGGTTGTGTTCGTGGCAACTCTGGTTCATGGCGATCCCGCTGGCACACAAGGCGACTATTATTCGCCGCTGCGGCGGCGCGCGCCACCCGTGCGCCTGCCCGCTCGGCACCAGGCCCTTGGCGCGCCGGGGATGGTCGCGGACAATGGCCCGATGGATCCATCCAGCGACACGCCGGCTGCGCCGGCCGGGGGCGTGCCTCCAGCCCGGAAGACACCGCGTCGCCGCGCCGGGGATTTTTTCGTCGCCGGTGGCCCCGTCGCCCCCGAGAGGCGCTGCTACCTCCGCCGCGCCGCCGACCGGCAATTGCTCGAGCGGCTGTTGTCGGGCGACTACTGTCACGTCATCGCGCCGCGCTTCTCTGGCAAGAGCAGCCTCGCGGCCAGCACGGCGCGCCGCGTCCGTGAAGCGGGCGGCCTCGCGGCGGTGGTGGACCTGTCGCAGCTCGGCAGCCGCGACGGCTCGGCCGAGGCGGGCCGGTGGTATTACGGCCTGGCTTACCGGGTGCTGCGCGACCTGCGCCTCAAGCTGGACCTGCAGGCCTGGTGGCAGGAGCACCTGCCCCTGTCGCCGGCGCAGCGCCTGGGCGAGTTTTTCTGGACCGTGGTCCTCGGCGGCACCAAGGGGCCGGTGACGCTGTTGCTGGACGAGATGGAGAGCGTCGAGCAGGCGGACCATGCCGCCGAGCTGTTCAAGGTGATCCGCGGCTGCTTCGATGCGCGCGCGGGGGAGCCCGAGTACGGGCGCCTGAGTTTCGCGCTGCTCGGGACGGCGCTGCCCGCGGGGCCGGCGGAACGCGCCAGCGAGGCCGTCACGGAGATCAGCACACGGATCGAGCTGCACGACTTCAGCTTCGAACAGGCGCGCCCGCTGGCAGAGGGGCTCGGGCTGGCGCCCGGGGATGCGGAGCGTGCCCTGTACCGGGTCCTGTACTGGACCGGCGGGCATCCTTACCTGACGCAACGCCTGTGCCAGGCGGTGGCGCGGAACGCGGCACGCATCGACTCCGACGAGGCCGTGGACGCACTGGTGCGCACGCGTTTCCTCGGTCGCAACGTGGTCAGGACCGAGGCCAGCATGAGCCGCGTGCTGGACAGCCTGGACCGGGCCGGCAAGCTCGCCCGCCCCGCACTGCGCCTGTACCGCCGCATCCACCGTGGCTGGCGCGTGCGCCACGAGCCGGACAATCCGAAGCACCAGTTGCTGCGGGTGTGCGGTCTCGTCACGGTGACTGCCGAGCGTCGCCTGGCGGTGCGCAATCGTATTTACGCCGAGGCCTTCTCGCGACGTTGGGCGCGCGAGGCGCTGCCCGTGGAATGGGGGCGCGTCGGTCGCATCGCGGCAGTGGTCGCGCTCGTGGCGGGTGGCGCCTGGACGTATGCGGAAGTCCTGCCCCGACCGTACGAGGAAACGTTGCGCGTGGCGTCCGTGGAGATGGGGGAGGCGCAAGAGGCGTGGAGCGCACTGCGCCGCATCCCGGGATTTCGCGCCAAGGCCGACCGCCTGTTCTCGCGCGTGCTCGCGCGCCACAGCCGGCGTGCGGATACCTGGGCCGTGGTCGCCGCCGCGGATGCCAGTATGCGCGCCTTGCCGGGATACGAAGCGCGGGCGGACGGCCTGCTGGTCGAATTCTGGGAGCGGCGCGCCGCGGCGGCGGAGGCCGCCGAGCATCGCGACGCCGCGCTGCTGTACCGCCTGCGCGCCTACCAGGCCGGGCCTACCGCCGACGCGGGCCGCGCGGCGGCACTCGCCGGCGGCGATTATGCGCAGTTGCTCAACGTCATCCGGACGGCGGCGCCGGTGGAGTTCCTGGCGGCCGCTGCATCCGGCCGGCACCTGGTCACCCTGAGCGGGGGCAACCAGGTGCAACGCTGGGACGGAGAGACCGGGGCCGCGGTCGCAGGCGGCGCCCTCGAGTTGCTGGCGGAGGAGTTCGTGCCGGTGCGCCGGCGGCTCAGCATCGACGGCCAGGGCCGTGTCGCCGCCGTCCGCCTGGAACTGCGCCTGGAGCACGAGGACCCGGCGCGACTGCACGCGCGACTGGTCTCTCCTGCCGGGCGCGTCGTCGTGTTGCCGCTGTCGCAGGCGCGGCCGGAGGGTGATGGGCTGGTCATCGAGGAGCGCCAGGCGGCGGCCCTGGCCGCCTTGCGTGGCGAGCAGGCGCGCGGGACCTGGACGCTGGAAGTCGAAGACCGGTCCGGCGGCCCGCCGGGCGTGCTGCGCGGCTGGTCGCTGCGCCTCTCCGGCGCCGCGGGGATGGGGGCGCAGGACCAGCCCGAGAACCCGCTGCTGCTCGAGGCGCCGACGCAGAGCTCGGTCGTGGCCGCGGCGCTCTCCCCGGATGGCGCCATTGCCGCAGCCGTCCCGCGCAATGCGGCCGCCGGCGGCCGGCTGCAGACAGTGGACACGGCCTCGGGAGCGCCGCTGGCGACCATTGCGCTGGATGCCGCTCAGCGCCGGCTGGGTTTCGCCGACGACCGCACGCTGCTACTGCTCGAGCGTGATGCGGCCGGCCACCGGCTTCGCGCCCTGGACGCCGTCGACGGCACGGAGCGCTTCAGCTATTTCACCGCGTCCCTGCTGGCCGTCGGGCCGGTGGTGTCTCCCGACGGGCGGTACGTCGCAGCCGTGGACGGCGAGGCCCGCGGCGCCTGGATCCGGTCCGTGGATGACGGGCGGCTGCTGCGGGAGCAGCCGGTCGCCGGCGAGGTTGCTGCGCTCGCGGTCTCGCCGGGCGGGCTGCAGCTGGCAGTGGCAGGGCAGGACGGCTTCGTGCGCGTGTGGCACGTGACGGACGGCGCACTGGCCGCAGAGCTGCAGCCGGGCAGCCCGGTGACGCGCATGGAGTTCGGGCCGGCCGGCCGCTGGCTGTCCGCGATTGACGCTGCGGGGCGGCTGCTGGCCTGGGATCTCGGTGATCCCGGCACGCCGCTGCGGCTGGTCCGCGAGAACGGTGCGGGCGCCTCGGGTTTCACCCCCGGGGGCGGGCAGCTGATCAACCTGGATGCGGGCCGCGGTTACGAGCTGTGGGACCTGGCGGCCGGGATCGCCTTGGCGCCGGTGCTGCGTGACCACGGTGCACGCACCGACCGTGCGGATGCGCCGCCGCTGCTGCCCCCGGCCGTTGCGCTGCGCCTGCCTGACGGGCGCTTCGTCGGCGGGCGAGGCACCCGGGCAGTGCGGACATGGCGGCCGCGCGCTGCGGCGGACCCGATGGCCCTGCCACGCATCCCGGCGGTGGTCGCCCTCGGACCCGCCGGGCTCCGTGCCGCCTCGGGCACGGCTGACGGGCGCGTGGCATTGCGGCTGCGCGACCCGGAGTCCTTGCGCCTGCAGTTTGCCGGCATCAGCGACGCGGATACCCGCCATGGCGAGGGTGTCGCCGCACTGGCGTTCTCCCCCGACGGCACGCGACTGGCGAGCGCCGGCGAGGATGGCAGCATCGTGCTGTGGAACACGGTGGACGGCAACGCCGTCGGGCCGGTCTTCCAGCATGGCGGCGGCCGGCTGGCTGCGCTGGCACTGGCGCCGGACGGGCGTACCGTCGCCGTCGCCGGTGAACGCGGCGCTCGCATCTGGGATGGGCTGGAGGGTGTCCCCGGACCGATGCTCGGCGCGGGGCGCGAGGTGACAGCCGTGGCGCTCGACACGGCCGGGAGCCGGGCATTCACGGGCACGCCCGAAGGACTGGTCGAGAGCTGGGACGTCGCCGGGGGCGAGCGCCTCTGGTTCGGCTCGCTGGACGCACCCGTGGACAGCATTGCACTGAGCAACGGTGGCCCGGGTGTTGCCGCCGGGGGTGCGACTGGCCTGGTACGCGCCTGGGGCATGGGTCCCGCGGGACGCGCCGTGAGCCTGGCGCTGGCGGCGCCCGTGCTGCATCTCGCCTTCTCCCCGGACGGCGTTGCGCTGCTGGTGCAGACGCCGGCATGGCTGCATCGGCTCGGGCTCGAGGAGGGTCGGCTGCAGGTGCTCTCGAGTCGCATGCTGCCGGCTTCCGTGCCGCCGGCCGGCTGGCGCAGCGCGGATGCCGCAGGCACGCGGGTGGTACTGGTGGGCGGCGCCCACGGGGAAACCATGACAGTGCTGGACTTCGCGCGCGCGGACCCGCCGCCGGAGGACTGGACGGTCGATCTCGAGGCCTGGCAGGCGCGCCTGCAGCTGTATTTCGACGCCGAAGGTGAGCTGAGCCAGGATCCGGCGCGCGAATAGTGTGAACTGGGCCGCGCGCGACGTGACGCGGTGTCGGCTAGACTCCGGCGTGTAGCAGGGGGGATGCAAGCAATGAGATATGCCTTTGCCGTCGCGCTCGCAGCCAGCCTCCTGGCCGCGGCGGGTTGCGAGGAAAAACGGCCGCTGACGGTGGCCGAGTTCATGGAAAACGAGATCCTGCTCTACGGCACGCTGGCGCGTTGCGACAGCGATCCGGGCTCGGTCATGGGAGCGGAATGCCAGAACGCCCGCCAGGCCGCCGAGCGCATTGCCGCGATCGAGGAGCGGCTGCTGCGCAAGGCGCGCGAGGAGGCTTTCGAGTCGGCGCGGGCCGAGTATCGGGCCCGGCTGGACCGCGAGCGCGAATTGCGGCTCAAGGCCGAGGCCGCGGCGGAGGATGCGCGCTTGCGCGCCCTGATCGTGTCCGAGCCGCAGGCGCCGGAGCAGCCGCTGGAGCAGCCGCCCGAATAGAGCTACTCAGCCCGGCAGCAGGGCTGTCGGGGGAGATATCCGGTTTTCCTGCAGCGCTGCGTCGTGGTGGCGATGCTCCTGCTGCTGTTCCATGGCGGGCGGGTGGCTGCCGTGCGCCCCGCCGCCGGCCAGCCGCATCAGCGGCGTGACAGCGGTCCAGGCGCCGAACACCACCAGCAACCAGCCCAGCATGCGGCGCCGGCGTGCGGTGAGCCAGCCGCTGCCGCGCCCCGAGGCCCAGGTGACGCCGATCATCGCCGGGGCCGTACCGAGGCCGAACACCGCCATGAACAGGGCGCCGCCGGCGGCGCTGCCGGCGCCCGCTGCCGCGGCGAGCATGCCGTAGACCAGGCCGCATGGGAGCCAGCCCCACAGGGCGCCGAGGGCCAGCGCCTGGCCGGCATGGCGCGGCGGGATGAAGCGGCGCGCCACCGGCGCCAGGCGGCGCCACAGTCCGGCGCCGGCGGCCTCGAGCGGCGCCAGCAGCTTCAGGTTCAGCGCGACCTGCAGCCCGAGCAGCACCAGCACCAGCGCCATGACCAGCCGCAGCCAGGGGCCCAGGCCAGCGGCTCCGGCGAGACTGCCACCGATCGCGCCGATGAGCGCGCCCGCGACCGCGTAGCTCGCGATGCGTCCGACGCTGTACGACACCGCGAGCGAGGCCCGGCCGCCACCGGCCATGCCGAGCGCGCCGGCGATCCCGCCGCACATGCCGAGGCAGTGCACGCTGCCCACCAGTCCTGCGACCAGGGCCGCCGGAAGTCCCGCTTCCACCAGGTTCATTCCTTGTTCTCCTCGTTTGCGGGGGCGCCTGTGTCCGGCTTGCTGCCCTGCTGCGGCGGCTTGGTGTCGTCGTCCAGCAGGATGCGCCAGGCGGGACTGTCCAGGTCGTCGAACTGCCCGCTGTTCACGGCCCAGAAGAACGCCCAGACGGCGCCGATCACGATCAGGATGCCCATCGGGATCATCAGGTAGAGGATGCTCATGCGCCGGCTCCGGCGACGAGCGGCGCGTCCGTGGCGATGCGGGAGCGGGGCGGGCGCGACAGCCGCGTGGCATTCAGCACCACCAGCAGCGAGCTCGCGGACATGCCGATGGCGGCCATCCACGGCGCGATGAAGCCGGTGGCGGCGAGTGGCAGCGCCACCAGGTTGTAGCCCGCTGCCCAGGCCAGGTTCTGGCGCACGATCCTGAGGGTGCGGCGCGCCTGGAGGATGCCCTCGGCCAGGGGCGCCAGGGACTCGCCGAGCAGCACCATGTCGGCGCTGGTCTGCGCCAGTGGGGTGCCGCCGGCCATGGCGATGGAGACATCGGCCCCGGCCAGCACCGGGGCGTCGTTCACTCCGTCGCCCACCATCACCACGGTTTCGCCTGCCTGCTGCCGCTCACGCAGCAGCGCCAGCTTGTCTTCCGGGGTCATGCCGCCCTGCCACCGTGCCGCGCCGACTGCCGCGGCCATGGGCGCCACGGCCTCGGTGGCGTCCCCGCTCGCCACCTCGGTGGCCAGGCCCAGGTGCCGCAGTTTCTGCAGCTCTTCGCGAGCACTGCCGCGCAGCCGGTCGGCGAGCCGGAACACGGCGCGCACCTTTTCGTCGTCGGCGAGGCAGACGGCCGTGTCGTCGCCGTGCAGGTCGGGCGGCGCGACGCCGGCGAGCGCCGCCGCCCAGTCGGGCTTGCCGAGGCGCCAGCGTCTTCCCAGCACGTTGCCCTCGATGCCGCGTCCTGGCGCAACCTGCACATCCGTCGGCGCACCGGCGGGATGGGCCATGCCGAAGGCGCGGGCGATGGGATGCTCGGAGACGGATTCCAGCGCGGCCGCCACGGCCAGCGCCGCGTCGGCCTCCCAGCCGGGCGCTGCCTCCACCGCGGTGATGCGCAGCTGGCCCAGGGTGAGGGTCCCGGTCTTGTCGAAGATCACCCGGTCGACCCGGGCCAGGCGCTCCACGGCGCCGGCGCGCGTCACCAGCAGCCCGCGCCTGGCCAGCAGGCCAGTCGCTGCCGTGAGCGCGGCGGGGGTGGCGATTGACAGGGCGCAGGGACAGGTGACCACCAGCACCGCCAGCGTGATTTCGAAGGCCCGCGCCGGATCGATGGCGTTCCAGGCGAACCAGGTCAGCGCCGCGGCGCTGAGGACGCCCAGCACGAACCAGCGCGCGACGCGATCGGCCGCGGCGGCCATGGGCGTGCGCTCCGACTGCGCCCGGTCGAGCAGGCGCCCGATGGAGGACACCAGGGTCTCGCCGCCGGTGCGCTCCACGGTGAACTCCAGCGGGTCACCGAGGTTGACGCTGCCGGCCAGCGCCGCTTCGCCCTGGCGCCGCAGGCGCGGACGGGACTCCCCGGTGAGCATCGCCTCGTCCAGCCGGGCGCCGTCGATCATGAGACGGCCGTCGGCGGGCACGGTTTCGCCGTGTCGCACCGAGACCACGTCGCCGGGGCGCAGTTCGCGCAAGGCCACGGTCTCCCATTCCCCAGCGGGGCCACGCCGCCGCGCGGCCTCGGGCAGCAGCCGCGCCAGCGCTTCCTGGGTGTCGCCGGCATGATGTCGCGCGCTCATCTCCAGGTAACGCGCGAGGGACAGGAAGAACACGAACATGGTGACCGAGTCGAAATACACCTCGCCCTGTCCGCTGAGCGTGTGCAGCACGCTGGCCGACCAGGCGCCGCCGACCGCGAGGGCGACGGGCACGTCCATGCCGGGGCGGCCGGAGCGCAGGTCGCGCCAGGCGCCGGCGAAGAAGGGCCGCCCGGCGTACAGCGCCACCGGGGTCGCCACGAGCAGGCTGACCCAGCGGAACAGCTGCTCGAGGCTGGCGTCCATGTCCTGGAAGGCGCCGACGTACATGGCCACCGCGTACATCATCACCTGCATCATGCCGATGCCCGCAACGCCGAGCCGGCGCAGGGCGGCGCGACGTTCCCGCAGCGCCATGTCGGCGGCGCCGGCGCTGCCGGGATGCGGCTGGTAGCCGAGGCGGGACAGGACGCCGAGCGCGCCGCTCAGCGGCAGCACGCCCGGCTCCCACACCAGTCGGGCCCGCGCCGTGGCCGGGTTGACGCGGATCTCGCGCACGCCCGGTATCTGCTCGAGGCTGCGTTCGATGAGCCAGCCGCAGGCGGCGCAGCGCACGCCCTCGACCAGCATGGTGCAGCTGCGCAGCCCGTCGCCGGCCGGCGCGCTGACCGCTTCCAGCATTTCCGGACGGTCAAAAGGCTGCCAGGGCAACTCCGGGGCGGCCGTGGCCGCGTCCGCGGGGCGCCCTGCGGGCAGGGTGCGGAAGCGATAGAAATCTGACAGGCCGCTGTCGCGGATGAGTTCCGCCACCGCCTTGCAGCCCGGGCAGCAGACGCGGTGAGACTCGCCCTCGATTGCCACGAACCACGGCTCGGTGCCGGTCAGCGCCTCGCCGCAATGGAAGCAGTTGGACGACCGGGGTTGTGCCACGAGGCCTCAGGGCGCCTCGGGGGGCGTGAGGCGCAGCGAGCTCTCGCCGGCGAGCTCGCCGGCCAGCCGCCAGCCGGCGTCGCCCGGATAGAGCTGGACGTACCAGCGCCCCTCCAGTGCAGGGAGTTGCCCGCTCCACCCGCCCGGCACCTTGACCAGGTCGACGATACGGTCCCGCTCGGCAACCAGGGGATGCGAGAGGCGCAGCTGCAGCGATTCCGGCTGCACGCTTTCCGGGACGAGGCGGACTTCGACCAGTCCGGCCGCCGGCACGAGCCGGATCTCGGCTGCCACGCCGAGCGCTGCTGCGGCCAGGTCGCGCTCGCGCCGCAGCTCGATGCTGCGCGCGATCTTGGCATAGTCGTCCACCACCATGGGATTGGGCGAACGAGTGGCCAGCCAGATGGTGAACATGCTCGCCACGACGACGCTGGCCGGCAGCGCGATGAGGAACCACGGCCAGAACTGCCGGTACCAGGGCGGGGGCGGGGAATCTTCGTGCGACAGGCGGTTCATCAGCGTCTTCCCGGCATGCCGCTGGGACCGATGATGCGCGTCTGGCGCCGCACCATGTCCGGCACTGCGCCGATCGCCTCGACCGTGACCTCGATCTCTGCGCCGTCTGCAGGGAGTGCGGCCACCGGGGCCTGGATGCGCATCGGCACGCGGCGTACCTCGCCGGGTTCGGAAGTGATGGGGAGCGGCACGTCGAACTCCAGCTCGACGCCCTCCACCCCGCTGGCGCTGACGCGGTACTCGCGCGGCGACTCGGTCTTGTTGACGAAGGTGATGGTGTACACGTTCTCGACCCGGCCGCCGGGGAGCTCGCGATACAGGCTGTTGCGGTCGCGTATGACGTCCACCACGAGCGTGCTGCGGTTGGCCACGGCCGTGCCGAAGCCGATCAGCAACGCCAGCAGCAGGGTGGCGTAGATCATGACGCGCGGGCGCAGGACGCGCACCGGCTGGCGCTCCTCCATGGCGTTGTGGGTCGTGTAACGCACCAGGCCGCGCGGATACTCCATCTTGTCCATGACATCGTTGCACACGTCGACGCAGGCGGCGCAGGCGATGCACTCGATCTGCAGTCCCTCGCGGATGTCGATGCCGGTGGGACAGACCTGGACGCACATGTTGCAGTCGATGCAGTCGCCCAGCCCGGCCGCCTTCGGGTCCACCGAACGCTTGCGGCCGCCGCGCGGCTCGCCGCGCCGGCGATCGTAGGAAATGATCAGCGTGTCCTTGTCGAACATGGCGCTCTGGAAGCGCGCATAGGGACACATGTACTTGCACACCTGCTCACGCAGGAGCCCGGCGTTGCCATAGGTGGCGAAGCCGTAGAACAGCACCCAGAAAGTCTCCCAGGGACCGGTGGAAAAGCTCAGCACCTTGGCGCCGAGCTCCATGGTGGGCGTGAAATAGGCGACGAAAGTGAAGCCGGTCCACAGTGAGAAGGTGATCCACAAGACCTGCTTGGCGGACTTGCGCAGCACCTTCTCGCGTGTCCATGGACCCTTGTCGAGCTTGCGGCGCTGCGAGTGGTTGCCCTCGGTGATGCGCTCCATCCACAGGAAGGCTTCGGTCCATACCGTCTGCGGGCAGGCGTAGCCGCACCACAGCCGTCCGGCGAGTGCGGTGACGAAGAACAGCGTCAGCGCGGCGATGATCAGCAGCCACGCCATGAAGAAGAAGTCCTGCGGCCAGAAGGTGAGGCCGAAGATGTAGAACTTGCGCGCCGGCAGGTCGAACAGCACCGCCTGCCGTCCTTCCCAGCTGATCCAGGGCAGGACGTAATAAATGCCCAGCAGCACCCACACCGCGAGATTGCGCAGGGACGCATAACGGCCCTTTACTTCCCGCGGGTAGATTTTCTGGTGGGCGGCATAAAAGGATTCGGGCGCGCCGCCGCCGGCGCCGCCCTGCACTTGCGCGTTCATCAGTTGTCCCCTGCGTCCCGGCCGGCCGCCGGGCGGGCGCGGCGGCGCAGTAATCCGCGCCGCCGCCTGTTCTGACCGTCACGCGGTCGCCGGGTTCCGGCGCCGCCGCCCGACGGTTCCGTGCGCACCAGCCAGACGGCGAAGGCGGCCGTTCCCGCGGTCAGCAGCCAGAAGCCGAAAAAGCCGATGGCGTAGCCGGCCTGGCGGCTGATCTCCCAGCCGGGGGTCGTCGTGCCGGAGAGCACCACGGGATCGACCATGGCAAAGAACACCGCCGATGCGGCGCACGCCATGAGGAACGACGCCCAGGCCACGTAGGCGAAATCGCGCTGCCGCCGCCGCCACGGCCGGGGCTTCGTTTCGTCTCCGACGAGCCTGTCCGCGCGTCCGAGTGCCATGGGTTACCTCCCTAGTCGCCGAGCTGCCCGGAGAGGCGCAAGACGTAAGCGGCCAGGACCCGCGACTGGAGTTCCCCGAGCACCGGCAGCTGCGCCGGCATGTTGTTCTGCCGCCCGCCGGTGATCGTCTCGGCGATGGTGGCGCGGCCGGAACCGTAGAGCCAGTTGGCGTCGGTCAGGTTGGGCGAGCCCAGCGCGGTCATGCCGGTGCCGTCCATGCCGTGGCAGGCGCCGCACACCGGCCACAGCGGGGCGGCAGCCGCCGCCATGTCCGCGTCGTGGTCCAGCCCGGAGAGGCTGCGCACGTACTCCACCATCTGCGCCACGCCCTGCTCGCCACCCAGCGAGTCGGCCATCGGCGGCATCACGCCGACGCGGCCGCTCTGGATGCTGGCCAGCACTGCGGTCTCGTCGCCGCCCCACAGCCAGGCCTGGTCGGTGAGGTTCGGAAAGCCCGGTGCGCCCCGGCCGTCAGAGCCGTGACACTGGGCGCAGCGGTTGCCGAAGATGTTCGCCGCCGCGGACATGGCGTCCGGGTCGCGCGCGAGTTCGGCGATGTCCATCTCGGCGAAACGCGCGAAGAACTCGTCCTGCCGCGCCTCGATGCGCGCCACTTCTTCCTGGTACTGGCCGGTCTGGGACCAGCCGAGAACGCCCTGGAAGTTGCCCAGGCCCGGGAACAGCACGAGGTAAATGATCGAGAAGACGACCGTGAGGTAGAACAACCACAGCCACCAGCGCGGCAGCGGGTTGTTGTATTCCTTCAGGTCGCCGTCCCACACATGCCCCGTCGTTTCCGAGGCTTTCTCTTCCGGGCTCAGTCTCGAGGTCATCCACAGCAGCCATACGGCGCCGATGATGTTGGCCACGGTCAGCAGGATGATCCATCCGCTCCAGAAACTGCTCATCGCGATTCCCCATTCTCAGGAGTGCTTTGCGGCCGGCGCTCGTCTTCCTCCAGGGGAAGGTGCGCCGCCTCCTTGAAGTCCTTGTGCCGACGATGGCTCCACGCCCACGCCACGATCCCGATGAACGCCGCCATCAGGAGCAGGGTCCAGACGATGTGCCAGTTGTCGCCGCTCATGACTCAGCGTCCCCGGGCCAGGTTGGTGCCCAGGCCCTGCAGGTAAGTGATGAGAGCATCCATCTCGGTCTTGCCTTCCAGCGCGGCGCTGACGCCCGCGATGTCCTCGTCCGAGTAGGGATGCCCGAGCGCGCGCAAGGCGAGCATGCGTTTTTCCACCGCACGGGCGTTGAGGCCGTTCTTCTCCAGCCAGGGATAAGCCGGCATGTTGGACTCCGGCACCACGATGCGCGGGTTACGCAGGTGCAGGCGATGCCACTCGTCGCTGTAGAGACCGCCGACACGCGCCAGGTCCGGCCCGGTCCGCTTGGAGCCGAACTGGAACGGCCGGTCGTAAACGGACTCGCCGGCGAGCGAGTAATGCCCGTAACGCTCCGTTTCCGCGCGGAAAGGCCGGATCATCTGCGAGTGACAGCCGTAGCATCCTTCACGCAGGTAGACGTCGCGGCCGGCCAGCGCGAGCGGCGCATAGGGCTCCACGCCCGGCGCCGGGTCGCGCACCTGGGAATCGAAAATGAGCGGGACGATCTCGACCAGGCCGCCGACGCTGATGACGAGGACGACCAGTACGGCCATGAGGCCGACCTTGCGTTCGATGAATTCGTGCTTCATGCCAGTTTCCCCCTAGTGCGCCGGCGCCATGACGGGCACGTCCGCGGCCTTGGCGCCGCGGATGGTCCGCCAGGTGTTCCAGCACATGATCAGCATGCCGCCCAGGAACAGGAGGCCGCCCAGCAGGCGCACCCCGTAGAAGGGATATGTGCGGGCGATGCTCTCGATGAAGGTGTAGGTGAGCGTGCCGTCCTCGTTGACCGCGCGCCACATCAGGCCCTGCATCACGCCGGACATCCACATCGAGGCGATGTACAGCACCACGCCGATCGTGGAGACCCAGAAGTGCACGTCGATGGCCTTGATGCTGTGCATTTCCTTCTTGCCGAACAGGCGCGGCACCAGCATGTAGACGCAGCCGATGGTGATCATCGCCACCCAGCCGAGCGCGCCGGAATGCACGTGGCCGATGGTCCAGTCGGTGTAGTGCGAGAGCGCGTTCACCGTCTTGATCGACATCATCGGGCCTTCGAAGGTCGACATGCCGTAGAAGGACAGCGACACGATGAGGAACTTCAGGATCGGGTCGGTGCGCAGCTTATGCCAGGCGCCGGAGAGCGTCATGATGCCGTTGATCATGCCGCCCCAGGAGGGTGCCAGCAGCATCAGCGAGAACACCATGCCGAGCGTCTGCGCCCAGTCGGGCAGGGTGGTGTAGTGCAGGTGATGCGGGCCGGCCCACATGTAGAGCGAGATCAGGGCCCAGAAATGCACCACGGACAGCCGGTAGGAATAGATCGGCCGCCCCGCCTGCTTCGGCACGAAGTAGTACATCATGCCGAGGAAGCCGGCGGTCAGGAAAAAGCCCACGGCGTTGTGGCCGTACCACCACTGCACCATGGCATCCACCACGCCGGAGTACACCGGGTAGGAATGCAGCGGGCTGGTCGGCAGCGCCAGGCTGTTGACGATGTGCAGCACGGCGACCGTGAGGATGAAGGCGCCGTAGAACCAGTTCGCCACGTATATGTGCTTCACCTTGCGAATGGCGATGGTGCCGAAGAACACCACCGCGTAAGCCACCCAGACCGCGGTGATGAGCAGGTCGATGGGCCAGATCAGTTCGGCGTATTCCTTGCCCTGCGTGAGCCCCAGCGGCAACGTGATGGCGGCCAGGACGATCACCACCTGCCAGCCCCAGAAGGTGAAGGCGGCGAGACCGCTGGCGAACAGCCGGACGTGGCAGGTGCGCTGGACCACGTAATACGAGGTCGCGAACAGGGCGCTGCCGCCGAAGGCGAAGATCACTGCATTGGTGTGCAGCGGACGCAATCGGCCATAGCTCAGCCACGAAATGTCCAGAGTCAGGCCCGGCCAGATGAGCTGGGCTGCGATGATGACTCCGACCAGCATCCCGACCACTCCCCAAACTATGGTCATGATGGTGAACTGGCGGACGACCTTGTCGTTGTATGCAGTTGCTGTCGTCATAGTCCTCTACCGGCTGCCGGAAGATGAAACGGGCGGCGTCAGCGCCCCCGTGGTGGAAAAACCTTTACGTGTCGGCTGGACCGTAAAGAGCCGCGCCCGGCGCGGCTCTTCAAGCCGGCGCCGGGACGCCATGCGGCATCCCGGCGCCTTGCGGCCGATGCGGAGTGCGTTACCCCGCGCCAATGTCAGAAGCGATAGCCCAGGTGGATGCCGTACACCACCGGGTCGATGTTGACCGTGCCGTTGATCTCCGGAACTTCCCTGATCTTGGCGTCGACGTCGATGTCGATGTAGCGCAGGTCGAAGTTCAGGAACCACTGGTCGGTGACCATGTAGTCGAAGCCGAGCTGGGCCGCGAGACCGAATGACGAGCTGTCGACGTCCAGGGTCACGCCCAGCGGATCCACCAGCACACCCTTCTCGCTCTCGCTGAAGAAGCGGGTGTAGTTCACGCCGATGCCGGCGTAGGGCTGGAACACGCTGTCAGGCAGGAAGTGGTACTGCAGGCTGATGGTCGGGGGCAGGTGCTTGACGCTGCCGACTTCGCCAAGGGTTTCCACCGAGATGTCGTGCTCGAAGGGCAGGGCGGCGAGGACTTCCACGCCGATGTTCTTCGTGTACATGTAGGTGAAGTTGAAGGTGACGCCGGTCTTGTCGTCGACGCTGATCTGCTGGACGCCGCCGTCGAGCGCGGTCAGGTCCAGGTTGCCGTTGTCGCTCTTCGGGTCGACCACGCTGGCGCCGAAGCGTACCAGCCAGTCGCCCGCTTCGTGGGCGGAGGCCGGGGCGGCGAGGCCGAGCGCAGCGGTCAAAGCAAGTGCTGAAGCTAAAGTGCGCATGTGGTTACTCCCATGCTTTGTCGTTGAATTTGCATGGAATTCTAGCCATGTCCGGAAACCGCGAATTGACCTGGATCAATTCTGGACAGAGTCCAGTTCGCGGTAAATAAGTGGTTTCAACAGGCCGCCAGAGCCAAGTCTTTGTTTACAATCCGCATAAGGCTCCACAAGGATCTCTGGTGTCGTCCGCAAACAACTCCAACGTCGTCAGCATCGCCCATCTCCGGCAAACCTGTCGCACCTGCTCCTTGCGCGACCTCTGCCTGCCGCTCGGTCTTGACGCCGACGACATGGAGAAACTCGAGTCCATCGTCCACACGCGCGGGCCGATCCGCCCCGGAGAGCACCTGTTCCGCGAGGGGGACAGTTTCCATGCGCTGTTCGCGGTCAAGAGCGGGGCGCTGAAGACCTACACCATCGACAACCAGGGCCGCGAGCACGTGCTCGGTTTCCATATCGGCGGCGAGCTGGCCGGCCTCGACGGCATCCATTCCGGACGCAACCGCTGCAACGCCGTCGCCCTGCAGACGACCTCCGTCTGTGCGCTGCCCTTCGCGCGCCTCGAGCAGCTGACGCGCGAGGTGCCCGGCCTGCAGACACAGATTCTCCGGGTGATGAGCCGGGAGATGTCCGCCAGCGCACAGCTGGCCACGGAACACAGCGCGGACGAGCGCCTGGCCGCTTTCCTGCTGGGCCTGTCCCGGCGCTACGCGCGTCGCGGCCTGGTGCCGCACCTCGTCACGTTGCCGATGCCACGACGTGATATTGCGAGTCACCTGCGCCTTGCCACGGAGACGATCAGCCGGCTGTTCGCGCGTTTCCAGGACGAGGGCATCGTGGCGGTGAAGCGGCGCGAGGTGGAGATCCTGGATTTCAACGCCCTGCTCAAGCTGGGCGAGGCGCTGGATCTTGACGGCGGCAGCGCGACGCGAGGCACCCCCCACTCGAGGTAAGGCGATGAACCTGTCCGGCCCGTCCCCGGTGCTGGTGGTGATGGACCCGGCCGACGTGCCGGACCACGCCCTGGCGCGCGGCGCGCGGCTGGCCGGCGCCCTGCGGCTGCCGCTGGAGCTGTTCCGGGTCGAGTTCGACCAGGCCATGGAGGGCAGCCACTTCCGCGTGACCGAGCGGCTCGAGGCCGCGCGCGCGGCCCGGGTCGATGCCAGCCTGGCGTGGCTGCAAGAGAAGGCGCAGCCGTGGCGCCAGCGCGGCTTCGAGGTTGCGGTGGCGGCCGAGTACGCGAACCCGGGCCACGAGGCGGTGACGCGCCGCGCACTGGCGGTCGGTGCTGCCCTGGTGGTGATGCGCACCCATCATCACGAGTGGCTGGCGCGGGCCACCCTGAGCGCCGCCGACTGGCAGCTGATCCGCATCTGCCCGGCGCCGTTGCTGCTCGCCAAGGGGCGCGACTGGCCGCAACATCCCCGGCTGCTCGCCGCCGTCGACCCGAGCCATCGCGACGACCGGCATGCCAGGCTCGACCATGCCATCCTCGACCTGGCGGAGCGGCTTGGCTCCGCCTTGCAGGCGCAAAGTCACGTCGCCCACTGTGTCGCCGGCGGTGCCGCCCGCGAGGCCACGGCCGCCGTGAATGCGCTGCTCGCCGACAGATCCATTCCTGCCCCGCAGCTGCATCTCATCGAGGGACGGCCGGAGCAGGAGCTGCCGCGCCTGGCTGCAGAGTTCGAGGCCGACGTGCTGCTGGCCGGCGGGATCTCGCGCAGCCGCGTCGAGCAGGTGTTCGTCGGCGGCACGGCGGAGCGGCTGCTGGACCGGGCCGAATGCGACCTGCTGGTGGTCAAGCCGCCGGGATTCCGCAGCCCGCTCGCCTGAGCGCGTCCCGCCGCACGCGCCTTTCTGGCAGAATCCGGCCTTCACGTCTCCGGTCCATCGAGGGAGCCTTTTGCCCATGCTGCTCAGAATCCTGTTGCTGTCCCTGTGCCTCCTGCCCGCGCTTGCGCATGCCGACGAGAACGCCGCGCCGCGCCCTATGACCCACGAGGACCTGTGGCTGATGCCGCGCGTCGGTGCGCCCGTGGTCAGCCCCGACGGCAGCCAGGCAGTGTTCCAGGTCGTGCAGCCGGATTACGACAAGGACAAGCAGGCGACGCACCTGTGGCTGGTGGACACCGACGGCGCGACGCCGCCCCGCCAGCTCACCTTCGTCAAGTCCGGCGAATCAGGCGTTGCCTGGAGCCCGGACGGCACGCGCATCGCTTTCACGGCCAAGCGCGAGGGGGACGAGGCGGCGCAGGTCTATCTTCTCGACCTGGCGCGTGGCGGCGAGGCCCAGCGCGTGACTTCCATCAGCACCGGCGCCCGCCAGCCGCGCTTCTCGCCCGACGGCAGCCGCATCGCTTTCACCAGCGACGTGCACCGCGACGCCGCCAACGACGAGGACAGCGAGCGCATCAAGAAGGAGGAGGGCGAGCGCAAGTACGAGGTGCACGCCTACGACGGCTTCCCCATCCGCAACTGGGACAAGTGGCTGCAGCCCGAGCGCCAGCCGCGGCTGCTGGTGCAGACCATCGGCGCGGACGGCGCCGTAGACCTGCTTGCCGGCAGCGAGCTGGTGCAACAGCCCGGCTACGCGGCCAGCGGCGGCGGCCTCGATCCGGCGTGGGCGCCCGACGGCGAGTCCATCGTATTCGTGGCCAGCCGCAACCGGCACCGCGCGGCATTCGACTTCACGAACTCGGAGCTGTGGCAGGTTTCGCTGTCCGGCGGCGAGCCGCGCCGCCTCACCGGCAGGGACGGCCTGGAGGGCGGCGACGGCTGGAGCGGACCGGTGTTCAGCAGCGACGGGCGCAGCCTGTTCGCGCGGCGCGTACCGCGTACGGACCGCGTCTTCAACGCCGCGCGCGTGGTGCGCCTGGACTGGCCGGCGGCGACCGTCGCGGCCGAGATCACCTTGCCCGACCTGCGCACGGCGGGTGACTTCGCGGTGACGCCGGACGGGCGCGAGGTCTACGTCCTCGGCCAGGATGCCGGCCACGTCAAGCTGTACCGCGGCCGCAGCAGCGGGGGCGAGGCGCGCCTCGCCTTCGACATGGCGCAGGGCGGCTACGGCAACCTGTCGATATCGCAGCGCGGTCGTCCGGTGCTGCTGGCGAACTTCGAGAGCGCCGTGAATCCCGCGGAGGTGGTGCGCATCGACCTGCGACGCGGCGGGCATCGGGCCCTGAGCGACTTCACCGGCGCGCGCACGGCCCAGCTCGACCTGCAGCCGGTGGAGCATTTCTGGTTCGAAACCGAGGACGGCCGGCGCATACACAATCTCCTGGTCAGGCCGGCGGGTTTCGATCCCGCGCGCAAGTACCCGGTCGTGGTGCTGATGCACGGCGGTCCGCACGGTATGTGGCGTGACCAGGTGCACCTGCGCTGGAACTACCACCTCATTGCCGGCACCGACTACGTGCTGGTGGCGACCAACTACAAGGGCTCGACCGGCTTCGGTGAGGCCTTCGCCCAGAGCATCCAGGGCGATCCGCTCAAGGGCCCGGCAGAGGAGATCAACCAGGGCGCGGACGTGGCCATCGCCCGCTACGGCTTTATCGACGGCGCGCGCCAGTGCGCCGCGGGCGCCAGCTACGGCGGCCATCTTGCGAGCTGGATGCTGGCCAGCACCGACCGCTACCTCTGCCTGGTGAATCACGCCGGCCTGGTCAACCTCGCGAGCCAGTGGGGCACCAGCGATGCCGTCTACCACCGCGAGGTGAACGTCGGCGGTCCGCCCTGGGAAGGCCATCCGCTGTGGACCGAGCAAAGCCCGATGACCTACGCCGCCAATTTCAGCACGCCGACACTGGTGACGGCCGGAGCGCTCGACTACCGCGTGCCGCTGAACAACACGCTGGAGCTGTGGACCGTGCTGCAGCGCCTCCAGGTGCCCAGCCGCCTGCTGGTCTATCCGAAGGAGAACCACTGGATCATGACCGGCCACAACAGCCGCCATTTCTACGGTGAAATGGCGGCCTGGTTCGAGCGCTGGCTCGGCGCCGAGTGACTGCTCAGTAGGACAGCGAGGGGCGGCGGTTGCGGGGCTTGGCCAGCAGCATCTGCACGGTGCCGATGTTGCGCTCCAGGAAACCGCCCTCGCAGTAGCAGAGGTAGTACTCCCACATGCGGATGAAGCTCTCCGGGTAGCCCAGCGCGCGCACCTGGTCGAGGTTGCGGAAAAAGCGCTCGCGCCACAGGCGCAGCGTGGTGGCGTAGTGCAGGCCGATGTCCTGCAGGTGCAGGAGCTGCAGGTCGCTGCTGCGCGCCAGGCTGCCGGTCATGGCCGACACCGACGGCAGGAAGCCGCCGGGAAAGATGAAGCGCTGGATGAAGTCCACCGACTTGAGCGCGTTCGCATAGTGCTCGTCGCGGATGGTGATGGCCTGGATGAGCATCAGCCCGTCAGGCTTCAACAGCCGCGAGCAGGCGCTGAAGTAGGTATCGAGGTACTGGTGGCCGACCGCCTCGATCATCTCGATCGAGACCAGCTTGTCGAACTGGCCCTCGAGGTCGCGGTAGTCGCTGCGCAGCAGCGTCACGCGATCCTGCAGCCCGGCGGCACGGATGCGCTCGGAGGCCAGGGCGTGCTGTTCGCGCGAGATCGTGGTGGTGGTCACGCGGCAGCCGTAATGCCTGGCCGCATGCAGGGCCAGTCCGCCCCAGCCGGTGCCGATCTCGACCAGGTGGTCGCCGGGCTGCAGGTCGAGCTTGCGGCAGGCGGCGTCCATCTTGGCGATCGATGCCTGCTCCATGCTGGCGTCCTCGCGCTCGAAGATCCCGCAGGAGTAATTCATGGTGGGGTCGAGGAACAGGCGGAAGAAATCGTTGCCCAGGTCGTAGTGGGCCGAGATGTTGCGCCGGCTGCCCTCGCGGCTGTTGCGATTGAGCCAGTGCGCAACACGACGGCCGACAGCGGCGAAGCGCGTCGCGCCGCCGTTCATCGACTCGAGCACGGCGCGGTTGGCCACCAGGATGCGCACCAGTGCGGTCAGGTCGTCGCATTTCCACAGGCCGTGGATGTAAGCCTCCCCGCCACTGGTGGTGCCGCCGAAGGCCGCGTCGGCCCAGAACTGCGGGTGCAGCACTTCGATCTTCGCCTGCGGGGCGCCGGCGACGCCGTGCTCACCGAAACGTCGCGTGCCGTCGGCGTCGTGGATCTCGATGCCGCCGTGGCGAATGCGGGCCAGGCGCTCCAGCAGCAGGCGCTTGGCCAGCGCCTGCATGCGGCTGGGGCGGACCTGCCGGTCGACGTGGGATAACGCAAGCTCGGCCGGGATGATGTCTTCGCTCATGGTTTCTCCAGTCCCGCGGTACCCTTCGACGGGTGCGTGTAGAAAACGGCGCCCTTGAGCTTCAGCTTCAGCGCCTGCCAGTAGATGAGAGCCACGACCCGCAGGGTCATGAAGGGAAATCGTGCCAGCGCGGCGGCCAGCGAGCGCCCGGTGATCTCGCGACGTTCCAGGCTCAAGGTGGCGTCGAAGGCGTGGCCGCGCGCCTCCTCGTTGCGCAGGTGCACCAGCAGCCTCGGCCCCGGCGCCGTGAAGCGCCAGCGGTAATGCGTGTGCATGGGCAGGAAGGGGGAGACGTGGAATTCCTTGTCCAGCTCGAATTCCTGGCTGGGGCCGCGCACGCGCGCAGCATCCCGCGGCAGCACGTAGCAGTGCTGCTCGCCCCAGGGCGTGTTGTTCACCTCGCACACGACGGCATCGACTTCGGTTCCTGCAGCGTCATAACAATAGTAGAAAGTGACGGGGTTGAAACAATGGCCGAAGTAGCGCAGGTGGGTGAGCATGCGCACCGGCCCGGCCGAGCGCTGTCCGGTGCGGGCCTGGACCAGGTCGCGCACCGCCTGCTCCAGCGGCACCGCCGGGTCGCCCATGTGGTCCTCGCGTCGCAGCCAGGCCGGCGCCCGGCGCCGCGTGCTCCACAGCCAGCGGCCGCGGAATACTCGATCCAGCTCGGCCAGGTCGAGGTAGACCATGAACAGGCGGTAGGTGAAGGCGTTCGACACCGGGTCGTCGCCCCCGCCGTGCCGCCGGTGGTTAACTTGCCCGACGTAGAGGCAGCTGTGCATGACTGCTCCAGGATTGCACTGCGGCCGCGGCCACCAGTCCGCTCTTCACGCCGTCCTCGTGAAAGCCGTAGCTCCACCAGGCGCCGCAATAGAAGCTGCGGTTCAGGCCCATGACCTCGCTGCGGCGGCGCTGCGCCGCAACGCCTTCCGGCGTGTAAACGGGATGCTGGTAATCGATCTCGCGGATGACCCGCGCCGGATCGATGTGCATGGACGGGTTGAGGGTGACGAGGAACTGGGTCCGCGCCGGCAGGGTCTGCAGGATATTCATATGGTAGGTCACGGCCACCGCGTCGCGCTGCTCGCGGGGGACATGGTAGTTCCAGGCCGCCCAGGCCGAGCGACGGCGCGGCAGCACGCTGGTGTCGGTATGCAGCACGGCGCGGTTGTGCTGGTAGGGGATCGCGCCCAGCACCTCGCGCTCCACGGCATCCGGCTGCTCGAGCAGCGCCAGCGCCTGGTCGCTGTGACAGGCGAACACCACGGCGTCGAAGCGGGCACGGTGCCCGCCGTCCAGCACCAGGTCCACGCCGCCCTCGTCGCGTTCCACCTTGTGCACCGGGGCATTAAGGCGGATGCGGTCGGCAAAGGGCGCGGTCAGCGGGCCGATGTAGCTGCGGCTGCCGCCCTTGATGACATGCCACTGCGGCCGCTCCTTCACCGAAAGCAGGCCGTGGTTGTTGAAGAAATCCACGAAGTAACGCGCCGGGAAGCGCAGCATGGTCTGCGGGTCGGTGGACCAGATGGCGGCGCCCATGGGGACGATGTAGTGGTCGACGAAGCGCTGCGAGTAGCGGCGCTGCGCCAGGTAGTCGCCGAGGCCGAGTGCATCGTCCTGTCCCTGCAGCAACTCCAGCGCCTCGCGGTTGAAGCGCAGGATGTCGCGGATCATGGCCCAGAAGCGCGGGCTGGCCACGTTGCGACGCTGGGCGAACAGCTGGTTGAGCGAACTGCCGCAATACTCGACGCCGCTGCGCTCGCAGCGCATGCTGAAGCCCATCTGGCTCGGCTGCGAACCGACGCCGATCTCGTCCATCAGGGCGATGAAGTTGGGATAGGTCCAGTCGTTGAAGACGATGAAGCCGGTGTCCACCGCCCAGCTGCGGCCTTCCGCTTGCACGTCGATGGTGTTGGTGTGGCCGCCGATGTAGTCATTGGCCTCGAACACGGTGACCTCGTGGTCGACGCACAACCTGCGCGCTGCCGTGAGGCCGGAAATCCCGCTGCCGATAATCGCAATTTTCATGATCACTCTTCCTGGAGGCCTCAGACCCGGCTGCGCACAGCGCGTACCACGCTGCCCAGCAGCGGCAGGCGTTCGTACAACAGCGCACCGGCATCGAAGTAGTCGCGGTGGTAATGGACCTGGTCCCCGAAGCGCACGTGAGTCGCCCCCGGCAGCGCGAGGGACTCGCCCGGGCGGAGGCGCCGGTGGCGCATGTGCATGGTCCAGGTGAGCATGGCCTCGTCGGCCGTATGCAGCACCGTGCCGAAATCGAAACGGATCGATTCGACGCCCTGGTACATGCGCGCGAAATAGTCGCGCAGCGCATCGAGCCCCTCGATGCGGTGCAATGGGTCTTCGAACACCACCTGCGGCGCATAGACCGCGTCGAGGAGGTGCAGGTGGTCCCGGTCGAGCACCTGGTAGGCCTCGCGGAAGCGCGCCAGGGTTGCCGGCTCTCCCGCGGACGCGGCAGCGATCACGGGGCTCACGCTGCGGCGCCTGTGCACAGGCTGGACGCGAGGACGCTGCGCGCCGCGGCCAGGTCTTCGCCCAGCACGGTCCCGGCGGCCTCGTCGGACCTGCAGAAGACGGGCACGCCGCAAGGCAGGCTTGCCTGCGGCGGCACCGCAGTGCCGGCCAGGACGAGCGCCGTGCAGCTCGTGGCTCCGGCCGCCGTTGCCAGCTCGTCGGCGGCCTGCGTGGTGACGACGACCGGGCGCAGGCCATGGGCATGCAGCCCCGAGGCGAGAGCGAGCGCCCAGGTGCGGTGACCGCGGGGCTCGGCGCCGGCCGCAAACAGCACGCGCGGTTCGCCGCCGGGGCTGCGGGTGCCCGCTGCCGTGAGCCGTCCCTGGAGCCATGCGTCCAGGAAGGTCACCTGCATGTGCGGCAATTCGCGCGCCAGCCCGGGCAGGCGGTCGACCAGCGCCATGCCGAGCCCCGGATGCTGGGCTTCGGCGGCGTCGACGACGGCATGCATGCCGTGGTCGTCGAGTGCCTCGAGACGCTCGCTGAAGCACTCCAGCCAGTGCGCCAGGCCATTGTCGCGCAGTTCGCCGGACGCCTCGCCCGACTCGTGCAGCATGCGCGATGCGCCGCTGATCGAGACGCCGCGGGCCACCAGGCGCGAAGCTGCGCGCAACCGTTCCACGTCCACCTGGCTGTACAGGCGATGGCCGCCCGGAGTGCGCGCAGGCCGGACCAGGCCGTAGCGACGCTCCCAGGCGCGTATGGTGACCGGGTTGATGCCCGTCAGCTGGGCGACGACGCGGATCGGGAACAGGCCGCCAAGACCTCCGTCAGGCCATTCAGTCGCCATGTCCGGATCCTTTCTTCTGGAAGAACAGGGTGACCTCGCCGACGCGGAAACCGAACTTCCGGATCTCGGAGCGATTCACCAGGATGTCGTCCTGGATGAGCCACATCCAGTCGTCCAGCCGGACGTTGATGGTGCCGTCGTTCCATGGCAGCGCCAGGGTGTAGCGCCAGCGCAGTGCGTTGCCGTGCGCCTCGCCCTCGGCTTCACCGACGACGTCGCCGGCGGTGCCGATGTAGCGGTGCTCGTCCAGCTTGCGGAAATTCCACACGCGCCGCTCGGTGGTGCCGTCGCTCCAGAGGAAGTCCTCCTCCAGCACGCCCCGGTCGCCGTCCCAGCGGCCGACCATGTCGACGCGAAAGCTGCGCGTGACCTCGCCCTTGCGATCCTGCACGATGCCCCAGGCCACGAGCGGGCCGTCGAAATAGGTCTGCAGGTCGAGCTCGGGCTCCCGGCCCGCGTAGTCGGTGACCTGCACCGCGCAGCCCGACAGCAACAGCGCGGCCGCCGCCAGCACCAGTGAGGCCGTCATTCCGTGCAGCCGCTTCACCGGGTATCTCCCAGCAGCGCCGCGCGCAGGGAGGCGTCCCGGGTCTCGGGATGGAGCCAGATGCCGAGGAACGCCGGGCCGAAGTCGGGATCGTCGACCACTCCGAGGAGCCCGTCGTTGCCGTAAAAGAAGGTGGGCCCGCCGGGTTCGACGCGCGCGATGATGCGGTCCCCGGGGGTGACGTCGGGCCAGATCTCGGCCACCGCGTCGAGCCAGGGTTGCAGGCGTTCCGCCGCGGGCAGGCCGAGCTCGGTGCGCAGCCGCCGCCACTCCTTGGCCGTGGTCTTGACCAGGCTCTCGCTGGAGATGTTGCGCCGGTAGGTGATCTCGAGGGCCACGGGGACGGAGCCGTCCAGGCCCTTGAATTCAGGGGTCGCGCTGTGCAGGCGGGCCTCGTAGACGTCCAGGCCGAACCATGTCAGCTCGCCGCTGCCGACCTCGTGCAGCGCGTCGAGCGGGCCTGACAGGTCCGCAGCGCCCTGGACGGGGACGGCCAGCAGGCTCGAAAGCAGCACGGCTGCGGCAGTGATGAAGCGTGGCGGCATGGCGGAGCACTCCCGGGATGGACTGCACGGGAGTTCGCCGGGGGCAGAGCCGCCGGATTCAATTTCGTAGAACTAGGCTGTTCAGCCGGCGGCGTTGCCGCAGAAGATGTCGTGCAGGGCCTCGATCAGCCGGCCGGCGGGGCCTTCGGCGAGCCGGTAGTAGATCACCTGGGCGGAACGGCGGGTGTGCACCAGCCCGTCACGACGCAGCACCCCGAGGTGCTGCGAGAGCGCCGACTGCGACAGTGGTACGCGGGCGTTGATCTCGCCCACGCTCAGCTCGCCCTTGGCGAGGCTGCACAGCACCATCAGGCGGGAGCTGTTGGACAGCGCCTTGAGAAGCCGGGCTGCATCGTCCGCATGCACGCGCATTTCCTCGGCGTCGATATCGAGGCGGGGCGCGCATACGGCGGCGGGTTGGGGTTTGGCGCTCATAACGCCGCTATCCTACGCTGGAGCGCACTGTAACAAAAGAGAAGTTAACTAAATTAGCTATATCTGAAATAATAGCGGCTCGAGCGCATCTGCTGACAAGGAGGCCCGCGCACATGGCAACAGTACCCGAGGTCAGGGGGCTCTATCACGAGCCGACCTCCACCTTCTCCTACGTGGTGTGGGATCCCGCGACGCGCCAGGCTGCCGTGATCGACCCGGTGCTGGACTACGACGGCGCCGCGGGGCGGACCGGCACCGCAAGCGCGGCCGCGCTGCTCACCATCATCGAGTCGGAACGGCTGGAACTGCGCTGGATCCTCGAGACCCACGCGCATGCCGACCACCTCTCCGCGGCCGCCTTCCTGCACGAGCGCACAGGTGCCCCGGTCGCCATCGGGCGCGGCATCACCTCGGTGCAGGCCAACTTCCGGGACATCTATAACCTCGGCGCGGGCTTCCCCGTGGACGGGCGCCAGTTCGATCGGCTGTTCGCGGACGGCGAGCGCTTCATGCTCGGCGAGGTCGAGATCGAGGTCATGGCCACGCCCGGACATACCGACGACAGCGTCACCTACAGGGCGGGCGATGCGGCCTTCATCGGCGATACGCTGTTCGCGCCCGACTACGGCACGGCGCGGTGTGATTTCCCGGGTGGCGACGCGGCGCGGCTGTTCGCCTCGGTGCAGCGCTTGTACGCCCTGCCGCCGGAGACGCGCCTGTTCCTGTGCCACGACTACCCGCCCGAGGGGCGCGCACCGCGCTGCGAGTGGAGCGTGGCGGAACAACGGGCAGGCAACATCCACATCGACGCCGCTACGCGCGAGGCGGATTTCGTGCGCATGCGCACGGCGCGGGATGCGGGGTTGAAGATGCCGGCGCTCATCATTCCTGCCGTGCAAGTGAACATCCGTGCCGGCCGCTTGCCGGAGCCCGAGGACAACGGCAGGCGCTACCTGCGCGTACCGCTCGACACCCTTTAGGAGACGAGAAATGAAAACCACTTTTGTTCCATTGACGCTGGCCGCAATACTGGCCGGGTGCCTCTCGGCCAGCGCCGTATCGGCGGCCGAGGTCGACCGTGCGGCCGAGGGCCGCGCCATTGCCGCCGGCTTTGGCGCCGAGCTGCGCACCGCGCTGCAATCCGCCATGGCCGAGGGCGGACCGCTGGCCGCCATCAGGGTATGCAACGAGGATGCGCCGCGCATCGCGCGCGCAGCTGCGGAGCAGTCCGGCGCCGAGGTGGGCCGCACGTCCACCCGGCTGCGCAATCCCGACAACCGCCCGGATGCGCACGAGCAGGCCGTGCTGGAGGCCTTTGCGGCTGAGCTGGCCGCGGGCGCACCGGAGTCGCCGCCGTCACGGCTGGACACGTTGCCCGACGGACGCGTGCGCTTCATGAGCGCGATCATCGTGCAGCCGCAGTGTCTCGGCTGCCACGGCCCGGACCTTGCCGAGCCGGTGGCGCAGGCCATCGACCGCCTGTACCCGGAGGACGAGGCGCGCGGCTACCAGCCCGGGGAGCTGCGTGGCGCCTTCACCATCACCTGGCCGGCGGACTGAGTCGCTTCAGTCCGCGGCCGGCGGCCGCTCTGCGTTGGCCGGCGCCGCGTGCGGCGGGGTCGGCAGGCGCAACAGGTAAACGGTGACGGCGGACGCCATCAGGAACATCGCGATCTTCGCCCAGGTGACGGGCACGAAGAAGATGATGGTGACGCCGAACGACAGCCACATCACCAGCAGGGTGGTGGCCTTGGCCGGGCGCGTCATGCCGCGGCCTTCCTCGAAATTGCGCACGTAACTGCCCAGCCAGCGGTGGTTCAGCAGCCAGTCGTGGAAGTGCTCGGAGCTGCGCGCGAAGCAGTAGGCCGCCAGCAGCAGGAACGGCGTGGTCGGCAGCCCGGGCAGCAGGATGCCCAGCACGCCGAGGCCGACACAGATCAGGCCCGCGCTGATGAGCATCCAGCGCGCGGCATGATCGAGATAGGTCTCCGGGTTGTGCAGCCGGCCGCGCCGGACCCGTTTGCTGTTCATCGCGCCTGCCGCGGCCTCAGGCCGCCGCGGCGGGCGCGAGGCCATAGAAGCGGCGCAGGCGGGCGCTGCGGAAGACCAGCGCCGCCAGCAGGGTGAACAGGGCGACGGCGCCGAGAATCAGGGCCATGCGCAGGTAGGGCGCGCCCGCAGCTGCGCGCATCGAGCCGATCATCCAGGCGACGAACACCCAGCGCGCGGCGCCGAGCACGAGGGCGGCCTGGACGATGCGCGCCGCCCAGGGGCGCGGCACGGCCATCAGACCGAGCAGCACGACGCAAGCGACCAGCATGGGCGCGTCGCCGGCGCGGAAGAAGCTGGCGCCGAGCAGCAGGACTGCCAGCACCGGGGCGATCAATCGCCACATGATTCATCTCCGGGCGGCACGCCGGGGGCGCCGCCATTGCTTGCGAACAATTGTAGTGCCGGCCTAGGCGGCGTCGCGACCCAGCGCGCGCACCTCGGCCAGCCGCTTCTGCCGCCCCTTGTCGTCTTCAGCTTCCACCATGCCGATGAGGGTGCGGTGAATGGGTTTGAAGCCGGTAAAGGCCAAAATGTTCCGCTCCAGGCTCTTCACGGCGTGGGCGCCGTAGAACCAGCGGTAGGCGAAGCCCGGCATTCCCATGGTGACGATGACGCGCGCGCTCTTGCCCTGCAGCAGTTTCTTGCCCGGGCGCCCGGGCTTGTCCGCGCGCTCGAAGGCGAAGGACGGCCGGAACACCTGTTCCAGGAAACCCTTCAGCAGGGCCGGCATGGAGCCCAGCCACAAGGGGTGGATGATCACCAGGTGGTCGGCCGCCTTGATCGCGGCCTGGCACCGCCGGATGGCGTCCGGCGGATCGCCACTGTCGAAGTCACGCTTGTTGCGCAGTAGCGGGAACTCAAGCTGGGCCACGGGCAGGATCTCCACCGCATGGCCACCGGCGCGGGCGCCGTCGGCATAGGCTGCGGCCAGGGCATGCCCGTAATGCCCGCCCTCGGGGTCGGGGTGGCCCTGGATGATCACGATCTGCTTGCTCACGCGGCGCAATCCTCCTGGAAACCCTGGGGCATCCTAGCGAGCAGGCCGCCGCGGCGGCAGTTCGGATTGCCGTAGCGTCGCCCGCAGCTCAGCCCAGGCCGGCCAGCCAGTCGTCGTCCGAGCTGTCCGTGATGTCCTCGAACAGGTACGTGCTGAGGTAGCGCTCGCCGGTGTCCGGCAGCATCGCCAGCAGCACTGAGCCCGGCTCGGCGCGCTCCGCGACGTGCAACGCTGCGGCCAGCGTGCCGCCGGCCGACAGCCCCACCAGGATCCCTTCCTTGGTCGCCAGCGCCCGGGCGCATTCGCGGGACTCCTCGTCCGTCACCGTGACCAGCTCGTCGTAGACCTCCCGGTTGAGCACCTTGGGGATGAAGTCGGGGGTCCAGCCCTGGATCTTGTGCGGCTTCCACTCCTTGCCGCCCAAGAGCGAGGCGCCTTCCGGCTCGGTGGCCACGATCTTCACCTCGGGCCGCGCCAGCTTGATGATCTCGCCGGCGCCGGTCAGGGTGCCGCCCGTGCCCCAGCCGCTGACCCAGTAGTCCAGCCGGCGGCCGGCGAAGTCGCGCAGGATCTCCGGGCCGGTGGTGTTGCGGTGAAAGGCGGGGTTGGCCTCGTTCTCGAACTGGCGCGCCAGGAACCAGCCGTGCTTCGCCGCCAGTTCCTCGGCCCTGCGCACCATCCCGGTGCCGCGCTCGGCGGCGGGTGTGAGGATCACCTTGGCGCCCAACGCCTTCATCACGCGCCGCCGCTCGATGGAAAAGGTTTCCACCATGGTGGCGACGAAGGGATAGCCCTTGGCGGCGCAGACCATGGCCAGCGCGATGCCGGTGTTGCCCGAGGTCGCCTCGACCACGGTCTGGCCCGGTTTCAGCACGCCGCGCTTTTCCGCGTCGTCGATGATGGCAAAGGCGAGCCGGTCCTTGACCGAGGCCATGGGATTGAACGACTCGACTTTGACGTAGATGGTCGTGTGCTTCGGGCCGATGTGGTTCAGGCGCACCACCGGGGTGGAGCCGATGGTGCCGAGAATGTTGTCGTAGATCATGAGACCTCCGTTGGCTTATGCTCAAAAGCATATAAGGCAGGCCCGGTATTCGGGAAATACCCTTTCCTTGGAGCTACATGCGATCTGGTTATGAAGCTGCAACAGTTACGCTACCTGCTGGCGGTGATCGACAACGGTCTCAACATGACCGCAGCGGCCGAGCGCCTGTCCACCTCGCAACCGGGTGTAAGCAAGCAAATCAAGCTGTTGGAGGAGGAGCTGGGGCTGTATCTCTTCGCCCGGCACGGCAAGAACCTGGTCGCCCTGACGCCGGAGGGCGAGGAAGTCGCGCGCCGCGCCGCGCGCATCATGCAGGAAGTCGAAGCGATTCGCGGCATCTCTGCCGGGCGCTACCAGGAGGTCGCGGGCAGCCTGTCCATCGGCACCACCCACACCCAGGCGCGTTACGTACTGCCGGGCGTCATCGCGCGGTTTCGCCAGCGCTATACGGACGTCACGCTGGACCTGCACCAGGGGACCTCGGAACAACTGGCCGACATGGCGGCCCGGCGGCAGGTCGACTTCGTCATCGCCTCCGAGGCCCGTCACCGCTTTCCGGACCTGGTCACCCTGCCGTGCTTCCGCTGGGACCGTGTCATCCTGGTGCCGCGCGATCATCCGCTCGCCGCGCTCGGACGGCGGCCGGACCTGGCGGAGGTGGCGGAACACCCGCTCGTCACTTACGTGTTCAACTTCGAGGGCGGTTCGAGCCTCAAGGACGCCTTTGCGGCGCGCGGCCTCGAGCCCCGCATCGTGTTCACGGCGCGGGACGCCGACGTGATCAAGACCTACGTCCGGCTGGGGCTGGGGATCGGCATCGTGGCCGGGATGGCGCATGCCGAAACTGCCGACGAAGACCTCGTGGCGGTGGACGCCACCGGACTGTTCCCGCGTTGCACCACCTGGATCGGGTTTCGCCGCGACCTGGTGCTGCGCAAGTACATGTTCGAGTTCCTGCAGCTGTTCGCCGCACACCTCGACCCGGCCACCGTGCGCTCGGCGGCGACGTGCGCCACCCCGGAGCAGGTCGATGCGCTGCTGGCCGCGGTGGAGCTCCCGTTGCGCAGCTGGGAGACGCTGGAGGCGCCGTGACGGATGCTAGAGTAATGGCCTTGTCGAGCTTCTGGAGGAGATGAGCGTGGCGAAGCTGAAGCACATGATGGCGTTTGGTGTGCTGGCCCTGGGCGCGCCCTCGTGGCTGGCCGCCGCCGGGCCCAACGTCGTGGCGGACAGCGTGCGGACGCAGTACCAGCAGATTCGCGTGGTGCAGCTGGCGGACGGACTGGAACGGCCGTGGGGCCTCGCGTTCCTGCCCGACGGGGGGTTCCTGGTGACCGAGCGGCCGGGCCGGCTGCAACTCGTGCGCGACGGGCGCAAGACCGAGGTGACCGGCCTGCCCGGCATCAGCGCCATACGCCAGGGCGGACTGCTGGACGTGTCGCTGCACCCCGGTTTTGCCGAGAATCGCCTGGTGTACCTGACTTACTCGAAGGGCGATGCCGACGGCACTGCGACCACGCTCGGGCGCGGCCGGCTCGAAGGCAACCGGCTGGTGGACTTCGAGGAGGTGTTCTCGCAGGACCGCCTGTCCGGGCCGGGGCGGCATTATGGTTCGCGCATCGCCTGGCTGTCCGACGGCACCCTGCTGCTGAGCATCGGCGACCGCGGCTCAGACCCGCCGCGGGCGCAGGATCCGCTGGACCATGCCGGCAAACTGCTGCGCCTGAATGCGGACGGCACGGTGCCTGCGGACAATCCCTTCGTCGGCCGTGACGACACGCACCCCGAGATCTGGTCGCTGGGCCATCGCAACATCCAGGGGATGGTGATCGATCCGGCCGGCGAGGTGGTCTGGGTGACGGAGCACGGGCCGCGCGGCGGCGATGAGCTCAACCGCATCGAGCCGGGCAAGAATTACGGCTGGCCGGTCGTGAGCAAGGCGCGCGAGTATCGCACCGAAGCCCAGTACGGGGAGGCGCGCAGCCGGCCGGGTTACGTCGATCCCGTCTACGAGTTCCTGCCGACGCTGGCGCCGTCCGGCCTGGCGCTGGTGACTGCGGACAAGTTTCCCGCCTGGCGCGGCAACCTGCTGGCCGGAGGTCTCGCCGCAGAGCGCATCCGCCGCGTCGTGATCGAGAACGGCGAGGTCGTGCACGAGGAAGAGTTGCTGCTGGGGCTGGTGGGGCGCATACGTGACGTGCGCGAGGGCCCCGACGGCCTGGTCTACGTGCTGACCGACATGGCGGACGGCGGGCTTTACCGCATCGAGCCGGTCGACTGAGGCTGCAGCGGCGGCATCGGCATGCCCAGTGCCGAGGCCGCGGTGCGCAGCAGTTCGAGTTCACTCTGGCGCAAGTGGCCGTCGTGGCCGGCCACTGCCGCCATGGCTTCCAGCAGCGCCTTGCGGTCCGGGGCCTTCATGGCGGCCAGCCGCGCGGCGCGTGAAGCCGAATAGGCGCCGGCGGTCTGGTTGACGACGGCGAAGTCGGGCAGGGGATCGGGCAGCGCGAAGCCGGCCTCGCGCAGGCGCGCGGCACCCTGGCGCCAGGCCTCGGCCGCCGTCGCGTCGCTCTCGTGGCCGGCGCGCGCCAGCAGCACCAGCATCGCCAGCGCGCCTTCTATATCGGGCGCTGTGCCCTGGTCGGGCCGCAGCCGCGTCTCGATCGCGGCCGCCAGGGCCGCCTCGCGCGGCTCGATCACGCCGTCGAGTTCCACCAGTCGCTGCACCAGGTGCACGAGATCGGATTGCCGTGCTTCCGACAGGTGATGCAGTGCGGGGCTGGCGAGATCCAGCAGGGCCAGGCGCAGGGTGTTCGACAGTCCGGCGACGTGCCCCGCCAGCTGGGCGATGCGGTCGGCGGCCACACCGCCGAGCCGGGCCTCGAGTAACGCCAGCTGGCTGTCGCGCTGCCGTTCCTTGGGGTCGAGCAGCAGGGCGAGACAGGCCGCGGCGGCGCCCTCGGGCTCGAGCACCGCGCGATGCAGCTCTTCCGGCACCATGGCCAGCACGCGCCGGGCCATGGACAGGTCCACGGCGCCGACCAGGGCGGCGGCCATGCCGATTTCCATGCCGGGCAGGCCGGGGAAGCCGGGCAGGATGCCGCCGGCGTCTGCCGTGCCCGCGGCGCCAGCCCCACCTCCGGTCCCGGTCTCGCGTGCCGGCTCCGGCGGCGCCGGCAGCGGCGGCGCGGGATCCCCCGGTTTCCAGCCCGGATCCAGCGCCTGGATGCGCCCGGCGACGGGCGGGTGCGTGGCCAGGAGTCCGGCCAGGCTGCGCCGCCCCGTCGCGAAGAGCATGTGGCCGATCTCTTCGCGCCGCACGGCACGCACCGCGGAGGACAGCGGCGAGGCGGCGATCCGCTTCAGCGCGTTGGCCAGCCCGGCCGGATTGCGCGTGAATTGCACCGCCGCCGCGTCGGCCAGGTGCTCGCGCTGCCGCGACACCGCCGCCTGCAGCACGCGACCGGCGAACACGCCGATGGAGCCCAGCACGAGGATGGCGAGCCCGACCGCGACCAGCGCGCCGGCCCCGCCGCCGCGGCGGTTGCCGACGCGTACCCGGGCCGAGCCGTAAGTGCCGCCGCGCAGCATGGCGCGCCCCACCATGCTCACCGCCACCAGGCCGAACAGGTAGCCCATCAGGCGCGCGTTGAGGCGCATGTCACCGTTGAGGATATGGCTGAACTCGTGCGCCACCACGCCCTGCAGCTCGTCTCGCGACAGCCGGTCGAGCGCGCCGCGGGTCACGGCCACGGCGGCGTTGGTCGGCTCCATGCCGGCGGCAAAGGCGTTGATGCCGGGCTCGTTCTCCAGTACGTAGACCTCGGGCACCGGCAGACCCGCCGCAATCGCCATCTCCTCGACCACGTTGTGCAGCCGGCGCTTCAGGGGGTCGCGCTCAAGGCCGGTGACGCGTTCGCCGCCGAGGGACTGCGCCACCGCGCCGCCGCCGCCGCGCAAATTGCGCAGCCGCCACAGCGACGACAGGCCGATGAAAGCGGCCGTGACCATCGCCGCGACAGCGAACACCCGGGGGTCGAAGCCGGTCGCCAGCTGGCCCTCGGGCGCCGCGACGACTGAGAAAGCCACGGCGAGCACGAAGCCCACCGCCAGCGCCACCGCCCCGGTGGCGACCGCGAAGGCGCCGAGCAGCCAGCCGGAGCGCTTGCGAGCCGCTTCCTGGCGTCCGAAGAAATCCATGCCGCGCCGGTTCCCGGCCGCGCGTCAGCGGGGCTTCAGAAGCTGACCTGCGGCACCGCGCGCTTCTCCTCGGACTCGATCTCGAGGAAGGCGGCGGCGTCGAAGCTGAAGGAGTTCGCCACCAGGTTGTTGGGGAAGTTCTCGCGCGCGTTGTTGTAGCGCATGACGGCGTCGTTGAACGCCTGGCGCGCGAAAGCGACCTTGTTCTCGGTGCTGGTCAGTTCCTCCTGGAACTGCATCATGTTGCGGTCCGCCTTCAGGTCCGGGTAGGCCTCGGACAATGCGAACAGCCGCCCGAGCGCCGCAGAGAGTCCCGCGTCTGCGCTGGAGAGTTCCTGGATGGCCGCGGCGCTCTCCGGGTGCTCCGACGCCGACTTGAGGCTCTGGACGGCGCGCGTACGCGCGGAGATCACGGCCTCCAGCGTCTCGCGCTCGTGCTTCATGTAGCCCTTGACCGCTTCCACCAGGTTGGGGATGAGGTCGTAGCGGCGGGTCAGCTGCACGTCGATCTGGGCGAATGCGTTCTTCACCGCGTTGCGCAGGTTGACCAGCTTGTTGTAAATGCCGATCGCCCAGAGCACGACGGCCGCGATGATGATGAGCACGATCCACAGTCCCATGACGACTCCTCCCAGGGGGTTGCCGGGCGAGCATACGACACTGCCGCGACGCGGCAAAGCGCGCCGCCTCGGGTTGAGGCGGGCGCGCGGGGCCCCTACCATGTCGCCCCTGATGGGGATCTGCCCCGGAAGGGAGTCGAGAAAATGGAAGAAGTGAAGAGCCTGGTATCGCCCGAGCAGATGAGCACCATGGTGGACTGGGTGTCGCAGTTCGGGCTCAAGCTCATCGCCGCGATCGTCGTATTTTTCATCGGTAAGTGGCTGGCGCGGAGGATCTCCAACCTGCTGAAGCGGGGCATGCAGAGAGCCGAGACCGACCCGACGCTGATCGGCTTCGTGGGCAATATCGCTTATTTTGGCCTGCTCACCATGGTGGTCATCGCCGCCGTCGGACAACTCGGCGTGCAGACCACGTCCTTCATCGCCGTGCTGGGTGCCGCCGGCCTGGCCATCGGCCTCGCCCTGCAGGGCTCGCTGGCAAACTTTGCTGCCGGGGTGCTGATGATCATCTTCCGGCCGTTCAAGGCCGGCGACTACATCGAGGCGGCAGGCACTGCCGGCTCGGTGGAAGAAGTCCAGCTGTTCACGACCACGCTGAAGACGCCCGACAACAAGATCGTGATCATCCCCAACGCCCAGGTGACCTCGGACACCATCACCAACTACTCGGCGCGCGATACGCGGCGCCTCGACCTGGTGTTCGGCGTCGGTTATGGCGACGACCTCGACAAGGTCAAGCGCGTGATCTGGGAGGTGCTCAACGAGGAGTCCCGCCTGCTCAAGGATCCGGAGCCGGTGGTTGCCGTGTTGAACCTTGGCGAGAGCAGCGTGGACTTCGCGGTGCGGCCGTGGGTCAACAGCGCCGACTACTGGGGCGTGTATTTCGACCTGCAGGAGAAGATGAAGAAGCGCTTCGACCAGGAAGGCATCAGCATCCCCTTCCCGCAGCGCGACCTGCACGTCTACCAGCACGCCTCCTGAAGGCACGCTGAGGGCACAAATGAAACAGCCCCGGGGGCGGACTCCCGGGGCTGTTTTCTTGTCCTGAGTGGTCGGGGTGAGAGGATTCGAACCTCCGACCTTCTGCTCCCGAAGCAGACGCGCTACCAGGCTGCGCTACACCCCGAACGACGGCCGCGCTGCGGCCCGTGCTTGCTTGCGTCAGGCCGTTCTTTCGACGGCGATGCGGGCGAGCCCCGCCAGGGCGTCCCTGAACCCGGAGCGGGGCAGGGGCGCCAGGGCCGCGATCGCCGCGTCGGCCTGCTCGCGCGCAAGCCGCGCAGTGTAGTTGAGCGCCCCGGTCGATTCAATAGCGCTGCGGATGGCGTCGAGCTCTTCCAGCCCGCCGTGCTCGATGGCGGCGCGAATGGCGTCGCGCTGCGCCGGCGTGCCGGCGCGCATGGCGTGAATCAGCGGCAGGGTGGGCTTGCCCTCGGCGAGGTCGTCGCCGATGTTCTTGCCCATGGCGTCGGCAGAGCCTTCGTAGTCGAGGGCGTCGTCCACCAGCTGGAAAGCCGTCCCCAGGCGCATGCCGTACTCCGCCAGTGCGCTCTCCGTTGCCGCGCCGGCCTCGGCGAGGATCGCCGCCACCCGGGCGCCGGCCTCGAACAGCTTGGCCGTCTTGCAGCGGATGACCTCGAAATAGCGGGCCTCGTCGGTGTCGGGATCGTTGCAGTTCATCAACTGCAGGACCTCGCCCTCCGCGATGGTGTTGGTGGCGTCGGCCATCACTTCCATCATGCGCATGCGGCCGATCCGGACCATCATCTGGAACGCCCGCGAGTACAGGAAATCGCCGACCAGGACGCTGGCCTCGTTGCCGAAGACCGCGTTGGCCGTGTCACGTCCGCGCCGCAACTCCGAGCCGTCCACCACGTCGTCGTGCAGAAGGGTCGCGGTGTGGATGAACTCCACGATGGCGCTGGCCTGGACATGCTCGGCGCCCTGGTAGCCGCAGGCACGCGCCGCCAGCAGCACCAGCAGCGGACGCAGCCGCTTGCCGCCGCCGGACACGATGTAACGGGCGACCTGGTCGACCAGCGCGACGTCGCTGCTCAGGCTGTCGAAGATGCAACGGTCGAGCGCGGCCAGGTCCGCGGCGACCAGGGCGCGGATGGCCTCCAGGGTGTCCGCCGGAGAGGCTGTGGCGGCGGGCGCGGTGGCGGTGTCGGACATGGTCGCGTGGGGTATTGGCTGGGCAGGGCCCGGGGGCGGTATTATGGCGAATCTGGCGCGGCGCGGCAGCCCTGCCGCGGAGCGCCCAAGATGTTTGACCCGGAGGCCGCAAGCCCATACAATGCACGGCTTTCTCCGGGCCAGTTCGGCCGGGCAAACAGTTTCCAGGAGCATCCATGTACGCCGTGATCGCCACTGGCGGTAAGCAATACAGGGTCAGCGAGGGCGCGGTCCTGCGAGTCGAGAAGCTCGACGCCGAGGAAGGCGCCAAGGTCGAATTCGACCAGGTCCTCCTGGTCGGCGACGGCGACAAGGTCAGCGTCGGCAAGCCCTACATCGAGGGCGGAAAGGTGCAGGCCACCGTCATGGCCCAGGGCAAGGCCCGCAAGGTCGAGATCGTGAAGTTCCGCCGGCGCAAGAACTACCGGCGCACCAAGGGTCACCGGCAGCAGTTCACCCAGGTCAAGATCACCGGGATCGTCGGCGGCTGAGCCGGGATCACGGGGAGGTAAGCGCAAATGGCACATAAAAAGGCAGGCGGCAGCACGCGTAACGGCCGCGATTCCCAGTCCAAGCGCCTCGGCGTGAAGAAGTTCGGCGGCGAGCAGGTCATCGCCGGCAACATTCTCGTGCGCCAGCGCGGCACCAAGTTCCATCCCGGCGTGAACGTCGGCTGCGGGCGCGACTACACCCTGTTCGCCAAGGCGGACGGCAAGGTCGTGTTCGAGACCAAGGGTCCCGAGAACCGGAAGTTCGTGAATATCGTCACGGACTGAACGGACCCCTTTCGCGCTATGCTGTGAAGACCCCGGCGACCCCGGGGTCTTCGCGTTTGTGGGAGCGCAGTCATGAAATTCGTCGACGAAGCCAGCATCACGGTCCAGGCAGGAGCGGGCGGCAACGGCTGCGTCAGTTTCCGGCGCGAGAAATTCATTCCCTTCGGCGGCCCCGACGGTGGCGACGGCGGCCATGGTGGCGGGGTCTGGCTGATCGCGGACGCCGGGCTGAACACTCTGGCCGACTTCCGGCGTACGCGGCGTTTTCGCGCCCCCAACGGCGCGCCGGGCCAGGGCAGCAACTGCTCGGGACGTTCGGGCGAGCCGATCTTCATCCCGGTGCCGGTCGGCACGGTGGTGCACGAGCTGGACACCGGCGAGGTGCTGGGCGATCTCATCGAGCCCGGCCAGAAGCTGCTGGTGGCCCAGGGCGGCGTGGGCGGCAAGGGCAACACCCATTTCAAGAGCAGCATCAACCGTGCGCCGCGCAAGTCGACCCCCGGGACTCCCGGAGAGTATCGCAACCTGAAGCTGGAGCTTCGCGTGCTGGCCGACGTCGGCCTGCTCGGGTTGCCCAATGCCGGCAAGTCCACGCTGCTCGCCGCCGTGACCGCGGCGAAGCCGAAGATCGGCGCCTATCCCTTCACCACCCTGCACCCCAACCTCGGCGTGGTGGAGCTCGACGAGGGCCGCACCTTCGTCATCGCCGACATCCCGGGCCTGATCGAGGGCGCGGCAGAGGGGCATGGGCTGGGCACGCGCTTCCTGCGGCACCTGCAGCGCACCCGGCTGCTGTTCCACGTGGTGGACGCGAGTTGGCATGAGGGCGAGCCGGCCCCGGAGCAGGGCGCCCGCGACATCATCGACGAGCTGCATGCCTACAGCGACGAGCTCGGTGCCTGGCCGCGCTGGCTGGTGATCAACAAGATCGACAAGCTGCCTCCCGGCAAGGGCGAGGAAATCGGGCAGCGGGTCGCTGCAGCGGTCAATTACAAGGGACCGGTGTTCTGCGTCTCCGCGGCCACCGGCCAGGGCACGGACGAGCTGGTGCGGGCCGCCGGCGAGTACCTGGAGGCGCAGGCGCGCCGCGAGGCGGCGGGGCACGGGGACGGAACGGAAGGCGCCTGAGGCGCCGCGGGCAGTCCAGCTGCGGGCAAGAAAAAAGCCGGCGCAAGCGCCGGCTTTTTCGTCTCAGCAGGCAGCGCTGCGCTTCAGGCCGAGAGGTCCTTGATGCGCGCGTTCAGCCGGCTCTTGTGCCGGGCTGCCTTGTTCTTGTGCACGATGCCCTTGTTCACCATGGAATCGAGCACCGGCATCGCGGCCTTGTAGCTGGCCTCGGCGGCAGCGCGGTCGCCCGACTCGATCGCCGTGGAAACCTTTTTCAGGTAGGTGCGCATCTTGGAGCGCAGCGCCATGTTGTGGGCCCGGTTCTTGACGCTCTGGCGAGCGCGCTTCTGGGCCGACTTGATGTTAGCCAAGGTATCGACTCCCGTTGAATCTGGTCTGCGCCGGGCCGCGGCCCGCACGCGCGAAGCCGCATATCGTCATGCAGCAGGCCCTTGATGTCAAGTTCAACCGCGCATCGGGCGCTGCCACTGCGGCGCCCGGATTGCTAGAATCTGCGCCCTTGCCGGCGCGCGCCCAGCCGTCGCCGCGAAAACAGCCGCCGGGCGACTCCGGCACCCGGTCCGGCACGAAAGCGGAAGCATCATGACAAGCGAAACACAACGCACCGAGCGCCAGCTGGCGATGTGGCTGCTGGCCTGCTGCCTGGTCCTGTTCTGCCTGGTGGTGCTGGGCGGCGTGACCCGGATCACCGGCTCCGGCCTGTCCATCACGGAATGGAAGCCTGTGACCGGCGTGCTGCCGCCCTTGAGCGAGGCAGCCTGGCAGGCGGAGCTCGACCTGTACCGCGCCACGCCCGAGTACCAGAAGGTCAATCGGGGCATGTCGATGGACGAGTTCAAGTTCATCTACGGCTTCGAATACGCGCACCGGCTGCTGGCACGCCTGCTGGGGCTGGTTTTCATCGTGCCGCTGGTGGTGTTCTGGGTGCGCGGGAAAATCCCGGCCCGCCTGCGCTGGCCGCTGCTCGGCATCCTCGCCATGGGTTGCCTGCAGGGCTACATGGGCTGGTTCATGGTCAAGAGCGGGCTGGTCGATATCCCGCGCGTCAGTCCCTACCGCCTCACCGCGCATCTCAGCCTGGCGCTGCTGATCTTCGGCGCGATGTTCTGGGTGGCGCTGGGACTGTTGCGGCCGCGCCTGGGCGCGCCGACAGCGGCGCAGCGCCCGCTGCAGGTGTTGCTCGGGCTGCTGGTGGTCACCGTGGTCTCCGGGGCTTTCGTCGCCGGCAACAAGGCCGGGTATGTCTACAACACCTTTCCCCTCATGGCCGGGCAGTGGATCCCGGACGGCCTGCTGCATCTCGATCCCGCCTGGCGCAACTGGACCGAGCACCCGGTGATGGTCCAGTTCACGCACCGCTGGCTGGGGGTCACCACGGCCCTGCTGGTGCTCGGCGCTTGGCTCTACGCCTGGCGCGTCCCGCTTGACCGCACGCAGCGCCTCGCCATGCACCTGGTCGGCGGGATGGTGCTGGTGCAGGCCACCCTGGGCATCAAGACGCTGCTGCTGTACGTGCCCGTCGGTCTCGGCGCGGCGCACCAGGGCGGCGCCGTGGTGCTTATCGCGGCGCTGCTGTTTGCGCTGCACGAGACGGGGCGCGCGCCGCGCCAGTCCGCGCTCGCGGCCGCTACGGCCTGAGCGCGAAACAAAAAGGGCCGGCGATACATCGCCGGCCCTGCATGGCTACAGCGTCGCGACCGCTTCAGTCGTCGAGGCTGCGGATGTAAGCCACGACGTTCTCGAGATCGTCGCCCTTCAGCGCGTGGCCCCAGGCCGTCATCATCGGCGACAGGCCGACCGCCGCGCCGCCTTCGGTGATGACTTTCTTGATGTAGTCGTCGTCGACCGACTTCTGCCACTCGGCGTCGTCGAGTGCGCGCGGCTTGGGCTTCAGCGCGGCGGAGGCGGGGCCGTCGCCATGGCCGGTCGGGCCGTGGCAGGTGGCGCAGAACTGTTGGAACTTGGCCTTGCCGGCCTCGACGTCGGCGGCCTGGGCGGGGGCGGCGGCGATGCACAGGGCGGCCGCGGCACTGAGGAGAAGAATCTTGCGCATGGGTGAACTCCCGGAATAAGGACTCGGTTGCAGTGCCGGCCTCGTGGTCAGGCTGGGGCCGGCGTGAACGCCGCGGACATGGAGGCCCGCAAGACGTGTTTCGGTCATGACCTATTGCTCGATGCGTTGTATTAGCGTATTAATACGCTATCTCGCTGCCGACATGACCGGATGACCTCCCAATTATGAAGAATCGCGTCGCCCCCTCCAAGTCCGAGGAGCAACTGGCCGAGGCGGCACTGTGCCGGGCCCTGCTGGCGCTCCGGACGGCCGAAGAAGCCCGCGCCTTCCTGCGCGACCTGTGCACCCCCGCGGAGCTGCAGGCGCTGGTGGACCGCTGGCGGGTCGTCGGGCTGTTGCGCCAGGGCATGACCTACCGGCAGATCAACGAGCAGACGGGCATCAGCGTCACCACCATCGGGCGCGTCGCCCGGTTCCTGGCCGACGGCAACGGGGGTTACCTCGTCGTGGCCGACAGACTGGATGGAGAGAATTCATGACGGTTCAGGCAGAGCGACGGATCAAGGTCGCGGTACAAAAGTCCGGCCGGTTGACCGACAACTCGCTGCACCTGATGGAGACCTGCGGGCTCATCTACAGCCGCGGTCGCGACCAGCTGATCTGTTTCGGCGAGAACATGCCGGTGGACGTGCTGCTGGTGCGCGACGACGACATCCCGGAGCTGGTGGCGGAGGGCATCTGCGATCTCGGCATCGTGGGCATGAACGTGTTCCGCGAGAAAACCAGCGACGAGATGGATCTCGCCCCGGTGATGGAGCTGGACTTCGGTCGCTGCCGGCTGTCGATCGCCGTGCCGCGTGGTTTCGAGTACCGCGGCGCGCAGAGCCTCGCGGGGCTGCGCATCGCCACCAGCTATCCGCGCATCCTCGGCCAGTGGCTGGAGTCGCAGGGCGTGCAGGCCGACGTGGTGACCCTGTCGGGCGCGGTGGAGATCGCGCCGCGCCTCGGCCGTGCCGACGTCATCTGCGACCTCGTCTCCACCGGCTCTACGCTGCTGGCGAACGAGCTGGAGGAGGCGGAGGTGATCTTCGACAGCAAGGCGGCGCTGATCTCGCGCGGCGGCGAGCCCGCGGAGGGCTGGCCGGCGCGCCTCGCCAGCCGCATGCGCGGCGTGCTCAGCGTGCGTGAGAGCAAGTACATCATGCTGCACGCGCCGCGCGCGGCGCTGGCGGAAATTCGCCGCCTCCTGCCCGGTAGCGAATCGCCCACCGTCATGCCGCTCGAAGGCAGGGACGACAAGGTCGCGGTGCACGCCGTGTGCCGCGAGAACGTGTTCTGGGAGACCCTGGAGGGGCTGAAGGCCGCCGGCGCGAGCTCGATGCTGGTCCTGCCCGTGGAGAAGATGCTTGCCTGATCCAACCGTGAACCTGGCCCGCTATCGCTGGGCCGAGCTCGACGAGCCCGGGCGTCGTGCGGCTTTGGCGCGGCCCGAGGCGGCCCATCGCGACAGCCTGGCGGCGGACGTGGCCGCCATCATTGCCGCCGTGCGCCGCGACGGCGACGCGGCCCTGCGGCATTTCGCGCAGCGCTTCGACGGCGTCACGCTCGAGGCCCTGCGCGTTTCGCAGGACGAGTTCGACGCCGCCGAGGCCGCCCTGAGCGAGATCCAGCGCAACGCCCTGCGCACCGCCATCGACAACGTGCGCGCCTTTCATGCCGCGCAGCTGGCCGGGCCCATCAGCGTCGAGACCATGCCCGGGGTGGTTTGCCGCCGCATCACGCGCCCGATCCGCGCGGTCGGCCTGTACGTGCCGGCCGGCTCCGCACCGCTGCCGTCCACCGTGATCATGCTGGCGGTGCCGGCTGCGCTGGCCGGGTGCCCGCAGCGCATCCTGTGCACGCCGCCGCAGAAGGACGGCCACGCCGATCCCGCCGTGCTCACGGCGGCGCGCTACTGTGGTGTCGAGGAGGTCTACCTGGTCGGTGGCGCCCAGGCCGTCGCCGCCATGGCCTACGGCACAGAAACCATCCCGGCGGTGGACAAGATCTACGGTCCGGGCAACGCCTTCGTCACCGAGGCCAAGCTGCAGGTGTCGCGGGATCCCGACGGCGCGGCGCTGGACCTTCCGGCCGGGCCGTCCGAGGTGCTGGTGATCGCCGACGGGCGCGCCGATCCCGAGTTCGTGGCCGCGGACCTGCTGTCCCAGGCCGAGCACGGCGCGGATTCCCAGGTGGTGCTGGTGACGCCGTCGCCCGAGCTGGCCGACGCGGTGGAAGCTGCGGTCGCCGCGCAGCTCACCGTGCTGCCGCGCAACGACGTGGCGCGCGCCGCACTGGAGCATGCCCGCGTCGTGTTCACGCGCGACCTCGCCGAGGCCTTCGCGGTGAGCAACCTGTACGGTCCGGAGCACCTCATCGTGCAGGTGCCCGATGCCGAGGCCTGGCTGGAGCACGTGGAGACGGCGGGCTCGGTGTTCCTCGGCGACTGGACGCCGGAGTCCCTGGGAGACTACTGCAGCGGCACCAACCACGTGCTGCCGACCTACGGCTACGCGCGCGCCTGGAGCGGCTTGTCCATGGCCGACTTCCAGCTGCATATCTCGGTGCAGGAAGCGACGCCCGACGGCTTTCGCCTCATCGGGCCGATCACCCGCACGCTGGCCGAGCTCGAGCGCCTCGATGCCCATGCCCTGGCGGTGAAACTGCGCCTGGAGGCGCTGGGCCAGCCGCAGGCGCCGCTGCCGACGCGTAAAGTGGACGCATGAGCGGCACCCTGCACCTGTTGCGTCCCGACCTGCGGGACTTCACTGCTTACCATGCCGCGTCGCCGCGCCGCGGCGTGGTGCGGCTGCACGCCAACGAGGCGTCGTGGCGCGCCGACTGGGACGAGACCGACGACGGCCTGAACCGCTATCCGGACCCGCGCCCCGAGGCGCTGGTGCACGCCCTGGCGGCACTGTACGGGGTCGTGCCCGGATCGGTGCTGGTGACGCGCGGCAGCGACGACGCCATCGACCTGCTGGTGCGGGCCTTCTGCGTGGCCGGCGAGGACGCCGTGCTGGTCACGCCGCCGACGTTCGGCATGTACGCCGTGGCGGCGCGGCTGCAGGGCGCCGGCGTGGTCGCGGTGCCGCTGCAGCGCGATTTCTCGCTCGACACCGCGGGTGTGCTGGCGGCGACGCGGGCGCACGTGAAACTGGTGTTCCTGTGCTCGCCCAACAACCCCACCGGCAGCCTGGTCTCGCCACGCGCCGTGGACACGCTGTGCCGCGAACTGCATGGGCGCGCGGTGGTGGTGGTGGACGAGGCCTACGTCGAGTTCTCGCGTCATCCCGGCTTCGCCGACCGTCTCGCGCGCTACCCGAACCTGGTGTTGCTGCGGACCCTGTCCAAGGCCTGGGGGCTGGCCGGGGCGCGCGTCGGCACACTGCTGGCCGAGCCCGAACTGGTGGCCGTGCTACGTGCGCTGGCGCCGCCATACCCGTTGCCCTCGCTGGCCACGGAAGCGGCGCTGCGGCGTCTGCAGCCCGCCGAGCTGGCCGCCACGCGCCGGCGTACTGCCGCGGTGGTCCGCCGCCGTGAAGCGCTGGCCGAGGCGTTGCAGGCACTGCCCGCGGTGCGCCGCGCCTGGCCGAGCGAGGGCAATTTCCTGCTGGTGCGTTTCGCCGACGCCGCTGCCGCCATGGCCGCGTGCGAAGCGGCGGGCGTGCTGGTGCGTGACTTCAGCCGCCAGCCGGGCCTGTCCGGTTGCCTGCGCATCACCGTGGGCACGGCGGCCGAGAACCGCAAATTGCTGCGCGCGCTGGCGCGACTGGAAGGCAAGATGGTGAATGCCCGTGGATAGAAGCCTGTTCCTGTTCATCGATCGCGACGGCACGCTGGTCACCGAGCCGCCGGACGAGCAGGTGGACGCCATCGAGAAGGTGCGCCTGGTGCCCGGCGTGATCCCGGCCCTGCTGCGGCTCAGGGCCGCCGGTTACCGCATGGTGCTGGTGAGCAACCAGGACGGACGCGGCACGGAATCTTTCCCCGAGGAGCATTTCCGCCGCGCGCACGATTACATCCTCGAGCTGTTCGCCAGCCAGGGGATTCGTTTCGAGGCGGAATTCATCTGTCCGCACTTCCCGGCCGACGGCTGCGCCTGCCGCAAGCCGGCCACCGGCCTGCTCACGGCCTTCATGGCGCGCAACCCGCCCGACCTGGAGCGCAGCTTCGTCATCGGCGACCGCGACACCGACCTCGAGTTCGCCGCCAACCTCGGCCTGCCCGGGCTGAAGCTGGGCGACGGCGGTGAGGGCACGCTCGGCTGGGACGAGATCGCGCGCCATATTCTCGGCGGGCTGCGCCGCGCCACGGTGCGCCGGGAGACGAAAGAGACCCGCATCAGCGTCAGCGTGGATCTCGACGACCCGGACGGCCCGGTCGAGGCGAAGACCGGCATCGGCTATTACGACCACATGCTGGAGCAGGTGGCCAAGCACGGCGGCTTCGCCATGCGCCTGGAATGCGCGGGCGACCTGCACGTGGACGAGCACCACACGGTGGAGGACGTGGCGCTGGCGCTCGGCGAGGCACTGCGCCAGGCACTGGGCGCGCGCCGCGGCATTCGCCGCTACGGCTTCGTGCTGCCCATGGACGAGACGCGCGCCGAGGTGGCCGTGGACCTGGGCGGCCGGCCTTACCTGGTGTTCGAGGGCGAGTTCCATCGCGAGCGCGTCGGCGAACTGCCGACCGAGATGGTGCCGCACTTCTTCCGCTCCATGGCCGACAGCCTGCGTGCTTCCATCCACGTGCGGCTGGAAGGCGAGAACGACCACCACCAGGTCGAGGGCGCCTTCAAGGCGCTGGGCCGTGCGCTGCGCGACGCCTTCCGCGTCGAGGGCGGCGGCATCCCCTCCACCAAGGGCATGCTGGCATGAGCGGCGGCCCCGCCGCCGGCCCCGTCATCGTCGATTCCGGCGGCGCCAACATCAGCTCGCTGCGCTTCGCGCTCGGGCGCATCGGTTGCAATGCGCCGCTGACGGCCGACCCCGGGCTGATTACCAGCGCCAGCCACGTGTTCCTGCCGGGCGTGGGCGCTGCCGACGACGCCATGCGCCGGCTGGAGGAGCGCGGCCTTGCGGATCTCGTGCGCGGGTTGACGCAGCCGGTGCTGGGTATCTGCCTGGGCATGCAGCTGCTGTTCGAATACTCGGCCGAAGACGGCGGGCGCGCCTGCCTCGGGCTGGTGCCGGGGCGGGTGGAGAAGATCCCGGCGGCGCCGGACCGGCCGGTGCCGCACATGGGCTGGAACCTGACCAGCCTCGCCGCCGACAGCCCGTTGTTCGCCGGGCTGCCGGGTGCGGCGCATTTCTACTACGTGCACGGCTACGCCGCGCCCGTCGGGCCCGACACCGTGGCGGTGGCGGATTACGGCGGCGAGTTCACTGCCGCCGTGTCCCACGGCAATTTCCACGGTGCGCAGTTCCATCCCGAGCGTTCCGGCCCGGCCGGCGCGCGGGTGCTGCAGAATTTCCTCGCCCTGTGACCCGGACGACGACGTGAGCCTGCAACCCATCCCCGCGATCGACCTCAAGGACGGCGGCTGCGTGCGCCTCTACCAGGGCCGCTTCGACCGCGTGTCGGAATACGCCCAGGACCCCGTGGCGCTGGCTTCGCGTTACCTTGCGCTGGGCGTGGAGTGGCTGCACGTGGTCGACCTCGACGGCGCCCGCGCCGGCGCCGGCGGCAATCGCGAGATCATCGGCCGCATGGCGGCGCTGGCGCCCGGCCGTGTGCAGGTCGGCGGGGGCATCCGCGGCCGGGACGACGTCGCGGCCGTGCTCGCGCTGCAGGTCGGCCGCGTGGTCGTCGGCAGCACCGCCGCGGAACAGCCGGCGGAAGTGCGCGGCTGGTTCGAGGCATTCGGCCCCGAACGCATCGTGCTGGCCTTCGACGTGCAGCTCGACGAGGCTGGCACGCCGTGGCTGCGCACGCGTGGTTGGACCGAGGACGCGGGCCTGTCGCTGTGGGACGCGATCGAGTCCTACGCGGGCCTCGGCCCGCTCAACGTGCTGTGCACCGACGTGGCGCGCGACGGCGCCATGGCCGGGCCCAATTTGGAGCTGTACGCCGAATGCATGCGGCGTTTTCCGGCCCTGCAGCTGCAGGCCTCGGGCGGCGTGCGCGACATCCGCGACGTCGAGGCGCTTCGCGCCACCGGGGCGAGCGGCGCCATCATCGGCAAGGCCCTGTTGGACGGCCGCATCAGCGACGAGGAGATCCGCACATTCTTGCCAAACGCATAATCCCCTGCCTGGACGTGCGCGACGGTCGCGTCGTCAAGGGCGTGCGCTTCCGCGACCATCGCGACATGGGCGGGATCCTGGAGCTGGCCGGGCGCTACCGCGACGAGGGCGCCGACGAGCTGGTGTTCTACGACATCACGGCCAGCCCCGGCGGTCGCAGCGTGGACCGCAGCTGGGTGACGCGGGTCGCCGAGCTGCTCGACATCCCTTTCTGCGTCGCCGGCGGCATCCGCGACCTGGCCACGGCCGAGGGCGTGCTGGCCGACGGCGCCGACAAGATCAGCATCAACACCCCTGCGCTCGAGGACCCGTCGCTGATCGACGCGCTGGCGCGCCGCTTCGGCAGCCAGTGCGTGGTGATCGGCATCGACAGCCGGCGCGAGGACGACGGGACCGCCGCGGGCAGGGCCTGGCAGGTCGCCAGCCACACCGGTGATCCGGAACGCACGCGCTACGGCCGCCGCGCCACCCTCGACTGGGTGCGCGAGGTGCAGGACCGCGGCGCCGGCGAGATCGTGCTCAACTGCATGGACTCCGACGGGGTGCGCAACGGTTACGACGTCGAGCAGCTGGCGGCAGTGCGCGAGGCCTGCATGGTGCCGCTCATTGCCTCGGGTGGCGCCGGCGCGCCGGAGCATTTCGTCGACGTGTTCCACCGTGCACGCGTGGACGGCGCGCTGGCCGCGACAGTGTTCCATTCCGGGCAGATTCCGATCCCGGACCTGAAACAGCTGCTGGCCGAGAACGGCATCGAGGTGAGGCTATGAGAGCGCCTGCGAGCGACAGTATCGACTGGAAGAAGAGCGGCGGGCTCGTGCCGGCCATCGTGCAGGACGCGACCACGGGTCGCGTGCTGATGCTCGGCTACATGAACCGCGATGCCTACGAGCGCACGCTCAGCGTCGGTGAGGCCGTGTTCTTCAGCCGCAGCAGGGAGCGCCTGTGGCGCAAGGGCGAGACCTCGGGCAACACGCTCAAGGTGACGGAAATCCGCGCCGACTGCGACGGCGACACGCTCCTGGTCCGTGCCGAGCCGTCCGGTCCGACCTGCCACCGCGGCACCGTGACCTGCTTCGGCGAGGAGCTCAGTGCCACGCTGCTGGATGATCTGGAGGCCGTGATCGACGGGCGGCTCGCGCAGCGGCCCGAGGAAAGCTACGTGGCGAAGCTGGCGGCCGCGGGCGTCACCCGGGCCGCACAGAAGGTGGGCGAGGAGGGCGTCGAGACCGCCCTGGCCGCCGTGACCCGGGACGACGATGGGCTGGCCGAGGAGTCCGCCGACCTGGTGTTCCACCTGCTGGTACTGCTGCGCATCCGCGGCCTGTCTCTCGAGGACCTGATGGTGAAGCTGGCGGCGCGGCGGCGCTGACGCCGGGTCAACACCGCGCCACCGCCAGTCGGACTGGCTCGGGGCAAAAAAAACGGCCGGGAGAGCAATCTCCCGGCCGTAATGTCTTTCTTCTTTTCGGTCGTCGGGGTGACCCGAAGGGCCCACCCCTTGGTCCGATTGTTACTTCACTGCGTCGATGATCGTCTGGCGACCCTCGGGGAACTCCCGCGGGACCCAGCTGTTCTGGTACGCATGACCCTTCACGGCAGCCTCGTCGGCCGGGTCATACACGCCATCGCCGTCGCCCCTGTGGCAGGTCACGCAGGAGGATGTCTGCGCACCCTCGAGTATGTCGTTGACCTGGTCACCGAAGGGCTCGTCACCCGTCTCGATCGTCGAGGCCATCGCCTCGAGCGCGCTCGGCAGGATGTCGAAGCCTTCCACGTGGCAGGCGCCGCAATCGTTCAGCGCGCGCGGATAGGTCGGGGTGTGGAAGGTGTGGTTCTGGGTCACAGGTGTCCCAGTGCCATCATCCGAACCGAACACCGGGAAGCGACCCGAGCCCGGCCAGTTGGGCAGCAGATCCGTGCTCTCGCCCCAGGCGTAGATGCCGCGACCGCGGTAGATCACGATCGGGGCGCCAGTCGCGCCGGCCGAATGCACGGCATGCAACATTTCCTTCATGCCGAAGTTCTGCCCGGCCTTGCCGTCGTACGCCTCAGAGGCATCCACGTCGAAGGTGTCGACGCGGACGAACTGATCGTTGGCGGCCGTGTTGTGGCAGAGATAGCACATGTCGACGTTGTCGACACGGTTACCACCGTGCTGGTACATGGAGCCGACATGGCACTTCAGGCACAGGCCAGAGTCAACGACTTCGCGACGCGCAGGCGCTGCATCGTCGGTCCCGATCTCCCAGTCGAAGGTCGGCGTGAAGGCGCGAACCGCCATCAGCCCGGTGCCGAGCGCGCTCGGTACACGCGGCTTGCCCTGGATGGCCACGCGGCCATACATGGCATCGGTCTCTTCGACCGGCACCACCGTGGTCGCCACGTTGCTGGCGCAGGTGGTGTTGTCGACGTTGACGCCGACGGCGCTGCCGGGCTGGCCGGCGGCATCCGGGTCGGTCCCGAGGATGTAGTCGCCGCCCTGCGCGTAGTTGCGCAGGATGCTCAGGTTGCCACTGCCGTCGGCGAAGAACACCGGGGCGCCGGGGCCTGCGGTGGCGTTACACGGGTTGACGCCAGTTCCCTCGTAGGTGGCCGTCCAGGAGATCGCCAGCTCGACGCCGTCGTCGACGACGCCGGTGATCTGCCAGTCGATCTTGTCGCCTTCGACCACGGAGGTGTCGACGCCATCGAAGATAATGCCGCCGCGTTCCGTAGTCAGGCCATTGTGATAGGCGGTGACGTCTGCACCCGCCAGCGAGCCGTCATGGCACTGACCGCAATTCGCCGTCAGCGGATCGGGGATGGTCAGGTGGAACTCCAGGCCCGTGAAGTCGAAGCCGTCCATGCCGCCATGGCATGTGAAGCAGCCTGCGCCCGTGACCGGCATGGAATTGGCTGCAGCAAGCTGCGGCGCTTCGCTATGGCAGACGCTGCAGTTGGTCATGTAGGTCGGATAGGTGGTTTCGAACTCGTCTTCGCCGTAGGCGTAGAAGCCTTCGGGGAAGTTGTGCGCATTGTGGATGCCGTGGATCAGGCCGACGTAGCTGTCCTCGAAGTTGAGGAACGGCAGGCCGCCTTCAGCCTTGTGGCACACGACGCATTCGGACGATTCCATCCCCGGGTAGCCAAAAGATGCATGGACTGTCAGCCCTTTCGGACCATGGCAGTCGCCGCAGGAGGCATCGCTGGCGATGTCCGGGAGCGCGGCAGCCGGGAAATCGCCCGACACCACGGCTCTCGTCATGCCGTTCGTCACTCGCAGGAAGAAGCGGGCGGCTTCGCCCGCAGCAGCCACGCCGCCGGGGATCGTGATGGTGTAGTCGCCGCCGCCCAGGGATACCGGGTCTTCGGCGCCTGCAGGCAGCGTAATGCCGTCCGCGAAGATGTAGTCGGAGTCCGTCACCGTGAAATCTTCGACAGGCTCGCCGTCGATCAGCAGGGTGTAGCTGACGACCAGGTCGCCGGCGACATCTGCGAACCCTACGTCGCTCACCGTCGCTATGCCGGTTACAGCATGCGAGGCGCCGGCGTCGGCAAAAGAGCCTTCACTATGACATACAGTGCAGGATTCGATGGGGAGACTGGCTGCAGGTTCGCCCGGAGGGCCCTGCGGTCCTTCAGGCCCGACCGCGCCCGGCGCACCGGGTGCGCCATCGGCGCCGTCATCGCCTTCACAGCCGGCCAATGCAAGAACGGCAGCAAGCGCAAGCGTGGCTGCCAGCGTATATTTCGATTTCATTGTTGCCTCCAGAGGGACTTGGACGCGTCCCCTGTTAAGAACACATCCCGGCTTGCTCTCCTGGAGCCTCCCCGGCGGAATGCGTACAAAAAATCGTGCGACTGTTTTTCTGGTTATCCAATCAGGAGAATTACGCACCCTTATCGCTAATGAGAATCAGTGTAAAAGTCTGGCAGGTGAGGGCTGTGCCGGAGCGGCTGAATCCTGGTCAGCGAGCATCCTCGTCGCCCAATAGAAAACGGCCGGGAGAGTGATCTCCCGGCCGTAAACTTTTCTTCTTTTCGTTGGGGGTGGGATGGGCCCGGAGGCCCATCCCCTTGCCCTGGGCTACTTGGCTGCGTCGATGATCGTCTGGCGACCCTCGGGGAATTCCCGCGGGACCCAGCCGTTCTGGTACGCATGGCCCTTCACCGCGGCCTCGTCGGCCGAGTTATACACGCCATCCAGGTCGCCCCTGTGGCACGTCACGCAGGAGGATGTCTGCGCACCCTCGAGCACGTCGTTGACCTGGTCGCCGAAGGGCTCGTCACCCGTCTCGATCGTCGAGGCCATCGCCTCGAGCGCGCTCGGCAGGATGTCGAAGCCTTCCGTGTGGCAGGCGCCACAGGCGTTCAGCGCGCGCGGATAGGTCGGGGTATGGAAGGTGTGGTTCTGGGTCACAGGGGTGCCCGTGCCGTCGTCCGAACCGAACACCGGGAAGCGACCCGAGCCAGGCCAGTTAGGCAGCAGATCCGTGCTCTCGCCCCAGGCGTAGATGCCGCGACCGCGGTAGATCACGATCGGGGCGCCAGTCGCGCCGGCCGAATGCACGGCATGCAACATTTCCTTCATGCCGAAGTTCTGCCCGGCCTTGCCGTCGTACGCCTCAGAGGCATCCACGTCGAAGGTGTCGACGCGGACGAACTGGTCGTTGGCGGCCGTGTTGTGGCAGAGATAGCACATGTCGACATTGTCGACACGGTTACCACCGTGCTGGTACATGGAACCAACATGGCACTTCAGGCATTCGCCGCTATCGACGACTGCGCGACGCGCGGGCGCCGGATCGTCCGTGCCCAGCTCCCATTCGAAGGTCGGCGTGAAGGCGCGAACCGCCATCAGTTCGCCACCACCGAGAACGCTCGGCAGGCGGGGCTTGCCCTGGATGGCCACGCGGCCATACTCGGCATCGACGTCTTCGACCGGCACCACCGTGGTCGCCACGTTGCTGGCGCAGGTGGTGTTGTCGACGTTGACGCCGACCGCGCTGCCGGGCTGACCGGCGGCATTCGGATTGGTGCCGATGATGTAGTCGCCGCCCTGCGCGTAGGCGCGCAGGATGCTCAGGTTGCCATTACCGTCGGCGAAGAACACCGGAGCGGTCGGGCCTGGGGTTGCGTTACACGGGTTGACGCCAACGCCGTTGTAGGTCGCCGTCCAGGAGATCGCTAGGTTGGTGCCGTCGTCGACGACACCCTCAATCTGCCAGTCGATCTTCGCACCTTCCACCACGGAGGTATCGGCACCATTGAAGATGATGCCGCCGCGCTCGGTCTCGAGACCGTTGTGGTAGGCAGCTACCGTCGCGCCCGCGAGCGAGCCGTCATGGCACGCGCCGCAGTCCGCCGTCAGCGGGTCGGGAATCGTCAGGTGGAACTCGAGGCCCGTGAAGTCGAAGCCGTCCATGCCGCCGTGGCAGGTGAAGCAGCCAGGGCCCGTGACTTCCATGGCGTTTGCTGCCGCAAGCGCGGAAACATCCACCGCAGGAACGATCGTCTCGTCGCTGTGGCAGACGCTGCAGTTCGTCATGTAGGTCGGGTAGGTGACGTCATACACGTTGTCGCGCCGCGAAACGAACTCGCCATCCGGGAAGTTGTGCGAGTTGTGGATGCCGTGAATGATCTCGGCCATCGCGCCGTAGGACGGACGCTCGTCCCCTTCCACAGTTCCGTCAGGCAAGGTCACGATCGGGGTCTCCGGATCGTCGCTGCGATGGCAGACCACACAGGCGTCAACTGTCATCGGCGCGGAGTAATGCCCGCCGCGGTTCTCCGGGTCGAAGCGACCGACTTCCCCGCTCTCGCCATGGCAGTCGACACACGCCTGGTTGCTGGCGAGGCCGGCGCGCCCAAGGGGTGCCGGATAGTCGCCGTAGGCCACGACCTCGAGGTCGTTGGCGCCGGTGCGCAGAATGGCCAGGTAGCGAAGGTTCTCGCCGCCGAAGCGGGCCACGCCGTTGACGATCCTGATCTCGTAGGTGCCGTCACCATTATTGGTGAACAGCGTCGGGTCATCATTGATCTCGCCCGTCAGGGTCGTGCGGTAGGTACCATCCCCGGTATACGCACGATAGAACGTTGCATCGGTAGCCGGCGCGCCGTCAACTTCGGCGCTGAAGCTCACCAACAGGTCCGCACCGTCCGGCGTGACTGCAAAGTTGTCAAACGCTCCGAGGTCCATGAGCTCATGCGCCGCCGGCGCGGAGGCAAAGGAGCCCTCGCTGTGGCAGACCGAGCAGGTTTCAATTGGTAGTGTGGCTGCGGGTTCGCCCGGAGGGCCCTGCGGTCCTTCGGGTCCGACCGCACCCGGAGCACCAGGTGCGCCGTCGGCGCCGTCATCGCCTTCACAGCCGGCTAATCCAAGAAAGGCAGCCAGCGCTACTGTCGCTGCCATTGTCCATTTAGATCTCATTGTTCCCTCCAAAGGGAGTAAGAAGCTTCCCCACATATAAGCGCATCCCGCATCGCTCCCGAGGGAGCCCCCAGCGTCGGGATGCCCGCGGACGATATTGGACGTGGTGGACGCCTCATCCAATCAGGGGATTTACGCAGAGTTTCCCGAATCTAATCAATTGCTTAGATACGAGTTCAATAAATGTTAGGAATGAGTCTTATTTGCCATAGTCTTCGTAGATGTCCTAATTGGCCGGAGCCTCGCAGCGGCCCACTATGTGTGGCGAGCATTCCGTCCAGGGGGTCCCGATGGGACAGGTTCGGAGTGCGCACACATGGGGAAGCGCTTTAATCCCGTGGAGGGAACAATGAACTCTAAATGGACAATGGCAGCGACGATTGCGCTCGCTGCGTTTTTAGGCCTCGCCGGCTGTGAAGGCGATGACGGCGCCGACGGCGCACCTGGTGCCCCCGGCACGGTCGGTCCTCCGGGACCTGAAGGCCCTCCGGGCGAATCCGTAGTCACGCTGCCCTTGGAAAGCTGCGCGGTCTGCCACAGCGAGGGCTCCTTTGCCTCTGCGCCGGCGGCGCACGCCATTGATGGCGTGGTGTCGGTCAGCGACCAGGCCTTTGCGATTAGCGGGAACGACCTGGTGCTCAGCTTCAACGTCAAGATAGACGGCGAAAATGCCGCCGGTTTGACTGAGTACTACCTTACGGGCCGATTCGATGACATACCCCTTGGGTACGCATTCGACGGTGACGCCCGCGACCTCATCAGCGACGTTTCCACGATTGGTGGGGGTGGTGCCGATGGCAACTACACCATAACCATCGCAAACGGCGCTGTGGACTATGCAACCCCGCCTGTCACACCGACGCGGTTCTTCTTCGCGATCACGGATCCGGACCACGAAAGTCGCGCTATGGTGTGGCTCGACTATCCGTCGCCGCTGCCGGCGCACAACAGCGTCAGCGACCAGGCCTGCATCAACTGCCACGGCGAGAACGGTGAGGCCGGCCGGCTGGCGACGCACTACGCCGATCCGATGGGCGTGCAGCAGTGCGCAGTCTGCCATGTGCCGGGCGCATCCTACGGCGACTTGCCGTACGTCGTGCACGGGATTCACAACTCCCACAACTTCCCGGACGGCGTCTTCGGCCCGACGGGGCGTGGCACCACTTATGACGTGACCTACCCGACCTACATGACGAACTGCAGTGTTTGCCATGACATCGAGGGTGGGCTTACGGCAGTCAATGCCATGCCTGTCACGGGCGAGGGCTGCTTCACTTGCCACGGCGACATGGACGGCTTCGACTTCACCGGTCTGGAGTTCCACCTGCAGATCGCGGACCCGGCGGAGGCCGATTGCGGCCAGTGCCATAACGGCTCGCTCGCGGGTGCTACGGTTGCTGCCTACCATAACGGTCTGTCTACTGGAAACAGCGGCCTGATCTGGAACGGTGCGGACGTCTCCGTGACCGAGGCCGAGCGGTTCACCTGGCAGATCACCGGCATCGTCGATGACGGTACCGACGTGGCCATCACCTGGACGGCGACCTACGACGGCAATGGCGTCAACCCGTGCAACGCCACCGTGGCTGTGGGTGCCCCGGTGTTCCATGTGCCCGGCGGCGGCAGCGGCGGCGGCTTCAGCATGCTGCGCAGCTACGCCCAGGGTGATGACTTCATCATCGGCACGGCTTCCGCACCCGGCCAGGCGGCAGCGGTTAACCTGACTGCCGACAACACGACCTGCACCGGCAATGTCGCTACCACTATCATCCCCGCGGATGACGTGGACGCCGAGGTCGGTCGCGTGGCCATCCAGGGCAAGCCCGGTGTGGTCAGCCCCGCCAGCGCCACGGCGCTGCTGCGCGTCCGGGTCCCGACCCCGACGTTCGACTGGGTGCTCGGCACGGATGACGCGGCGCCTGCGCGTCGCGCCGTGGTCGACACCGGCGAGTGCCTGAAGTGCCATGTGGGTTCGCTCTACCAGCACGGCGGCAACCGCGTCGATAACGTCGACATGTGCCTCCTCTGCCACAACTCTGCCTCCAGCGAACAGAACGTTCGCGTCGGCATGGGCGTCGATGCCTCCGAGGCGTATGACGGCAAGGCTGGCGAGACCTTCGAAATGAAGACGATGCTGCATCGTGTTCACTCCGCAGGCGACGTGGGTCCCGCTTACGTGATCTACCGTAACCGCGGTATCTACGCCTGGGCGCCGGACGAGTCCTTCCTGCCGGCCACCTGGCCGGGCACGGGTCCGCAGATCGTCTTCGGCTCCGACAACGTTGAGCAGAACCACACCTTCCATGCGCCGACGTATCCGCGGGCACTCAACGCCTGCTATGCGTGCCACGTGGAAGGCTTCGAGGTGCTGCCTGACCAGGCGGAAGCGATGGCCACCACCGTGGACAGCGGCGAGGACTTCGCGGGCCAGATCGACGACACGCTCCAGGGCGCGCAGACGACGGCTTGCATCACTTGCCACACCGACGGTGCGACGAGGGGTCATGCGTTCCAGAACAGCTGGGTCCCGCAGGTATTCCCTGAGGGTCGCCAGACGATCATCGACGCAGCGCAGTAACAATCGGACCAAGGGGTGGGCCTTCGGGCCCACCCCGACGACCGAAAAGAAGAAAGACATTAAGGCCGGGAGAGTGATCTCCCGGCCTTTTTCTTTGTCCCCTGCATGCAGTCGCTCGCCTTGCCACGGCGCGTGGGACTATGATGCGGCCCGACTGAGGATCGCTCGAGCCCGCTATGAGCCACGCCCGCTCCACCACCGTCGTCGGCGCCAACACCCTCGCTTCGCGCGTGCTGGGTTTCGCCCGGGACGTGGTGTTCGCGCGCCTGTTCGGGGCGGGGGCGGGCATGGACGTGTTCGTCGTCGCCTTCCAGATCCCCAATTTCTTGCGCCGCCTGTTCGCCGAGGGCGCCTTCTCGCAGGCCTTCGTGCCGGTGCTCAGCGAGTACAAGGCGCAACGCAGCCATGCGGAGGTCAAGGAACTGGCCGACCGGGTCACGGGCACGCTAGGCGTCGCGCTGTTTTTCATCACCCTGGTCGGCGTCATCGCCAGCCCGCTGTTCATTATGCTTTTCGCGCCCGGCTACCTGCAGGAGCCGGAAAAGCTGGCGCTCGGCAGCGAGATGCTGCGGCTGACCTTTCCCTACCTGTTCTTCATTTCGCTGACGGCGCTGGCGGGGGGCATCCTGAATACTTACGGCCGCTTCGGCGTGCCGGCTTTCACCCCCGTGTTCCTCAACCTGGTGCTGATCGCGGCGGCGCTCTGGCTGGCGCCGATGTTCGAGCGGCCCATCGTCGGCGTGGCGGTGGGCGTGCTGATTGCGGGCGTGGTGCAGCTGGCGTTCCAGCTGCCTTTCCTGCGGGCCCTGAAACTGCTGCCCCGGCCCCGGTGGGGCTGGAAGCATCCCGGCGTGCGCCAGATCGGCCGGCTCATGCTGCCTGCGATCCTCGGTTCCTCGGTGGCGCAGATCAACCTCATCGTCGATCGCGTCATTGCCTCGTTCCTGGTGACCGGGAGCATCAGCTGGCTGTATTACTCGGACCGCCTGTTGGAGTTTCCCCTCGGCATTTTCGCCATCGCGCTGGCGACCGTGATCCTGCCGGGCCTGTCGCGCCGACATGCCGAGAAGTCCATGGCCGAGTTCTCGGCCACCCTCGACTGGGCGCTCAAGCTCGTCGTGGTCATCGCCCTGCCGGCCGCGGTGGGATTGTTCATGCTGGCCGGGCCGATGCTGGCGACGCTGTTCCAGTACGGCGAGTTCACCCCCTTCGACGTGCGCATGGCCAGCCTGAGCCTGATGGCCTACGCGCTGGCGCTGATCGGCTTCACCCTGGTGAAGGTGCTTTCGCCGGGTTATTTCAGCCGCCAGGACATCAAGACCCCGGTGCGCATCAGCATCCGCGCCATGCTGCTCAACATCGTCCTCAACATGCTCATCGTGGTGCCGATGTACGTGTACCAGGTGCCCGGCGCCCACGCTGGCCTCGCCGCCGCCACCGGACTGTCGGCCGTTTACAACGCCACCGCCCTGTACCGCGGGCTGCGCCGGGCGGAGGTCTATGCCCCCGGTTCGGGGTGGGCGCCGCTGTTGGCGCGGGTGCTGTTCGCCAACCTGGTCATGGGCCTGGGGTTGTGGGTCCTGGCCGGCCCGCTGGACGCCTGGCTGGACGCGGCCTGGCACGAGCGTGGCCTGCGCCTGGCGGGCGTCATTTTCCTCGGGCTGGGGGCCTACCTGGCGGCCCTGCTGCTGGCCGGTCTGCGCCCGCGCCACCTGCGCAGCGCGACGGGCGCGCCTTCGCCGCCGCATTCCGTATAATCCGGTGTCTTTGGGCCCGCCTCGCGTGCCGACACCGGAAACCGCCTTGGAACTGATACGCGGCAAACACAACCTGCGTCCGGAGCACCGGGGCTCGGCCGTCACCATCGGCAACTTCGACGGCCTGCACCTGGGGCACCGGGCGGTGCTCGGCGGCCTCATCGAGGCCGCGCGCGCGCGCGCGCTACCCACGGTGGTGATGAGCTTCGAGCCGACGCCGCGGGAATACTTCATGGGCGCCGCGGCGCCGCCGCGCCTGGCGCGCTTCCGCGAGAAGTACCTGGCGCTCACGGCGCAGGGCGTGGACCGGCTGTTCTGCGCGCGCTTCGACGCCGCCATGGCTGCGCTGTCCCCCGAGGACTTCATCCGCGAGTACCTTGTGGCAGGCCTCGGTACGCGCTACCTGGTGATCGGCGACGATTTCCGTTTCGGTCGCAATCGCGCCGGCGACTTCGGCACCCTGCGGGCCGCGGGCGAGCGTTACGGTTTCGAGGTCGCGGACACGCCCACGCGCACGGTCGACGGCATGCGTGTCAGCAGCACCGCGGTGCGCCAAGCCCTCGCCGCGGGCGATCTCGGGCTCGCGACGCGGCTGCTCGGACGGCATTATGGGATGAGCGGGCGGGTGATCGAGGGCCGCAAGCAGGGTCGCCACCTGGGCTTTCCCACCGCGAACCTGCGTCCGGGGCGGCGCGTGTTGCCGGTGACCGGGGTGTTTGCGGTGCTGGTGCGTGGCCTGGGGCAGCACCCCTGGCCGGCGGTGGCCAACCTGGGTATCCGCCCGACGGTGGACGGCACCGAGCCCCTGCTCGAGGTGCACCTGTTCGATTTCAGCGGCGACCTGTACGGGCGCCGCATCACGGTGGATTTCGTGGCGCGGCTGCGGGACGAGCAGCGCTTCGAGGACCTGGACGCACTGGCGGCACAGATGCGGCGCGACGCAGACCAGGCGCGACGCATCCTGGCGGACTCGGGGCATGAGCCCGGTTCATCAGCGCGCGGGCCATTAACAGAGGAACGACACGGTGGCTGATTACAAGGACACGCTGAACCTGCCGCAGACGGACTTCCCGATGCGCGCGGGGCTGGCGCAGCGCGAGCCCGGCATGCTGGCGGACTGGGAGGCGCGCGACCTCTACGGCAAGATCCGCGCCGCGGCGCAGGGGCGCCCGGCCTTCCTGCTGCCGGACGGCCCGCCCTACGCCAACGGCGACATTCATCTCGGCCATTGCGTCAACAAGGTGCTGAAGGACATCGTCATCCGCTCCCGCACCCTGGACGGCTACGACGCGCCCTACATCCCGGGCTGGGACTGCCACGGCCTGCCCATCGAGCTGGTGGTGGAACGCGAGCACGGCCCGGTGGGCAAGACACTGCAGCCGCGCGAGTTTCGCGACGCCTGCCGCAAGTTCGCCCGCGCGCAGGTGGACGGCCAGCGCAAGGACTTCCGCCGCCTCGGCATCCTCGGCGACTGGGAGCGGCCGTATCTCACCATGGACCCCGGCTACGAGGCGGAGCAGCTGCGCGCCTTCGCGCGCATCTTCGCCAACGGGCACGTGTACAAGGGCTTCAAGCCCGTGCACTGGTGCCTGGATTGCGGCTCGGCCCTGGCCGAGGCCGAAGTCGAGTACGCCGACAAGAAGTCGCCCGCCATCGACGCGCGCTTCCGGGTGCTGGACGAGGCGGCGCTGCTGGCGGCCTTCGGCGGCGATGCCGCGAGCAACACAGAGGGGCCGGTGTCGATCCCCATCTGGACCACGACACCCTGGACCCTGCCGGCGAACCAGGCCGTGGCGCTGCATCCGGAGCTCGAGTACGCGCTGGTCAGCTTCACGGGCGCGGCCGGCCCCGAGCGCATCGTGGTGGCACGCGACCTGCTGGCCCAGGCGACGCGTCGCTGGGGCGTGGAGCATTTCGAGGAGCTTGCGGTGTGCCGCGGCGCCGCGCTGGAGGGCTTGCTGCTGCAGCATCCCTTCCTCGAGCGCGAGGTGCCGGTGATCCTCGGCGAGCATGTCACCATCGAGGCCGGCACCGGCGCGGTGCACACGGCGCCCGGGCACGGCCACGAGGACTTCGTTGTCGGCCAGCGCTACGAACTGGCGGTGGAGAACCCGGTCGGCGACGATGGCCGCTTCAAGCCGGGCACGGAATTTGTCGCCGGCAAGAACGTGTTCGAAGCCAACCCGTTGATCGTGGCGCTGCTCGAAGAACGCGGCGCGCTGCTGCACCACGAGTCCATGCAGCACAGCTATCCGCACTGCTGGCGCCACAAGACGCCGCTCATCTTCCGTGCCACGCCGCAGTGGTTCGTGAGCATGGATCGCGAGGGCCTGCGCAGGAATGCGCTCGAAGCCATCGGCGGCGTGCAGTGGATGCCGGGCTGGGGCGAGAACCGCATCCGTGCCATGGTCGAGGGGCGCCCGGACTGGTGCATCTCGCGCCAGCGCAGCTGGGGCGTGCCCATCGCGCTGTTCGTCGATCGCGAGACCGGCGAGCCGCATCCGGAGTCGGTGCGGTTGCTGGGCGAGGTGGCGGACCGGGTCGAGCGCGAGGGCATCGATGCCTGGTGGGAGCTCGATCCGGCCGAGCTGCTCGGCGATGAGGCGGCGCGCTACCAGAAGGTGCGCGACATCATGGACGTGTGGGTCGACTCGGGCCTGATGCACCACTGCCTCAGCGCCACGCGCGAGGAGGTGGGCTTCCCCGCCGAGCTCTACCTCGAGGGCTCCGACCAGCACCGCGGCTGGTTCCAGAGCTCGCTGCTGACCTCGGTGGCGATGCACGGCGTCGCGCCCTACCGCGCGGTCCTGACCCACGGCTTCACCGTGGACGAGAAGGGCCGCAAGATGTCCAAGAGCCTGGGCAACGTGGTGGCGCCGCAGAAGGTGCTGAACAGCCTGGGCGCCGACATCCTGCGGCTGTGGGTGGCGGCGACGGACTACCGCGGCGAGATCAGCGTCTCCGAAGAAATTCTCAAGCGCATGTCGGATTCTTATCGCCGCATGCGCAACACCGCGCGCTTCCTGCTCGGCAACCTGGCCGGCTTCGACCCGGCGACGCAGCAGGTGGCCGCGGACGAAATGATCGCGCTGGACCGCTGGGCCGTCGCGCGCGCAGCGGCCCTGCAGCAGGAGGTGCTGAAGGCCTACCGCGACTACGAGTTCCACCACATCTACCAGAAGGTGCACAACTTCTGCGTGCTCGACATGGGCGGTTTCTATCTCGACGTGCTCAAGGACCGCCTCTACACCACGCCGCGCGACAGCCATGCGCGGCGCTCGGCGCAGACGGCGATGTACCACGTCATCGAGGCGATGGTGCGCTGGCTGGCCCCGGTGCTGGCGTTCACCTCGGAGGAGATCTGGGCCAGCCTGCCCGGCGCGCGGCCCGAGTCGGTGCTGCTCGCCACCTGGCACGAGCTGCCGTCGGTGCCGATGCGTGACGACGACCCGGACTGGGAGCTGGTGCACGAGGTGCGCGACGCCGTCGCGCGCGAACTGGAGGTGTTGCGCAACGCCGCCAAGATCGGCGGCTCGCTGGACGCCGAGCTGGTGCTGTATGCGGAGGCGGAGCTCGCCGAGACACTGCGGCGTCCGGGCGATGAATTGCGCTTCCTGTTCCTGACCTCGGAGGCACGGGTGGAGGCGCTGGAATCCCGCCCCGCCGAAGCGGTGGCGCTGGAGGGCTTCGACGGCCGGCTGTACGCGCTCGCGGCGCCGACCGCGCATGCCAAGTGCGCGCGTTGCTGGCATCGGCGCGAGGACGTCGGCGTGGAGCCGGCGCACCCTGAGATCTGTGGGCGCTGCGCCACCAACGTGGCGGGCGCGGGCGAGCAGAGGCGCTGGGCATGAACGAGGCGCAGCTCAAGGCAGGGCAGGGCGCTGGTGCGCTGCGGTGGCTGTGGCTTTCGGTCGTGATCGTCGCGGCGGACCAGGTCACGAAGTGGCTGGTGACACAGAACCTCGCGCTCTACGAGCGCATTGAGCTGCTGCCGGTCCTCGGTCTCACCCACCTGCACAACACCGGCGCCGCGTTCAGCTTCCTCGCCGACGCGGGCGGGTGGCAACGCTGGTTCTTCATCGCCATCGCCGTGCTGGTGACGGTGCTGGTCTGCTTCTGGCTGAGCCGCATGCCGGCGCGCGGCCAGGGCTGGCTCGCCGCTGCCCTGGCGCTGGTGGTCGGTGGCGCGGTCGGCAACGTCATTGATCGCGTCGCGCACGGCTACGTCATCGATTTCATCAGCGTGCACTGGGAGCGGTCGTTTTTTCCTGCATTCAACGTCGCCGATTCCGCCATCACGGTCGGTGCCGCGATTCTCATCATCGACAGCTTTTACGAGAGCCGCCGGAAACAAAAAGTGATCTAGGCGGTCAACATTTTCTTTCACCGGAGATCCGGCATGAGATTCCTGATACCTCTCGTCCTCGCTTTCACCATCGCAGCGCCCGCACAGGCTGCCGAGGACACGCGCCTGCTGCGCTTCCCCGACGTCTGGGGCGGGCAGGTGGCTTTCGTCTACGGCGGCGACATCTACACCGTGTCCACGGCCGGTGGGGTGGCGCAGCGCCTGACCTCGGACGAGGGACAAGAGCTGTATCCCAAGTTCTCGCCGGACGGCGAGTGGATCGCGTTCTCCGCCGAGTACACCGGCACCCGTCAGGTGTGGGTGATGCCGGCGGCCGGCGGCACGCCCCGCCAGCTCACCTTTTACACCGACGTCGGCCCGATGCCGCCGCGCGGCGGCACGGATTACCGCATCCTCGACTGGACGCCGGACGGGCAGCACGTGCTGGTGCGCGCCAACCGTACGCCCCATGGCGAGCGCGACGGCGTGCCCATTCTGGTGCCCTTCGCCGGCGGCATGGAACAGCCGCTGGGCCCGCCGGAGACGGGCGGCGGCATGCTCTCCGCCGACGGCAACACCTATGTCTACACGCCCATCGACCGCGAGTTCCGCACCTGGAAGCGGCATCGCGGCGGGCGCGCGCAGGACGTCTGGACCTACGACCTGGTGAACGATACCTCGCGCCGGCTCACCGACTTCGTCGGCACCGACCACCAGCCGCTGTGGGTCGACGGCCGCATCTACTTCGTCTCCGACCGCGACTTCACCCTCAACCTGTTTGCCATGGACATGGACGGCGGTAACGTCACCAAGGTCACGACCTTCGACGAGTTCGACGTGCTGTGGCCGAGCTCCGACCGCAGTCGCATCGTGTTCGAGAACGGCGGCTACATCTGGCTGCACGACCCGGCCACGGCGCAGACCACCCGCATCCCCATCCAGGTCACCGGCGACCGGCCCCATGCGCTGCCGGCCTTCAAGAACGTCAGCGACAACATCGAGAGCTTCGACATCGCCCCGCAGGGCGAGCGCGCCGTGTTCGGTGCGCGCGGCGAGATCTTCACCGTGCCGGCCCAGCATGGCGAGATCCGTAACATTTCCCGCACGCCCGCGGCGCGCGAGATCAGCGTGGCCTGGTCCCCGGACGGCCGCTGGATCTCCTACCTGTCCGACGCCACCGGGGAGTACGAACTGTACGTGCGACCGCAGGATGGCGGCGGCGAGCCGAAGCAGGTCACGAAGGACGGCCAGGTGTGGCGCTTCCCGCCCGTGTGGGCGCCGGATTCCAAGAAGCTGGCCTTTGCCGACAGCGACAACCGCCTCAGCATCGTCGAGGTGGAGAGCGGCCGGGTGCGCGTGGTCGACACGACCCGTTTCACCAACAACGCCTTCCGCAACCTGACCCAGTACACCTGGTCGCCGGACAGCGCCTGGCTGGCCTATACGAAGGTGAACGAGAGCTTCAACAGCTCCATCTGGGTCTATTCGCTGGCCTCGGGCGAGGCCACGCAGCTCACCACGGATGCCACCAACGAGCAGAGCCCGGCCTTCGATCCCAAGGGCCGCTACCTGTACTTCACTTCGACGCGCGACTGGAACCTGGTGTTCTCCAGCTACGAGTTCAACTATCTCTACAACAACGCCACGCGCCTCTATGCCGCCACGCTGGCGGCCGACGGCCCGGCGCTGAACCGGCCGCGCAGCGACGAGGTCACCCCGGTCGCGGCGGACAAGGAAGAGAGCAAGGACGAGGACAAGGACAAGAAGGGCAAGCCGGAGCCGGTTCGGTTCGACCTCGCCGGGTTCAACGAGCGCGTCACGGTGCTCGACGCGCCGGCCGCGAATTACGTCGGCCTCACTGCCAACGAGGGCGGCCTGTTCTTTATTTCCGCCCAGCAGGGCAATGGCAACGAGCTGCGTTACTACGACCTGGAGAAGCGCGAAGCGCAGAAGGTCCTCGACGGCGTCACCGGCTACGCGCTCTCGGCCGACGGCAAGAAGCTGCTCTGGCGGCAGCGCGACAAGTTCGGCATTGCGGACGCCAAGCCCGAGGTGGACGCGGGCAAGACGGCCCTGAAGCTGGAGGGCATGGAGATGCTCGTCGACCCGCGGGTCGAGTGGCAGCAGATGTACGTCGACGGCTGGCGCATCCTGCGCGACTGGTTCTGGGATCCCGGCCATCACGGCCAGGACTGGGAGGCCATCCGCGACCGTTACGCGCCGCTCGTCGACCACGTGGCGCACCGCGCCGATCTCGACTACATCTTCGGCGAGCTGGGCGGCGAGCTGAACGCCGGGCACATCTACGTCAACAGCAGCCCCGGCACGCCGGGCGCCGAGCGCAAGCCCGGCGGCCTGCTGGGGGCGCACATCGAGCCGCACGAGTCGGGCTATTTCCGCATCGCTCGGATCTTCCCCGGCGAGAACTGGCACGACTACTACCGTTCGCCGCTCACCGAGGCCGGCGTCAACGCCAGCGCAGGCGATTTCATCCTCGCCGTCGACGGCGTCAGCACGCAGGGCGTGGACAACTTCTACCGCCTGTTGCAGAACAAGGGTGACCGCGTGGTCGAGCTCACGCTCAACGACCGGGCGAGCGAGCGCGGCGCGCGCGTGGAGAAGGTGAAGACCGTGACCAGCGAGACGCCGCTGCGTTACCTCGAGTGGGTGACGCGCAATCGCGAGCGCGTGCACGAGCTGTCGGGCGGGCGCGTCGGCTACATCCACGTGCCCAACACGGCCGTGGAGGGCAACCGGGAGCTGTTCAAGGGCATGCTCGCCGAGGCCCGGCGCGATGCGCTGATCATCGACGACCGCTACAACGGCGGCGGCTTCATCCCGGACCGTATGATCGAGATGCTGGCGCGCACGCCGCTGAACTACTGGGTGTGGCGCGGCTTCGAACCGCAGCCGCGGCCGCTCTTGAGCCACGACGGGCCCAAGGCCATGCTCATCAACGGCCTCGCCAGCTCCGGCGGCGACGCCCTGCCGTATTACTTCCGCAAGCTGGAACTCGGGCCGCTGATCGGTACCCGCACCTGGGGCGGTCTGATCGGCATCAGCGGCAATCCGGGCCTGGCGGACGGCGGCAGCATCATCCCGGCGACCTTCCGCTTCCTCGACACCGAGGGCAACTGGGCGGTGGAGGACGAAGGCGTGGCGCCCGACATCGAGGTCATCGACCGCCCGGAGGCGATCGCCGCCGGGCGCGACCCGAGCCTGGAGAAGGCGGTCGAGGTGATGCTCGAGGCGCTGGAGGCGAACCCGCCGCGGCGCATCGAGACGCCCCCGGCGCCGACCGATTTCAGGTTCCGCTGATGAAGATCCTGCTTGCCAACCCCCGCGGCTTTTGCGCCGGCGTCGATCGCGCCATCGACATCGTCGAGCGCGCCCTGAAACTGTTCGGCGCGCCCATCTACGTGCGCCATGAAGTGGTGCACAACCGCTACGTGGTGGACCGGCTGCGCAACCTCGGCGCCGTGTTCGTGGACGAGCTGGACGAGGTGCCGGACGGCGCCACGGTCATCTTCAGCGCCCACGGCGTATCCAAGGCCGTGCAGGCCGAGGCGGCGCGGCGCGGGCTCGAGGTGTTCGACGCCACCTGCCCGCTGGTCACCAAGGTGCACATGGAGGTGTCGCGCTACGGCCGCGAGGGCCGCGAGGTGATCCTCATCGGCCACGCCGGCCACCCCGAGGTGGAAGGCACCATGGGCCAGTACGACCGCAGCCGCGGCGGGGACATCTACCTGGTGGAGAATCCGGAGGATGTAGACCGGCTCGAGGTGCGCGAGCCCGAAAAGCTCGCCTTCGTCACCCAGACCACGCTGTCCGTGGACGACACCGCGCGCGTGATCGAGGCGCTGAAGCGCCGCTTCCCGACCCTCACCAGCCCGCGCAAGGAAGACATCTGCTACGCCACGCAGAACCGGCAGGACGCGGTGAAGGACCTGGTGCAACACTGCGACGCCATCGTGGTGGTCGGGTCGCAGACCAGTTCGAACTCCAGCCGCCTGAAGGAGATCGCGCTCAAGTCAGGTATTCCGGGCTACATGGTCGACGGCGCGGACGACCTGCGCCAGGCCTGGTTCGAGGGCTGCGCCGCCGTCGGCGTCACGGCCGGCGCGTCGGCGCCGGAGATCCTGGTGCAGCAAGTGGTGGCACGCCTCAAGGAATGGGGCGGGGAAGTGCCCGAGGAGATCAAGGGCCGCGAGGAGCACGTGGTGTTCTCGTTGCCGAAGGTGCTCCGTTCCGCCTGAGACCGCGCCGCCGATCGCCTTTGCAGCGAGGTTCAGGGCCAGCAGGTCTCCGGCGCGGCCGGGGCCGAACCGCGCACGCCCAGCGCGTCGATGGTGAACAGGCGGCACGCCGCGTCCCCGGCCTGCGGTGATCCCGCGGCCGGCCGGGCGCTGGCGACGAAGGCGCTCTCGTCCGCGCGTTCGATGCGCAGCCGATACCAGCCCCGCTCGCTGGCGGCGAGGCCGAGTCCCACCGGCGGCGCCGGCCCGGCCTGGTCCGCATAACGCCCGTACACCATGCGATAGCGCTCCTGCGCGGCGGCGACCGCGTACAGCGCCTGGACCGCGTCGCTGCGCTGGGCGCGCAGCATCACGCCGCGCCAGGAAGGAATCGCCACTGCGGCCAGCAACGCGGCGATGGCGATGCAGGCGAGCAGCTCGACCAGCGTGAAGCCTTTGCTCACGGCGCCGGCTCCAGCTGCCGCCACCAGGTGGGTGCCGGCGTGCCGGGCAGTGCGCCCGTGACGGAGAAGCCTTGCGACAGCACCACCCGTGCCGCCGAGGCCCGGCCGATGCTGCGCGCCTCGAACACCCACTCGGTCGCGCCGCCGGTCGGGTCGACGCGGGCGCCGACGAGCTCGACCTGCGCCGTCCAGGATGCGCCCCCTGCCAGCGCCCCGTGTCCTTCCCACGTGGCCGTGGCCGACCAGCCCTGCGCGCGCAGGGCGGCGGCGAGCCCTGCCTCCGCAGCCGTACGCGCGCGTAACCCGGACAGCGCATGTTGCGCCATGGCCATCTCCAGCGCGGCCGAGCGCGCCAGCCCGCCGGCGAGCAGCACGCCGGCCGCGAGGAAGGCGAGCATGGCCACCAGGGCGCTGCCGCCGGCGCGAAGGAGGCGCCGGCGGTCAGTGCGGCGGCTCCTGCTGCGGGTCACGGCAGCGGCCCGTTGCGCAGGGGAACGGTGCGCGTCAGCACCAGCCCCGGCGCGTCGTGGCTGCGCAGGGTGAGGCGCACGGCCACTACCGGCGCGGTTGCCGTCTCGGGCGCCACGAAGGCGTCGGCCTGGCCGTGGCCGGGGTCGCCCGGCAGGTCGGCGTCCACGCCGAGCTCGATCTCCAGCGCCGCGATGCCGGGCATGATCTCCTCGTCGACCAGCCGTGGTCCGCGCTGCAGCGTCTTGCGGCGCAGCGCCGGACGGGACACATCGCCGATGGCGCGCGGGCTGACGTAATAGGCGCGCGCCACCAGGTCGCGTCCTTCGTACCCCGGTGGCAGCGCATCCGCGTCCGCGACCAGCCGCCCGCCCCAGAAGTCGGCCTGGACCTGCAGGCGTCCCGCTTCCGGCGCTGCAGTCCCTGTCTCGACGCGGCGCAGAACCAGCATGCCGCCGCGCGGGGGCGCGCCGGCATAAGGCGCGCACTCGAGCGGCCACCCCGAGGACCAGGCCTGCAGGGGCCGGTCGAGGTCGATGCTCCAGTCGGGTCCGCAGTCGCCGCTCACGGTCACCTCCAGCGGTATGGCGTCGCCGCGGCGCCCCTCGATCGTGGCCGCGTCCGGGACCAGCCCCCAGTAACCGGCATGCGCCAGCTCGTATTCGAGCAGGGCCAGCGCGATGCGCAGCGCATCCTGGGCATCGGCTGCGGCCGCGGAATCGAGCGAGAGTCGCAGCACCCGGGCGTGCAGGGTGGTCATGGACAGCGTGAGCAGCAGCGCCAGCGTCATGGCCACCAGCACCTCGACCAGGCTGAACCCCCGTGCGCAACGGCCTTTCATGGCACGATCTCCAGCTCGAGCTCGCGTGCCGCGCCGCCCGTCTCGATCCACTCCAGCCGCAACAGCAAGGATCCGGTGCTACCGGGTGCCAGTGTTGCGCCCGCCGCCGGCAGCGTCTCGCCCAGCACCTGGCGCCACCGCGCGAGCTCCAGGGCCGCGAGTTGTGCCGGGCTGCAACCGGGCTCGCATAGCGCGACGGCCGGCAGGCTGGTCCAGTCGACGCCCGGCAGCACCGCGATGCGCCCGGCGAGATCCGCGGCCAGCACCGCCGCCTGCTGCGCCCGCCTGGCCTCCAATGTCGTCGCGAAGCCCTCCAGCGCCAGGCCGAGGCTGCCCGTCACGGCCACCCCGAACACCGCGAGCGCGACCAGCGCCTCCGTCATGGCGAAACCGCGCGCCTTCATGGCGGGCACTCCAGCGAGCCGGACCCGTGTTCCAGCCGCGGGCGCCCGGTGGGCGAGATCACGATCGCTCGCGACGCGCTCGCGCCGCGCGGGTCGCACCATGCCAGCGTGCCGTTGGTGCTGCGCCGGTCCCGGGTCTCGAAGGTGAACGCATCGCGGTTGGCCAGCAGCGCGACCCGCGCATGGCGTACCCCGGGGCCGGTCCTCAGCGGCATGTCCGGCGCCGCGGCACCCGCCACCGTCCAGCCACGGCCCCATGCCTCGCGCCGCGGCAGGCAGGCGCCGCCGGCCCCGGCGGGGCAGAGCACGACCGCGCTGCCGCGACGCACGGCCTCGCTGCGTGCGTACCAGGCGGCACGCAACAGGCCCTCCATCGTCGCCGCCCGGGTGGCGTTGAGCCTCAGGCTCTCCAGGGCCGGCGTCGCCAGCGCGGCGAGCACGGCCAGCAGCGCGAGCGCCACCAGCAGTTCCATCAGCGTCAGTCCTTGCGCCTTTCTCACGGTCTCCCTCCGTGTCTCAAGGCTGCCGCTTTCGGCGCCCCCGGGGGAGGGGCGGAAACTGCGGCTTTCGCGCCGATATCCGCCCCGCTAAAGTGAGCGCAGCCACGGGAGAAGAAATTGAACAAGCGCAGCGACATCATCGTCATCGGCGCCGGCGCGGTCGGCATGCTGAGCGCGCGCAGGCTGGCACAGGCGGGGCACAAGGTCGTGCTGCTGGAGCGCGACCGAGCCGGCCGCGGCACGTCCCGCGCCGGCGGCGGCATCATGTCCCCGCTGGTGCCCTGGGAGGCGCCGGCGGCGGTGATGGACCTCGCCGCGCGCTCCTTGCCGATGCTGCCCCGGCTCGCCGAGCAGCTCATCCACTGGACCGGCATCGATCCCGAGTACCGCGCCACCGGGATGATCTACCTCGACTGCCCCGATCCCGAGGCGGCGCTGGCCTTCGCCCGCCGCACCGGACAACGCGCCGAAGTGCTGGATGCGGACCGGCTGGCGCGCGTGGCGCCCGCAGCCGCGCGGGGCGAGGGCCCCGCCGCCTGGCTGCCGGACATCGGCCAGATCCGTAATCCGCGCTTTCTTGATGCGCTGGTCGCCGACCTCGAGCGTGTCGGCGTCGAGCTCCTCGACCGCGCCGGCGAAGTGAAGCTGCAACCGGCCGGCAATGGCGTGACGGTCGAGGCCGGCCGCCACGGTCGCCTCGAGGCGGCCGAGGTGGTCATCGCGGCCGGTGCCTGGAGCGGGTCGCTGGTGGCGCCGCTGGGCCTGGAGTTGCCGCTGCGGCCGGTGCGCGGTCAGATCCTCTGGTACATGCTGCCGCGCCCGGTGCTCGGCCAGATGCTGATGCGGGCAGGCCGCTACGTGATCCCGCGCCAGGACGGCGTGGTACTCGTCGGCAGCACGCTGGAGGACGCCGGCTTCGACAACGCCACCACCGCGGAGGCGGCGCGCGAGCTGCAGGAGGCGGCGGCGGGGATGATGCCGCTGCTGGGCACGCTCGCGGTGCAGGGGCAGTGGGCCGGGCTGCGGCCCGGGTCGCCGGAGGGGGTGCCGATGATCGGGCGGGTGCCGGGTGTCGACGGGCTTTGGCTCAACACCGGGCACTTCCGCAACGGCGTCAACCTGGCGCCGGGGTCGGCCGAGCTGCTCGAAGCGTTGCTGGGCGGGGCGGAGCCGCCGCTGGACCCCGGTCCCTACGACCCGGCGCGGCATGTGGCACGCAAGGGCTGAGCTGAATATAATGCGGCTCATGCACGAGGTTCGGATGCCTATGAACACGCAGGAAAAAATCGCGTCCCGGCTGGCCCGGCACGGCGCCAAGCCCACCACGCAGCGACTCAAGCTGGCCGAGCTGGTGCTGTCGCGGCCGCAGCACGTGTCCGCGGAGCAGCTCCTGAAACGCGCGCGCTCGAGCGGCATTCGCGTCTCCAAGGCGACCGTGTACAACACCCTGAACCTGTTCGTGGAGTGCGGCCTGTTGCGCGAGCTGGTGGTCGACCGCGATCGCGTCTACTACGACTCCACGGTCCACGAGCACCATCACTTCTACAACGTCGACACGGGCGAGATGATCGATATCCCCGTGGAGTCCGTGTCTTTTGCCGGCGTGCCCAACGCGCCCGAGGGCATGGAGCGCGAGGGCGTGGACGTCATCATCCGGGTGCGCAGCCGCGCCTGAGCCGGCCCTGCGGCATTGCCGCTACGGCGGCCATCTCCTATACTTCGCCGCCTCGCGAAGGTCCCAGTGCCGGGGTAGCTCAGTCGGCAGAGCAGCTGATTCGTAATCAGCAGGTCGGTGGTTCGAATCCACTCTCCGGCACCATTCCATGGTCTTCCGTCCGGGCGCTACTTGCCCTTCTTGGCACGCTTCTCGGCGCGCTTTTCCTCCGGTGTCTTGGCCGGTTTCTTCTTCGTTTCCTTCTTCCGATCCATACCCTTGCTCATGGCCCTGCTCCTGTCGCGGAATCGAGCGCCGACTGGGTGACACCGGCCGTGCGCCCAAGCGGCCGGTACCCGATTCTAGAACCGCTTCACGGCAGCCACCAGTACCTCGGGGGTCGATGCCGTCGCTTTGTGGTACCTTCCGGCGTTCGTTTGGCTGCCGTCCCGGAACCCATGCTTCGTGTCGCTTTCTTATACGCGCTGGCCTGCCTTTCGCTCCTGCTCTCGGGCTGCTCTGACCCGGGGTCGGCGGGTCGTGAAGCGGCCGGGCAGACGAAGATCGGCGGCGAGTCCGGTCGCGAGCTGGCGGCACGCCAGGTGCTGCGCCGGGGCAACGGCGCCGAGCCGCAGTCGCTCGACCCGCACAAGAGCGAGGGCGTGCCCGAGTCCAACCTGCAGCGGGACCTGTTCGAAGGCCTGACCAACGACGACCCGGAGCTTGGCATCGTGCCGGGCGCGGCCCGCGCCTGGGAGATCAGCGCGGACGGCACGGTGTACGTTTTTCACATGCGGGAGAACGGCCGCTGGTCCAACGGCGACCCGGTCACGGCGCAGGATTTCGCGTACGGCCTGCGGCGCTCGGTGGATCCGGCGACGCTGTCGAACTACAGCATCATGCTGCGGCCGATCCTCAACGCCGAGAAGGTGATCGCCGGCGAGCTGCCGCCCGAGGCGCTGGGGGTGCGCGCCATCGACGACCTCACGCTGGAGATCCGCCTCGAGGCGCCGACGCCGTATTTCCTCGGCGTGCTGAATCATTCCTCCGCATACCCGGTGCACCGTCCGACCGTGGAGCGCTACGGCGGCCGCTGGGCGCGCCCCGGGCGGCTGGTCTCGAACGGCGCGTATCGTCTCAAGGACTGGGTGATGCAGTCGCACATCGTCATGGAGCGCAATCCTTACTACTGGGACAACGACAACACGACCATCGACGAAGTCTGGTTCTACCCCATCGAGAACCAGTCCACCGAGCTGCAACGCTATCGCGCCGACGCCCTCGACATGACCTACGACCTGCCTTTCCGGCAGCTCGGCTGGATCCGCGAGAACCTGCCCGACGAGCTGGTGATCAGCGAGTATCTCGGCGTGTACTACTACGGCCTCAATGTCACCCAGCCCCCTTTCAAGGACAACGTCGAGCTGCGCCGCGCGCTGAATCTCGCCGTGGATCGCGAGATCCTGACGCGGCAGGTGACCACGGCGGGCGAGATCCCGGCCTACGGTTATGTTCCACGGGCGGCGAACTACGAGCAGGTGGTGCCGGAATGGGCGGCCTGGACACAGGAGGAACGCGTGGCCGAGGCGCGGCGCCTGTACGAGGCGGCCGGCTACTCGCGCGACAACCCGCTCAAGGTGCAGATCCTCTACAACACCCATGAAAATCATCGCACCATCGCCGTGGCCATCGCCTCGATGTGGAAAGAGGCGCTGGGCATCGAAGTGGAGCTGGTGAACGAGGAGTGGAAGGTCTACCTGGAGACGCGGCGCACCAAGCAGACGACGCAGGTGTTCCGCGCCGGCTGGATTGCCGATTACAACGATGCCTACAACTTCCTCGAGATCCTGCATTCCCAGAGCGGGCTCAACGACCCGGGCTGGAACAACCCGCAATACGACGCGCTGCTCGAGGAAGCCGCGCGCGAGAACGACCTGGAGCGGCGCGCCGAGCTCATGCACCAGGCGGAGCAGCTGGTGATGGAGGACGTGCCGGTGATCCCGGTATATTTCTACGTCACCAAGCGGCTGGTGAAGCCGTGGGTCGGCAACTACCGGCCGCACGTGCAGGACTTCATCCAGACCAAGGACCTGGAGATCCTGAAGCACTGATGCAGAAGCGAAGCTACCGCAACATGCAGGCACTGCACGGAGGCCGCACCGCGTGATCCGCTACGCGCTGACGCGCTTTCTCGGCGCCATCCCCACGCTGCTGATCCTCGTGACGCTGGCCTTCTTCATGATCCGCGCGGCGCCGGGCGGGCCCTTCGATGCGGAGAAGGCGCTGCCGCCGGAGATCGAGGCCAACCTGCGCGCGGCCTACCACCTCGACGAGCCGCTGGTACAGCAGTTCGGCCGTTATGTGCTCAACCTCGCGCAGGGCGATTTCGGGCCTTCGTTCCAGTACAAGGACTACAGTGTCACCGAGCTCATCGCTGCCGGGTTCCCGGTGTCGCTCCGGCTCGGCGGCTCGGCCATGATCCTGGCGCTGCTGGTCGGCGTGACGGCAGGCACCATCGCGGCCCTGCGCCAGAACTCGCGCACCGACCATGCCGTCATGGCGGTCTCGATGACCGGCATCTCCATCCCCAACTTCGTCATGGCGCCTTTGCTGATCCTGCTGTTCGCCGTCACGCTCGGCTGGCTGCCCGCCGGCGGCATCGGCGACGGCAGCCTGCGCTATCTGGTGCTGCCGGTGATTTCTCTGGCCCTGCCGCAGATCGCCTATATCGCGCGCCTGACCCGCGGCAGCATGATCGAGGTGCTGCGCAGCAACTTCATCCGCACCGCGCGCGCCCAGGGACTGCCCGAGCGCACCGTCATCCTGCGCCACGCGCTCAAGCCGGTGCTGTTGCCGGTGGTGTCCTACCTCGGGCCGGCCACCGCGGCGGTGATCACCGGGTCGGTGGTGATCGAGCAGATCTTCGGCGTGCCCGGGCTGGGACGGTATTTCGTGCAGGGCGCGCTGAATCGAGACTACACGCTGGTGATGGGCGTGGTGGTGTTCTACGGCGCGCTGATCATCCTGTTCAACCTGCTGGTCGACCTGGTCTACGCCTGGCTCGACCCGAAGGTGAAGTACGCATGAGCGCCGTGCCGCCGCCCGCCGCCACGGCCGCCGCGCCGGTCCCGATCAAGGGCCGCAGCCTGTGGGTGGACGCGTGGAACGTGCTGCGCCGGAACCGCGCCGCGGTGGTGGCCGGCGCGCTGGTCCTGGCCATGGCGCTGCTGGTGATCGTCGGCCCCTGGCTCTCGCCCTGGGACTACGCCCAGACCGACTGGGACAACGTCTCCATCGGCCCCGACTGGGAGAGCCGGCATTTCTTCGGCACCGACGCGCTGGGGCGCGACCTGTTCGTGCGCACGCTCTACGGCGGCCGGATCTCGCTGCTGATCGGCGTGGTGGCGACACTGGTGAGCCTGCTCATCGGCATCAGCTGGGGCGCCACCGCGGGCTATCTCGGCGGCCGCGTCGACCACGTCATGATGCGCATCGTCGACATCCTCTACGCCATGCCCTTCATGTTCTTCGTCATCCTGCTGATGGTGTTCTTCGGCCGCAACATCCTGCTCATCTTCGTCGCCATCGGCGCCATCAACTGGCTCGACATGGCGCGCATCGTGCGCGGCCAGACGCTGTCGCTGAAGCACAAGGAGTTCATCGAGGCGGCCGAGGCGCAGGGCGTCTCCACCTTCAACATCATCCGCCGCCACATCGTGCCCAACCTGCTCGGCGTGGTGGTGGTGTACGTCACGCTCACCATCCCGCAGGTGATCCTGGTGGAAAGCTTCCTCAGCTTCCTCGGTCTCGGCGTGCAGGAACCGATGACGTCCTGGGGCGCGCTGGTCAACGAGGGCGCGCAGGAGATGGGCACGGCGCCGTGGATGCTGGTGTTCCCCGCGACCTTCCTCGCCCTCACCCTGTTCTGCTTCAATTTCGTCGGCGACGGCCTGCGCGACGCCCTCGACCCCAAGGACCGCTGATGGCGCTGCTCGAGGTCGAAAAGCTCAACGTCCGCTTCCACACGCCCGACGGCGAGGTGCACGCGGTGCGCGACCTCGGCTTCAGCCTGGACCCGGGCGAGACGCTGGGCATCGTCGGCGAGTCCGGTTCCGGCAAGAGCCAGTCCATGATGAGCCTGATCGGCCTGCTGGCCTCCAACGGCCGCGCCGAGGGCTCGGCGCGCTTCGACGGCACCGAGCTTATCGGCATGCCGCTGGCGGCGCTGCGCCGTATCCGCGGCCGGCGCATCGGCATGATCTTCCAGGACCCGATGACCTCGCTGAACCCCTACATGACGGTGTTCCAGCAGATGGCGCAGGTGTTGCAGCACCACGAGGGCATCGGCCACAAGGCGGCGCGCGCGCGCTGTATCGAGCTGCTCGACGCCGTGCACATCCCGGAAGCGAACAAGCGCGTGGACATGTACCCGCACGAGTTCTCCGGCGGCATGCGCCAGCGCGTGATGATCGCCTCGGCGATGCTGTGCCGGCCCGACCTGCTCATCGCCGACGAGCCCACCACGGCGCTCGACGTCACGGTGCAGGCGCAGATCCTGGAGCTGATGCGCGAGGTGCGGCGCGACTTCGGCACCGCCATCATCCTCATCACGCACGACCTCGGCGTGGTGGCAGGATTGTGCGACCGGGTGCTGGTGATGCACCAGGGCGAGGAGAAGGAGTCCGGCCACGTGGACGACATCTTCTACCGGCCGCAGCATCCGTATACGCGCGCGCTGCTGGCCGCGGTGCCGCGGCTCGACCGCGCCGAGATCCAGCGTCTTGCCGCGGTGGCGCCGGAGCAGGGCGAGGAACAGCCCGCCGCCGCCCCGGACGCCGAGCGCCTGCGTCGCGAGCCCGACCGCGCGGCGCAGCCGCTGCTGCAGGCCGATGAACTCAAGGTGCACTTCAAGCTGGCGCCGGAGACGCTGCTGGGCCGCACGCGCACCCTCAAGGCGGTGGACGGCGTCAGCCTGGCGCTGCATCCGGGCGAGACGCTCGGCGTGGTGGGCGAGTCGGGCTGCGGCAAGTCGACCCTGGCGCGCGCGGTGCTACGACTGGTACAGCCGACCGCGGGTCGGGTGACGTTGCTGGGCGAGGACATCACGCCGCTGGACAAGAAGGCCATGCGGCCACACCGGCGCGACATGCAGGTGATCTTCCAGGACCCGCTGGCCTCGCTGAACCCGCGCATGACCGTGGGCGACATCGTTGCCGAGCCGCTGCAGACGCATTTCCCGCGCATGGGCCGCGCGGAAGTGCGGCGCAAGGTGGACGCGATGCTGGAGCGGGTGGGGCTCGGGCCGGAGCACGTCAACCGCTACCCGCACGAGTTCTCGGGCGGGCAGTGCCAGCGCATCGGCATCGCGCGCGCCCTGGTGCTGGAGCCGAAGCTGGTCGTCTGCGATGAGCCGGTGAGCGCACTCGACGTCTCCATCCAGGCGCAGATCGTGAACCTGCTCATGGACCTGCAGGCCGAGATGAACCTGTCGCTGGTCTTCATCGCGCACGACCTCGCCGTGGTGCGCCACATCAGCCACCGCATCATGGTCATGTACCTCGGCCGCGTGGCGGAGATCGCCGACCGCGTCGCCCTCTACGAGCGGCCGCTGCACCCCTACACGCGCGCTCTCATCGCCGCCGTGCCGATCCCGGACCCGGAAAAGGAGCGCAACAAGGCGTTCGCGCCCCTCGAGGGCGACCTGCCGTCGCCGGTGAACCCGCCCTCGGGCTGCGCCTTCCGCACGCGCTGTCCCATCGCCGTGCCGCGCTGTGCTGCCGAGGTGCCGCCGCTGCGCCAGGTCGGCGACCACCTCGTGGCCTGCCACGAGGCGGAGCGGGCCATGGCCGACGCGAACCGCCAGGCGGGATGATGCGTCTGCCCCGCCTGCGTCGCGCGGTCGTCCTGTTTTTTCTTCTCTATGCCGCGGCCGCCACCTGGCCGGTCGCGCTGCTGGTGGCCGAGGGCGGCCCGCTGGTGCTCGGCCTGCCGCGTCCCATGGCCTGGGCCATCCTGTGGATCCTGCTCGGCTTTGCGGCGCTGCTGCTGCTCGATCATCTCGAGAGCCGCGGGGAAGGGGACTGATGGAGCGCTGGCACGGGGTCTCCCTGGTGGTGCTGGCTTACCTTGCCCTGACGCTGTTCATCGGCCTGCGTGCCGGGCGCAAGACGACGCACACGGTAACCGGCTTCGTCGCCGGCGACCGGGACTTCGGGCTGCTGGTGATGTATTTCGTCACCGGCGCGACCGTGTTCTCCGCTTTCGCCTTCCTCGGCGGACCGGGCTGGGCCTACTCCCGCGGCGCGGCGGCGTTCTACATCCTGTCCTACGGCGTGCTGGGCATCGCGCCCTGGTACTTCATCGGCCCGCGCGTGGCGCGCATCGGGCGCAGACTGGGCTACGTGACGCAGGCGCAATTCCTGGCCGGGCGCTTTCCTTCGCGCTTCCTCTCGCTGCTCATCGCCGTGCTCAGCGTGGTGGCGCTGGTGCCCTACGTCACGTTGCAGATCCGCGGCGCCGGCATCGTCATCGAGGTGGTCACGGACGGCCACGTGCCGCTGTGGGCCGGCGCCGCCGTGGCCTACGGCATCGTGCTGCTGTACGTGCTGGTCAGCGGCGTGCGCGGGGTCGGCTGGACCAACACCTTCCAGGGCATCTTCATGGTGGTGATGGCCTGGACCCTGGGCCTGTACCTGCCTTACGCGCTGTATGGCGGCGTCGGGCCGATGTTCGAGCAAATTCTCAGCGAGCGCCCGGAACTTCTTGAATTACCAGGCCTCATGAGCAGTGGCGCACCCTGGAGCTGGGGCGGCTACAGCAGCGCCATACTGGTCAGCGCCATCGGCCTCACGCTGTGGCCGCACCTGTTCATGAAAGCCTTCACGGCGCGCGACGAGCGCACCCTCAAGCGCACCATCGTGCTGTTCCCGACCTTCCAGCTATTCCTGGTGCCGGTGCTCCTGATCGGCTTCGCCGGGGTGCTGTACATGCCCGGCCTGGAGCGTCCCGATTTCATCCTGCCGCAGCTGGTGCTCGAGGTGCAGCTGCCGCTGCTGGTGGTGGGGCTGTTCTGCGCCGGCGCGCTCTCGGCCTCGATGTCGACCGGGGACGCGGTGCTGCACGCCACGGCGTCGGTGGCCGTAGAGGACGGCGTGCGGCCTTTCGTGGCGCTCAGCGACGCCACGCAGCGCCTGCTCATCCGCATCGGGGTGCTGCTGGCCGGCGCCGTGGCCTATTTCTTCGCCGTCACCGAGGGCACTTCGCTGGTCGTGCTGCTGCTGACGTCCTACGGCGTCATCGCCCAGCTGGCGCCGCCGGTGCTCGCGGCGCTGTACTGGCGCCGCGCGACCACGGCCGGCGTGCTCGCGGGCCTGGTCGCGGGCAGCCTGGCGACGCTGGTGTTCTTCTTCAACCCGGGCTTGCGTCCCTGGGACCTGCACGAGGGCATCCTCGGGCTGGTGGTGCACCTGCCGGTGCTGCTGGCGGTCTCGCTGCTGACCCGGCCGCAGCCGCGCAGCCACGTCGACGCCTTCGTCTTCCCCTGAGCCTCAGGGTCGCGGGCCGTCGCCGTCTCCACGCTCGCCCGGCTCGAAGCCGCGGCGATCCATGCGGCCCCAGCCGCGCCGGCGCAACAGGATGTCCAGCAGCGCCTTGACCTTGACGAAGGTGAGGAACTGGCGGAAGCCGAAGTTCTCCAGGAAGCCGTAAGCCAGCAGCCGCAGCAGGTCGCGAAAGCGCGGGTAGCGCCGGAAGGCGATTTCCTCGAGCAGCAGGGCGCCGACCGAGAGCAGGGCGCCGACCGCGAAGGCCACAATGAGGAACAGGATGACGAAACTGCGATCGAGGATGCCCAGCCACCAGGCGAGCGAGATCGAGATGTAGCCCAGCACCTCGACCACCGGGCCGAGCAGCTCGAAGACCACGAACCAGGGCATGGCCACCGTGCCGAGCGTGCCGTAGCGGCGCCGCATGAACATGCCGCGGTACATCCACAGCGTCTGCATCAGCCCGCGGTGCCAGCGCGAGCGCTGGCGGATCAGCACGCTCCAGGTCTCGGGCACCTCGGTCCAGCACACCGGGTCGGGGATGAAAATGATGCGGTAGCGCCGCCCGGCTTCGGCCATGGCCTTGTGCAGGCGCACCACCAGCTCGGCGTCCTCGGTGTCGGTCTCCTTGGAATAGCCGCCGATCTCGAGGATCTCCTGCTTGCGGTACAGGCCGAAGGCGCCGGAGATGATCATCAGCGCCTGGATGGCGCTCCAGCCGGCGCGCCCGGCCAGGAAGGCGCGCAGGTACTCCACCACCTGCATCACGGCGATGCGGCTCTGCGGCAACCCGACCTGGACCACGCGCCCGTCCACCACCTTGCAGCCGTTGGCCACGCGCACGATGCCGCCCGCAGCGACGGTTTCCTGCGGCGACTCGATGAACGGTTTCACCAGCCGCAGCAGCGCGTTCTCCTCGATGAGCGAGTCCGCGTCGATGGAACAGAACAGCGGGTAGCGGCTGATGTTCAGCCCGGCGTTGAGGGCGTCGGACTTGCCGCCCTGGGCCTTGTCCACCACGACCAGGTTGGCGTGGCTGAGGGAGCGGTACACGCCGCGGATCTCTTCCGTGGGCAGCACCACGCGCACCGGCTCGGTCGAGCGGCGCAGGTCGAAGCGTTGCACCAGCACGTCCAGCGTCTCGTCCGTCGAGCCGTCGTTGATGACCACGATCTCGTAGCCGCCGTAGTTCAGCCGCAGCAGGGAATGGATGCTTTCGACGATGTTGCGCGCCTCGTTGTGCGCCGGCACCAGCAACGAGATGGGCGGGGTCAGGTCGGAGGCCCGGATCTTCTCGTAGTCGGGGAAGAAGCTGCGCTTCACGAAGCGCCACAACGCCCGCAGCGAGAGCAGGAAGATTGCCAGGTAGCCGGCGTTGATGAGGACGAAGTAGACCAGGATGAAGTGGTTGTACCCGGTGACCACTTCGGCCAGGAAGGCGGACATGCCGGGACTCATGACACCGCCTCCATTTCGTGCAGCGTGGCGCGCGCCTGGTCGCGCGCGAAGCGGTCGGGGTCGTCCTGCATGCGGCGCAGCGCCTCGGCCCCGGCCGGGCCCAGGGCGCGCAGGGCCGCCGCACTGTTGGCCCGCACCCACCATTCACGGTCGCGCAGCGCGTCGCACAGCAACGGCACCGCGGCCTCGACCTGCAGGCTGCCGAGCGACTTGGCGGCCATGGCGCGGACCGGCCAGGCCGGATCCTCCAGCGCCTGCAGCAGCTGCCCGGCGGCGGCACGGTGACCGATGCGGCCGAGCGCCGCCACGGCGCGTGCGCGGATGTCGATGTCCTCGTCCTGCAGCAGTGCAGTGAAGAACTCGCCGGAGTCGGCGCGGCCGACGCGCGCGATGAGATCGATGGCAGCCAGCCGCGCCCCGCGCCCCATGCCGGGGAAGGCCTGGCGCAGCTCGGCGCCCACTTCCGGCCCCATGCCCGAGAGCAGGTCGGTGATGCGGATGGTCGACCAGCGGTTCTGGTCGGTGAGCGCGCCGATCAGCGCTTCACGCGCGCGCCGGCCGCCGAGCTGTCCCAGCGCCGCCGCGGCGCGCATGCGCACGTCGAGCGCCTCGTCCTGCAGCGCCCCGAGCAGCGGGTCGATGGCGCGCTCGGACCGCACGATGCCGAGGAGCTCGGCGGCATTTTCCCGTTTCCACGCACTGCGGTGCTGCAATTCGCGCAGCCACTGCTCGACGTAACCATGTGCTTCCAGCCACTCGATCATGCGCGCGCGCGTGACAGCGTCGGCCCGCGGCAGCTCCTGCAGGCACAGGTCGACGAAGATGCCCCGGTCCGGCCACCGGCGGAGTCGCTGCAGCAGCGCCGGCGGCGTTTCCGTTGCGCCGCGCAGCCAGGGCTGCAGCGCGTGCTCCAGCCTGGCGCGGCGCCGGCGCTCGATCCCCTGCACCCAGGCCACCACCAGGCGCCGCGCGAGAATGTACAGCATCAGCGCAGCGAGCACGCCGACGAGAACCATGATCGCGATGGCGACCGCGGTGCGCATCAGGGCGTGCCACTCCCGAAGCGGCGGCGCAGCTGGATGCCGATGCGGAAGTAACTCCACTCGGCGCCGCCCTGCGAGGCGTAAGAGCCGCCGTCGGCGAAGCCCTCGACGCGGAGATACGGCGTAGCTTGCCAGCCGAGCCGGGCGGTGAGCAGGTAATAGCGGTCGTTGGAGGTGCTCAGTCCCTGGCTGTCGAAAGACTGCAGGCCGAATTCCGCGCTGACGTCGTAGTCGAGCCCGGCCGGACCGGCCACCGGACCGAAGGCGCGCGCCACCACGCCCCAGGCACGAAAGTCGGAGGGGTCGAAGTAGCCGTTGTCGAGGTCCTTGTCCCAGTCCTGCAGGCGCAGGTTCAGGCCGGCCTCGAGGGTATGCGCCCCGCGGGCCAGGCGTTGCCGCAGGCCGAGATCCGCGCTCAGGCGCTGGTTGTCATCCGACAGGCGCCATGACGACAAGGTCCCCGACAGGCGCCAGCGCGGCCCCAGCGGCCCGTTGGCGGCGAAGGTCAGCGACTCGATGACGATGCGGTTGTCGATCAGCGGCACGGAGTAGCGGAACGGCTCGCGGCGGGCGTCCAGCGTGCCGCGCCAGGTCTCGGGCAGGGCGAAGTTCCAGCGCAACCCCCAGTCGGTGACGTTGGCGCTGTCGAAGCCCTGGCTCTCGAGCCGGTCGACGCCGAGCATGGCCTGCAGCGAGTGGCCGCGCGCCGGGCTGTAGCCGACCGTGCCCTGCAGCGAGCGCAGGCTGCCGTTGCGGTCCAGGGTCTCCACGTCATAGTCGGTGTAGGACAGCTGCACGGTGGGGCCGCTGCGCAGGGTCGTGCCGGCCTCGATGCGCGCGGTGGTGAACAGGTTGTCGTCGCTGTCGTCGAGCCGGTCCCAGCTCGCGGCCATCCACGGCGCCGTGGCATCGCGCGTCGCGCGCAGCAGTTGCTGCACCTCGGGCGAATCCGGGTGGCGCTCCGCCAGTGCCTCCGCGGTACGTCGCGCTTCGGCTGCCGCGCCCTGCCAGAGGTCCAGGTAGGCCAGCCCGGTTCGTGCCGCAGTGGGGTCGGTTGCGGCGCCGGCAGCGCGGCGGTAGGCGTGGCGCGCACGCTCCAGGTCGCCGCTCCAGGCCAGCGTCTGGGCGATGCCGAGCAGGGCCTCCGGGTGGTCGGGTGCACGCTCCAGCACGCGTTCGTATTCCCGCCGTGCCGCCGCGTATTCGCCGGACCATGACAACACCTTGCCCAGCCCGACGCGCGCCTCCAGGTCATCCGGCCGCTCCGCCAGCAGCGCGCGGAAAGCCGCCGCCGATTCCTCGTAGCGCTTTGCCCAGGACAGCACCTTGGCGCGCTCACGCCGCGCGAGTTCATGTTGGGGGTCGGCGGCGAGTACCTCTGCGTACATGGCCAGCGCTTCGTCGAAGCGCTGTTCCCAGGACAGGCGTTGTGCCTCGCGCGCGAGTTCGTCGAGGCGTGCCGCGTTCTCGCTCGCGTGCAGCGGCTGGAATGCGGCCGCCAGGCTCAACACCAGGGCGGCCGCCAGGCAGGGCGCGGCCCGGGGGCTCTTGCGTCTCATGGCGTCTCCTCGGGGTCGGGGCGCGCGGGTCGCGGGCCACCCGGCAGCTGTCGCAATGCTTCCGCCACCTGCGGCAAGCCGTGCTTCGGTTCGAGCACGTAACCAGGCTCGGTCCAGCCTGGCGGCGGCAGCAACGGGGCGACCTCGGCGGCCGCCGGCAGGCGGCTGTGCAGCCCGGGCGCCGTGGGGTCCCAGGCGCAGGCATACAGGCGCAGCCCCTCGGTTTCCTGCGTCGCGAGAGCGCCACCGACCACCGGCTGGTGCAGGACCTTGCCCGTGGCAGGGTCGGCGAAGTTGAGCAACGCCCAGGGCAGGCGCAGCTCGATGCTGCCCGAGTCCGGGTCGACCACTACGTCGCTGCGGGTGTCGAACAGCGGCGAGGCCGGGTCGAGCGAGCCGAAACGCAACCGGCCCAGGGCCACCTGTCGCGCCGGGACCTTCTTGCCGTCGCGGGTATAGCGTTCGCGGTTGGTGGTGAGTTTCGGGGTCTCGAAGCGTCCTGTCCCTGCCAGCGGCGAAAGCATGGTGGCGGCGGCGCCGCTCTCGGCCGGGTGGCGGGGGAGGTACGGCGGCGTCACCTGCAGCACGCTGTCATCGGGGCCCTGCAGCCGGACCAGGAACTCCACGCCGGTCGCGGTGCTGCAGTCCATGGGCGCGGGCAGCGTACGCTCGCCGCGCTGCGGGTCATAAGTGTCGATGCCCAGCGCCAGCTCGAGCCGGGACCAGTCGGGCGCGCCAGTGCCGTCCGTTTCCAGCAGCACGTAGAGGTAGCCGGCGTCCAGCGTCGCCTTCAGCCCGCGCAGCTGGTGCCAGCCGCCATCCTGCGGGTCCGGCGTGCGCTGCTGCAGTGGCGCGATGTCGCGCCAGTCGGCGGCGCGACCGGTCATGGTGACCGGCGCCGCCGGGCGTGCCGCCCACAGGCCGTAGGACTGCTCCGGGCTTTGGGCGTTGAACCAGAACGCGCGCTGGTCTTCGGGCAGCTCGAAGGGGCTGGTCGACCACGTGCCCTTGAACCATTCGTCCATGAACGCGAACACCAGGCCGCCGGCCATGTCGGCGTCGTGAATGCTGCGGGCGAGGCGCGCCACCTGGCGCATGGCCTCGGGCTCGTGCTGGCCGCCGTGATGGAGGCCCTCGGGCTGCAGGTGCGCGATGCCGCGGCTGGTGGACATGCCGAACTCCGCCACCAGCACCGGCTGGTCGCCGTGGTAGTCCTTGAGCGCGCGCAGGTAGCCAAGGTAGCGGTTCACGCCCGCGGCGTCGGTCGCTGCGGCGAAGGCCGGCTCCAGGTTCATGAAGTAGGGAAAGTTCGGATAGACGTGGTAGGAGGCGAAGACGCCCGGGCCGAAGTCTCGCGTGCCGGACAGCAGTGTGGCGTCGACGCTGATGGCGTCGTCGTCCCACGCCGGCGCCGAGCGCTGCGGCAGCGGCACGCCTTCCAGCTCCAGCCGCCACTGGTCTTCCTCCGCCCGGTTCGCCTCGCTGCGGTGGTGCAGGGGATCGAGCGTGGGCCAGTTGGCGAAGGTCAGCGGCCGCCCCACGCCGTGGCGCCGCGCCTCGTAGGCTGCGGCGAAATCCAGGCTGCGCCCGATCCAGCATTCCATGGCGCGTCCGCCCGCGACCGCGACGAAGCGTCCGGCGTGATCGCAGGGCCCCGGGTTCATGGCGTCGTAGGCCACGACCGCGAAGGGCTCCCATTCGCGCCCGATGATCCACGCCAGCGTATAAGCCGACACGTCCGCGTCGTAGACGCCTTGGGCGTGCCCGCGGGCGCGCGACAGCACCAGGTCGCCGTGCACGGCGTCGATCACGCGCGAAATCTCGGCATGGAAGCCCTCCAGGTAAGCCGGGTCGTCGAAGTCGTCACCCGGCGGCAGCTCGGTCCAGACGCCCTGGAGCAGCCACAAGCGGCCTTCCTCGTCGCCGGCGTTGTGACGCGCCAAGGCCCGATAGAACGCGGGCGGCTGCAGGGTGTAGACGCGCACCGCGTTGGCGCCGAGCGCCGCGATCTCCTGCAGCCACGACTGCCAGGTGGCCTCGTCCTGCGGCGCTTCGGAAGGATAGCGCCCGGGCGACGCGGGCCCGATGTTGACGCCCTTGACGTACAGGGGGCGCCATTGCCCGTCCGCGCCGCGCACCTCGAGGTAGTCGGCGCCGGCGCGGGCGAAGTAGTGCGGCCGTTCGCTGCCCCGGTCCGGTTGCAGGCGCAGTTCCCCGCCGCGTCCCGCCTTGCGCAGTGCGGTGGCGCGAATGAACAACCAGTCGGCGTCACCGGGGCGCTGTGCCAGGATGCGTTCCGCGGTGAGCGCCAGCGTCCCGGCTGCCGGGTCGCCCGGCGGCAGGCGCTCGGCCGCGAGCGCGAGGCCCTCGGCCGGCTCCGCCGCCCCCGGGTCCCGCGCCAGCGCGGCGCTGAACCAGCCCACGGCCGCTCCCGGGGCGTCCCGGCGCAGCGCGATGAAGCCTAGACCCAGCGCTGCGTCCGCGGAGTGCCGTACGCGCCGGGTCGCCTCGGTGAAGGCAGCCTCGGCGGCGTCGAACTGCTCCGCGCGGTACTCGCACCAGCCCAGCCCGACCCACTCGTCGTGGGCGACCAGCTGGCGCTCGATGGCGAGCCGGATCGCGCGCAAGGCGACGAACAGGCCCGCGCTCGAAGGCACGTCGGACCACTCCGCACCGACCAGCGGGCGCAGGTCCGCGGTGATCGCCGTGCAGTCCTGGCCCGGCTCCGCGGCGCAGCCCTGCAGCAGCCAAGCCGCGGCGATCACGGCGGCCACGGCACGGCCTGCGGACGGGCGCGTCCGGGTCACTCCGGGGCGCGCCGAGGCGTCCGAATGGGGGCTGGATGGCAAATCTGAATCCCGCGATAACTCAATTGGTTGCGCATTATGTATAACGCACTGCGTGAATTGAATGGCCCGTGTCACATTTCTGCGGGGAAGTTTGTACACGGCGCCCTGTGCAGGAGTGACTCGCGCGCCGCGCAAGTGGGCTATCCTTGCCGCCCGGCCGGCGCCGGCGAGGAGGGAAGTGATGCAGCTGCTGGAATTGCGGGTTCCGCCCGTGGCGCTGTTCCTGGTCGCGGCCGCGGTCATGGGCGGCCTGGCTGTGTTCACGGGCACCGACCGGATCACTTTTCCGGGCCAGTTGCTTGCTGCCAGCGTGCTGCTGCTGGCGGCGGGACTGGTCGGCCTCGCCAGCGTGCGCGTCTTCGCGCGTCACGAGACTACGGTGAACCCCTTGCGGCCGGAGCGCGCCAGCCGGCTGGTGGCCGCCGGCATCTACCGCTACAGCCGCAACCCCATGTACCTGTCGTTGCTGCTGGCCCTGGCGGCCTGGGCGACCTGGCTGGGTTCCATCGCGGCGGCAGTCGTGCTGCCGGTCTTCGCCGGGGCCATGACCCGCTGGCAGATCCGGCCGGAGGAGCGCGCGCTGGCGGCCCTGTTCGGCGACGAGTTCGAGGCCTACCGCCGCCGCGTGCGCCGCTGGCTCTGAGCTCGGGTCAGCTCAGCTGAGCACGGCGCCCTTCGAGGCGCAGCTGACGAGGCGGGCGTACTTCTCCAGCACCGTGCCGCGTTTCTCTCCCTGGCGCGGGCGCCAGTCCTCGAGCCGCCGCGCGAGCCCGGCCGGCCCGACGCGCAGGGTGATGGTGTGCCGGGAGGCGTCGATCTCGATCTCGTCGCCGTCCTCCACCGCCGCCAACGGGCCCCCGGCCGCCGCCTCCGGCGCCACGTGCCCGACCACGAAGCCGTGACTGCCGCCCGAGAAGCGGCCGTCGGTGATGAGCGCGACGGAGTCGCCGAGGCCGCGGCCCATGATGGCCGAGGTCGGCGACAGCATCTCCGGCATCCCCGGCGCGCCCTTCGGCCCCAGGTAGCGGATCACCACCACGTCCCCGGCCGCTATGCGGCCGGCAAGGATGGCGTCGAGCGCCTGCTGTTCGCCGTCGAACACGCGTGCCGCGCCGACGAAGCGCTCGCCTTCCTTGCCGGTGATCTTGGCCACGGCGCCGTCCGGGGCCAGGTTGCCGCGCAGGATGACCAGGTGGCTGTCGGCCTTGATGGGGGCGTCCAGGCCGCGCACGACCTCCTGCCCGGCGGGGTAGGGGGCGACGTCCGCCAGGTCCGCCGCCAGCGTGCGGCCGCTGACCGTGAGACAGTCGCCGTGCAGCAACCCGGCGTCCAGCAGCATCTTCATCAGCGGGCGGATGCCGCCGATGGCGATCAGCTCGGACATGAGGTACTTGCCGCTGGGCTTGAGGTCCGCCAGCACCGGCACGCGCGCGCCGATGCGGGTGAAGTCCTCGAGCTCCAACGGCACGCCGATCGCGTCCGCGATGGCCAGCAGGTGCAGCACCGCGTTGGTCGAGCCGCCGAGCGCGATGGTCACGGCGATGGCGTTCTCGAAGGCCTCCCGGGTGAGGATGTCCGAGGGCTTGATGTCGCGCGCCAGCAGCTCCAGGACGGCGGCGCCCGCACGCCGGCAGTCCTCGGCCTTGGCGGCGCCGACGGCTTCCTGGGCCGAGCTGTTCGGCAGGCTCAGCCCCAGCGCCTCGATGGCCGAGGCCATGGTGTTGGCGGTGTACATGCCGCCGCAGGAGCCGGGGCCGGGGATGGCGGTGCGCTCGACCTGCTTCAGTTCCGCCGCGGAGACGGTGCCGCGCGCGTGCCCGCCGACGGCCTCGAACACCGAGACGATGTCGGTGTGGTTGGCGCCGGGGCGGATGGTGCCGCCGTAGACGAAGACCGAGGGGCGGTCCAGGCGCGCCATCGCCATGACGCAGCCCGGCATGTTCTTGTCGCAGCCGCCGATGGCCACGAAGCCGTCGAAGCCTTCGCCCGCGACCACGGTCTCGATGGAGTCGGCGATGACTTCGCGCGACACCAGCGAGTAGCGCATGCCCGGCGAGCCCATGGAGATGCCGTCGGAGACGGTGATGGTGTTGAAGATCACGGCCTTGCCGCCGGCGGCGTCGGCCCCGGAGGCAGCCTCCCGCGCCAGCTGGTCGATGTGCATGTTGCACGGCGTGAGCTGCGCCCAGGTGGAGGCGATGCCGACCTGGGGCTTGCTGAAGTCCGCGTCGCTGAAGCCGACCGCGCGCAACATGGCGCGGCTGGGGGCGCGAGTGACACCGTCGACGACGGGGCTGGAGTACTTGCGGGAGCGCTGGTCAGTCATGTCGAAAATCGCCTTGGCTGATGGAAGGTTTCACCCGGCCGCTGAAAAAAAGTGTTGACACGGCGGAAAGCATCGTGCTTAGAATCCGCTCAACCTGATTGCAGCGCAACAAGCGTTACCCAAACAATGAGCCACGGCAAGTCACAGCGCAGGAACCACACGAGGCAGCGGCCCATCGCCGTCGCCCGCGTGCCCGAGCGCCTGCCGATGCACGCAGTCAGCGCCCTCCTTGGCCTCCTTATCGTGATTCTCGTACTTGGGAAGAGCGGGGTCGTGGTGTAGGTAGGCGAAAAAGCAGCGAGCAACCAAACCATAGAACCCCGCAACCGGAAACGGCTGCGGGGTTCTCGCATTCTGGGCCTGAAAAATCTTGGACTTGAGGAAAGGTGTTGAGCATGAAGATCTACGTCGAATCGGATGTTGACCAGGGCAAGGCCGGCGTGAGCCGTATCGCCGTCATCGGCTACGGCAGCCAGGGCCGGGCGCATGCGCTCAACCTGCGCGACAGCGGCTTCGACGTCACGGTCGGGTTGCGCCCGGGCGGGCCGAGCTGGAAGCAGGCGGAGCGGGACGGCATGAAGGTTGCGCCGCCGGCAGAGGCGGCTGCGGGGGCCGACATCGTCGCCATCCTGGTGCCGGACATGGCCGCGCCGGGCGTGTGGCGCGCCATCGAGTCCGCCATCAAGCCCGGCGCGGCGATCCTGTTCGCGCACGGCTTCAACATCCACTACGGCTCCATCCAGGCCCCGGAATCCATCGACGTGGTCCTGGTGGCCCCCAAGGGCCCCGGCGCGCTGGTGCGGCGGCAGTACGAGGAGGGACGCGGCGTGCCCTGCCTGATGGCCGTGGCGCAGGACGCGACGGGCCGGGCCAGGGCGCGCGCCCTGGCCTACGCCCACGGCATCGGCGGCACGCGCGGCGGCGTGCTGGAGACGACCTTCGCCGAGGAGACCGAGACCGACCTGTTCGGCGAGCAGGCCGTGCTGTGCGGCGGCGTCACCGAGCTGGTCACGCAGGGCTTCGAGACGCTGGTGGAAGCCGGCTACCAGCCCGAAGTGGCCTACTTCGAGTGCATGCACGAGCTGAAACTCATCGTCGACCTGCTGCACGAGGGCGGGCTGGCGAAGATGCACCAGTTCGTCAGCGACACCGCCAAGTACGGCGACCTGACGCGCGGGCCGCGTGTCGTCGATGCGAGCACGCGTGAGCGCATGCGCGAGGTGCTGAAGGAAATCCAGGACGGCACCTTCGCACGCGAGTGGCAGGCCGAGTCCGAGGCGGGCATGCCGCGCTACAAGGCGATGATGGCGGCCGACATGGCCCACCCCATCGAGAAGGTGGGGCGCGAGCTGCGCGCCCGCATGTCGTGGCTGCGCTCAGACAAGCAGGACGCGGCATGAGCGCCAAGGGAGCCGAGCTGGTGGTCCGCGCCCTGGAACAGCAGGGCGTCGAGATCATCTTCGGCTACCCGGGCGGCGCCATCATGCCCGTCTACGACGCATTGCTGAACTCGTCCATCAAGCACATCCTGGCGCGCCACGAGCAGGGCGCGGCGCTGGCCGCCGACGCCTACGCGCGGGTCACCGGCCGCCCGGCGGTGTGCATGGCGACCTCCGGCCCGGGCGCGACCAACCTGGTGACCGGCATTGCCAACGCCTTCATGGATTCCGTGCCATTGGTGATCATCACCGGCCAGGTGCCCACCACCGTGATGGGCACCGACGCATTCCAGGAGGTCGACGTCTTCGGCATCACCATGCCGATCGTGAAGCACAGCTTCATCGTGCGGCGCGCCGAGGATATCCCCAAGACTATTGCGCTGGCCTTCCAGATCGCGAGCGAAGGACGGCCGGGGCCGGTGCTGGTCGACCTGCCCAAGGACGTGACGAATGCAGTGCCCGCCATCACGCCGATCTACGAGACGCGGCGCCAGAAGCGGCAGTCGCCCGACCCCGAGCAGGTCGAGATGGCGCGTGAACTGATCCTGGCTGCGCAGCGGCCGGTGCTGTACGGCGGCGGCGGCATCCCCATCGCCGGCGCCGTGGACGCCTTCCGCGCCTACGCGCAGGCCAGCGGCATCCCGGTGGTGACCACGCTGAAGGGCATCGGCTCGGTCTCGACGCGGGACGAGAATTTCCTCGGCATGCTGGGCATGCACGGCAACCGTGCCGCGAATCGCGCCATCCAGGAGTCCGACCTGCTGATCTGTGTCGGTGCGCGTTTCGACGACCGCGCCACGGGCAAGCTGGACGGTTTTGCGCCCAAGGCCAGCGTGATCCACATGGACGCCGATCCGAGCGAGATCGGCAAGCTGCGCTTCGCCGACGCCGGGCTGCTTGGCGACCTGGCGGAGTCCCTGGGCGCCATGCCGACCGGGCTGTCGATCGAGCCGTGGCGCCAGTGGTGCGCCGAGCGCAAGGTCGAGCACGCCTGGCGCTACGACGCCCCCGGCGACTACATCTACGTGCCGCACATGCTGCGCCGGCTGACCGAAGAAGCGCCCGACGTGACCATCGCCTGCGACGTCGGCCAGCACCAGATGTGGGTCGCGCAGCATTGCCATTTCGACCGCCCGGAACAGCACCTGACCAGCGCCGGGCTGGGCACGATGGGCTACGGCATCCCGGCCGGCATCGGCGCCTGCCTGGCGCGGCCGGGCGCGCGCGTGGTCACGGTCTCCGGCGACGGCTCGATCATGATGAACATCCAGGAGCTGGCGACCATCAGGCGCTACGGGCTGGACCTGAAGATCCTGCTGGTCGACAACTCCTCGCTGGGCATGGTGCGCCAGTGGCAGCAGCTGTTCCACCAGGAGCGCTACAGCGAGGTCGACCTGTCCGACAACCCGGATTTCGTCGAGGTGGCGCGGTCGTTCGGCATCCCGGGCTTCCGCATCACGCGGCGCGACGAGGTCGAGGGCGCGATCCGGAGGCTGCTGGAGACCGAGGGCCCGCTGCTGGCCCACGTGTGTATCGATCCGAAGAGCAATGTCTGGCCGCTGGTGCCGCCGGGCCAGAGTAATGACGTGATGATGGAGGAGTTGAGCGCATGAACCACACGCTGCGGATGAACATATACAAGGTCGAGGGCGCCCTGATCCGCCTGCTCGGCCTCATCGAGCGGCGCGGATTCGCCGTGACCTCCATGAACGCCCATGCGGACGAGAGCGCGCAGCACGTGGAAGTGACGGTGAACGTCCACTCCAGCGGCCGCTCCGTCGAGACGCTGACGCGACAGATCCAGAAGCTGTACGACGTGCGCAGCGTGGCCTGCCTGACCGCCGCGGAGACGCCGGCCGTAGTAGGGGAGAGCGTGGCATGTTGAGCGACGGTTCCCTGGCCCTGGATCCGCGGGTGCCAAAAACCCCGCGCGGCGCAGCGCCCCCTGCGGCCGCGGCCACTCCGCTGGTCACGCTGGCGCAGGTGGAAGCCGCGATGGCGGTGGTGGGCGCGCAACTGCCGCCGACACCGCTGTTGCATCACCCGATGCTGGATGCCGACGTCGGCTGCGAGGTGCACGTCAAGCTGGAGAACGCCCAGGACGTGGGCTCGTTCAAGATCCGCGGCGCGCTCAACCTTTTGCACGGCATGTCCGCGGAGGACCGCGCGCGCGGCCTGGTGACAGCCACCCGCGGCAACCACGGCCATGCGGTGGCCTATGCGGCGCGCATGCACGGCGTCTGCTGCACCGTGTTCGTGCCGCGCGACAACAGTCGCGAAAAGAACGACGCCATGACGGCGCTGGGCGCCCGCGTGATCGAGATCGGCCACGACTTCGACGCCGCCATGATCGCAGCCGAGGAGCACGCGGAACGTACCGGTGCGCGCCTGGTGCACACCGCCCGCGATCCCGACATGGTGGCGGGCGCCGGGACCATCGCCATGGAGATGCTGGCGCAGGCGCGGCAGCCTTTCGACGCGGTGTTCGTCCCGGTCGGCGCGGGCGGCATTGCCGCCGGGATGGCGACGGTGATCAAGGCGCGCAGCCCGGCGACCCGGGTGATCGGCGTGTGCGCCGAGAATGCGCCGGCCATGCATCACGCCTGGCATACCGGCGAGCGCCATCCCTTCGCTGCCGTCGATACCCTGGCGGACGGACTGGCCGTGCGCGTGCCGGTGCAGGCCACGCTGGAAGTGATGCGGCGCCATCTCGACGACGTGCTGCTGGTGTCGGAGCGCGAGATCCAGGCTGCCATCGCGACTTACGCGCGCAACGTGCACCAGATGGCCGAGGGCGCCGGCGCCGCGGCGCTGGCCGGCGCGCAGCGCTATGCGCGCGAGCACGGTTGTGCGCGCATCGGCGTCGTGCTGACCGGCGGGAACATCGACACGGCCACGCTGTTGCGGGCCCTGCAGGACGAACGGCCGATGCACCAGCCCAAGGCCATGCCTTACTTCCCGATCGGGGAGCTGTCCTATGGCTATTGAGCCCGATCGCCTGGTCATTTTCGACACCACGCTGCGCGACGGCGAGCAGGCGCCGGGCTGCAGCATGACCGACCGCGAGAAAATCCGCGTCGCGCACGCCCTCGCCGAGCTGGGTGTCGACGTCATCGAGGCGGGATTCCCCGCCGCCTCGGACGGCGATTTCGAGTCCGTGCGCCTGATTGCACGCGAGATCCGGGGGCCGGTCATCTGTGGCCTGGCGCGCTGTGGCGGCAACGACATCGAGCGTGCGTGGCAGGCCTTGTGCGAGGCGGAGCGGCCGCGCCTGCACGTGTTCATCGCCACCAGCCCGATCCACCGCGAGCACAAGCTGAACATGAGCCGCGACGAGGTCATCCGGCGCGCAGTGGAGGGCGTGCGGGTAGCGCGCGCGCTGTGTGCGGATGTGGAGTTTTCCGCCGAGGACGCGGCGCGCACCGAGCTGGACTACCTGGCGGAAGTGGTGCAGGCGGTGATCGAGGCCGGCGCCACCACGGTCAACATCCCGGACACCGTCGGCTATGCGGTGCCGGCCGAGTTTGCGGAGCGCATCGCCTACCTGCGCCAGCACGTGCCCGGCATCGAGCGTGCCGTGCTCAGCGTGCATTGCCACGACGACCTCGGCATGGCGGTGGCCAACAGCCTGGCCGCGGTGCAGGCGGGCGCACGGCAGGTGGAGTGCACCATCAACGGCATCGGCGAGCGCGCCGGCAACTGCGCGCTGGAAGAAGTGGTGATGGCGGTACGCACGCGCGCGGACCGCATGCAGGTGCACACCGGCGTGGACACGCGGCGCCTTGCGCCCACCAGCCGCCTGGTGGCTGCAGTCACCGGCGTCGCCGTGCCGCGCAACAAGGCGGTGGTGGGCGAGAACGCCTTTGCCCACGAGGCCGGCATCCACCAGCACGGCATGCTGCGCAACCAGCAGACCTACGAGATCATGCGGCCCGAGGATGTCGGCCTGGGCGGCAGTCGCCTGGTGCTGGGCAAGCACAGCGGCCGGCACGCCTTCCGCAGCCGGGTCGAAGAGCTGGGTCTGGCACTGGACGAGGCCGAGCTGGACCGCGCCTTCATCGCCTTCAAGACGCTGGCCGACCGCAAGAAAGAGATCTTCGACGCCGACATCGAGGCGCTGGTGTTGCGCTCCGACGAGGTCGGCGCCGGGCCCTGGCAGCTGGTCAAGCTGCGCATCGCCTCAGGCGACGGCCCGCGGGCCACGGCCGAGGCCGAGCTGGCGCATGCCGACGGCACTCGCCGCCGTGAATGCGCCGAGGGCGACGGCCCGGTCGAGGCCGCGTTCAGCGCCATCGAGCGTGCCACCGGTGTGACGGTGGAGCTGAAGAGCTTCGACGTGCGCAACGTCACGGTGGGCGAGGACGCCCAGGGCGAGGCCGTGGTCTCGGTCGCCCACGGCGGCCGCAGCTGGCAGGGCAAGGGTTTCGACACCGACATCATCCAGGCGAGCGCGCTCGCGTTCCTGCAGGCAGTCAACCGCATCTCGGCCCGGCGGGACGCGGAGCAGGCTGCCTGAGCAGGCACACGACAGAGTTTTTTTACCAGGCACGAGTCAACGGAGTATTCAAGTGGCGCCCCAGTTTCCACGCTATATCTGGCAGAACGGCAGGATCGTCCCCGGCGAGAGCGCCACGGTGCACGTGCTTTCGCACGCCCTGCACTACGGCTCTTCGGTGTTCGAGGGCATTCGTGTCTATCGCACGCCGGAAGGCTCCCGCTCATTCCGCCTGCGCGAGCACGTGCAGCGCCTGTTCAACTCGGCGAAGATCTATCACCTGCGCATGCCGTTCACGCCGCAGGAGATCGAGGCCGCGTGTAACCAGGCGGTACTGGCCAACGAGCTCAACGCCGGCGCCTACGTGCGCCCGGTGGTGTTCCGCGGCTATGCCGGCCTCGGCCTGACCGCGCCGGCCGACTCGCCGGTGGAGGTGGCCATCGCCGCCATCCAGTGGGGCGCCTACCTCGGCGATGAAGGCATGAAGAACGGCGTCGACGTCTGCGTCTCGTCCTGGAACCGGGTGGCGCCGAACACCATTCCGTCCGGCGCCAAGGCCGCGGGCGGCTACCTGTCGAGCCAGCTCATCAGCATGGAGGCGAAGCGCCACGGCTATGCCGAGGGCATCGGCCTCACCACCGACGGCATGATCGGCGAGGGCGCGGGCGAGAACATCTTCATCGTCAAGGACGGCAAGATCTACACGCCGCCGGCTGCCTGCTCGATCCTCGCCGGCATCACCCGCGACACCGTCATCACCCTGGCGCACGCCGCGGGCCTGGAGGTGCATGAACAGCCGATGCCGCGCGAGATGCTGTATTTCGCCGACGAGATCTTCTTCACCGGCACCGCGGCCGAGGTGACCCCGGTGCGCTCCGTGGATCGCATCGCCATCGGCAGCGGCACACGGGGGCCGGTCACCGAGCTCATGCAGCAGCGCTTCTTCGGGCTGTTCAACGGGGAGACGCGTGACGAGTGGGGCTGGCTGCAGCCGCTGGAGTCGCCGGAGTCGGCCTTCACGCCGGTCGCCTCGGTGGCGGTATGAGTGCGCCGCGCACCTTGTTCCGCAAGGTCTGGGACCGGCATGTCGTCGTCCCCGAGACCGCGGAGACGCCTGCGGTGCTGTACATCGACCTGCACCTGGTGCACGAGGTGACCTCGCCGCAGGCCTTCGCGGCCCTGCGCGAGCGCGGCCTCAAGGTGCGCCGTCCCGAGCGCACGCTGGCCACGGTGGACCACTCCATTCCGACCGATGACGGCAGCTGGGCCGAGGGCCTGGGCGACATGGATGCCGCGGCGCGCTACCAGGTGCGCATGCTGGGCGATAACTGCGGCCGCGCCGGCGTGCGGCTGTTCGGCGTCAACAGCACGCGCCGCGGTATCGTGCACGTCATCGGCCCGGAGCAGGGCGCCACCCAGCCGGGCATGACCATCGTCTGCGGCGACAGCCACACCACGACGCACGGCGCTTTCGGCGCGCTGGCCTTCGGCATCGGCACTACCGAGGTCGGCCACGTGCTGGCGACGCAGTGCCTGCTGCAACGCATGCCGAAGACACTGCTGGTGGAGTTGCAGGGGCGTCTGGGCCCGGGGGTCACTGCGAAGGACGTGATCCTGGCCGTGATCGGCCGCATCGGCGTCGACGGGGGCACCGGCCACGTGATCGAGTTCCGCGGCGCGGCGGTGGACGCGATGTCGATGGACGAGCGCATGACCCTGTGCAACATGGCCATCGAGGCCGGCGCCCGCGCCGGCATGGTGGCGCCGGACGAGACCACCTTCGCGTATCTCGAGGGCCGGCCCATGGCGCCCCGCGGCGCCGACTGGGACCGCGCCGTGGCGGACTGGCGGCAGCTGCGCTCGGATCCGGGCGCCGAGTACGACCGCAGCGTCATCGTCGACGTCTCGGCGCTGGAGCCGCAGGTCACCTGGGGCACCGACCCGGGCATGGTCATGCCGGTCAGCGGCCGCATCCCGGAGCGGGTCAGCAGCGGGCAGCGCAAGGCGCTGGACTACATGGGCTTGAAGCCGGGCGCAGCCATCGCGGGCCAGCCGATCCAGCTCGTATTCATTGGCAGCTGCACCAACTCGCGCCTCAGCGACTTGCGTGCGGCCGCGGCGCTGCTGCGCGGCCGGCGGGTGGCGCCCGGCGTGCGCGCGCTGGTCGTGCCGGGCAGCCAGCAGACGCGCCGTGACGCCGAGGCCGAGGGGCTCGACCGCGTGTTTCGTGATGCCGGTGCCGAGTGGCACCAGTCCGGCTGCTCGCTATGCATCGCCATGAACGGCGACCGCGCCGCCGCCGGCCAGTACGTGGTCAGCACCAGCAACCGCAACTTCGAGGGCCGGCAGGGACAGGGCGCGCGCACGCTGCTGGCCAGCCCGCTCACGGCGGCCGCATCCGCCATCACCGGCAAGGTGGCCGACCCGCGGCCGTTGCTGGAGGAAGGGAGGCGCATCGCATGACCGAGCCCTTCTCCGTGCTCACCGCGCGCACCGCTGTCCTGCCCGTGGATAACGTCGATACCGACCAGATCATCCCGGCACGTTTTCTCACCACCACCCAGCGCACCGGCCTCGGCCGGCACCTGTTCGCGGACTGGCGGCGCGATGCAGCCAATCGGCCGCGCGAGGACTTCGTGCTCAACCGCCCAGAGTCGGAGGGCGCGCGGGTCCTGGTGGCGGGGCGCAACTTCGGCTGCGGCTCTTCGCGCGAGCATGCGCCCTGGGCGCTGCTCGACTACGGCTTTCGCGCGGTGATCAGTACCGAGATCGCCGACATCTTCCGCAGCAACGCCCTGCGCAACGGACTGCTGCCGGTGGTGCTGGATGCGGAATCGCATGCCTGGCTGCTGGCGCACCCCGGCGCCGAAATCACCATCGACCTGCGCAACTGCACGGTGCGGCTGGAGGCAGGGCGCGAGGCCGGCTTCGAGGTCGAGGCTTTCGCGCGCCACTGCATGCTCAACGGCGTCGATCCGCTGGGCTGGTTGCTGAGCCAGGAACCGGCGATACAGGCCTACGAGGGCCGCCGCGCATGTCCCGCCTGATCGCGCTGCTGCCCGGCGACGGTATCGGTCCGGAAGTCGTCGCTGCGGCGCGGGTGGTGCTGGACGCCGTGGCAGAAACCTTCGGCCACGATTTCGAGTTCCGCGACGGCCTCGTCGGCGGCTGTGCCATCGAGGCCACCGGTGAGGCGCTGCCGGCGGCGACGCTTGAACTGTGCCTGGCGAGCGAGGGTGTGTTGCTCGGCGCGGTCGGCGGGCCGCAGTGGTCCGATCCCGCGGCCCCGGTGCGGCCGGAGCAAGGGCTGCTGGCGTTGCGTCGCGCGCTCGGCGTCTACGCCAACCTGCGCCCCGTCGCCACCCATCCGGCGCTGTACGGCGCCTCGCCGTTGAAGGAACACCTGCTCGAGGGCGTCGACATACTGTTCGTGCGCGAACTCACGGGGGGCATTTATTTCGGTGCCAAGCAGCGCGACGCCGACGGTGCCTCGGACGTGTGCAGCTACAGCCGCGAGGAAATCGAGCGCGTGCTGCGGCTGGGCTTCGAGCTGGCCCGGAAACGCAACGGCCGCCTGACTTCAGTGGACAAGGCCAACGTGCTGGAGACTTCCCGGCTGTGGCGCGAAATCGCCACGCGCATGGGGCGCGACGAGTTTCCCGACGTGCGCCTGGAGCATGCCCTGGTCGACGCCGCGGCGATGCAGCTGATCCAGGATCCGCGGCGCTTCGACGTGGTGGTGACCGAGAACATGTTCGGCGACATCCTCACCGACGAGGCGTCCGTGATCACCGGCTCGATCGGCATGCTGCCGTCCGCCTCGCTGGCGCAGTCCGGGCCGGGACTTTACGAGCCTATCCACGGCTCTGCCCCCGACATCGCCGGACAGGGCATTGCCAATCCCTGCGGCACGATTCTCAGCGCGGCCATGCTGCTGCGCCACTCGCTCGGGCTGGAGGACGAGGCAAGCGCAGTGGAGCAGGCGGTGCAGGACACCGTGGTGCGTGGCATCGGCACCCCCGACGTCGCCGGGCGCGAACGCGCCGTCACCACACAGCAGGTCGCGGCGGCCGTCGCCGCTGCGCTCGGGACGAGATCACCGGCGCGGGCTATTGCCTGAGCGCCACGAACGGTTACAGTAGAGACGCATACTCATCCAGACCGGCGGAGGGACAGGCCCTTTGATGCCGGGGCAACCTGCGGGACTCACCATCCCGCAACGGTGCCAACTCCTGCGGGGAGCGAAGCGGCCGATGCCGTGCGCTTGCCGGGAGATGAGTTGCCGGGCAGCCCCGCCTTTGCCGGCGGACTCGTGGGCCCGGTGACCCCGCCCGACGCCTCCGCAGGGTTCGCGATGAGCCGAACCCGCTCCCACGGGAGCCTAGACGGAGGAGAGTCATGAGCAACAGAGCCCCGGCCACCCGTGCCGCCCGGTCCGGACTCGGCAGCGACACCCAGCACGGCGCCGTCGTGCCGCCACTGCACCTGAGTTCGAACTTCACTTTTGCCGGCTACGGCGACAAGCGTCGTTACGATTACACGCGTTCCGGCAACCCGACGCGCGACGCCCTCGGCGAGGCGCTGGCCGAGCTCGAGGGCGGTGCCGGCACCGTCGTGACCTGCTCGGGCATGGCGGCGATCACGCTGGTGTGCCAGCTGCTCGAGCCCGCCGACCTGCTGCTGGCGCCGCACGACTGTTACGGCGGCACACACCGGCTGCTGTCCTCGCTGGCCGCGCGCGGCCAGTTCCGCCTGTCGTTCATTGACCAGTCCGACGCGCGGGCGCTGGCGGCCGCCTTCGCCGCGCGGCCGCGCATGATCCTGGTCGAGACGCCGAGCAATCCCTTGCTCCGGATCACCGACCTGGATGCGGTGGGGCGCTTGTGCCGCACGACCGGCACGCTGTTCGTCGCTGACAACACCTTCCTTTCGCCCGGCTGGCAGCGGCCCATGGCGCACGGCGCAGATATCGTGTTGCACTCGACCACCAAGTACCTCAACGGCCACAGCGACGTGGTGGGCGGCGCGGTAGTGGCCGGCAGCACGGAGTTGCACGAGCGTCTCGACTGGTGGGCCAATTGCCTCGGCCTCACCGGCGCGCCGTTCGACAGCTACATGACCCTGCGCGGCATCCGTACGCTGCACGCCCGGCTGCGCAGCCACGGTGAGAACGCGGCCGCGCTGGCCGAGCTGCTGTGCCGCCATCCAGCCGTGAGCCGGGTGCATTATCCCGGCCTGCCAGGACACCCGGGTCATGACATCGCCTGCCGCCAGCAGTCCGGTTTCGGCGGCATGCTCAGCTTCGAGCTCGCGGGCGGCGAGCCGGCGGTGCGGGCGTTCCTGGATGGTCTCGAGTTGTTCTTTCTCGCCGAGTCGCTGGGTGGCGTGGAGAGCCTGGTAGCCCACCCGGCGTCCATGACCCATGCCGCCATGGACCCGGAGGCGCGTCGCGTCGCCGGGATCAGCGACGCCCTGCTGCGCCTTTCCGTTGGCATCGAGGACACCGCGGACCTCGTGGCCGACCTCGAGGCTGCACTGGAGCGTGCCCAGGCGGCGGCGAGGCCGCTCGCGGCGGTGGCCGCGGGGTAGCGGGGGCCATATCAAAGTGATATCATCCTGACATCATTTATTCACCGAGGTAGAGAGCCGTGGTCGAGGAAAGAGACTATCGCCCCTTGTCGGGCTGGCTGCCGCTGGCCGTCGTCATCGTCCTGCTGGTCGGCGGCCCCTGGTATTTCTTCTATTCCATCCAGGCCGGCGCCTCCGGCTGGCCCATCGCGGGCAGTATCGTGGCGCTGGCGGTGGGCCTGGTCATGATCTTCGGTTTCATGGCGATCGCGCCCAACGATTCCCGCGTGTTGCTGCTGTTCGGCGAGTACAAGGGCTCGGTGCGCGCGTCGGGTTTCTTCTGGGTCAACCCGTTCTTCAGCAAGAAGAAACTGTCGCTGCGCGTGCGCAACTTCGAGACCGGCTCGCTTTCCACCCCGGAGAAAAAAGATGCGGCGGGCAAGGTCGTGCAGGAGCGCACCCGCACCCACGGCCGGCCGTCGAAGGTGAACGATCGCGACGGCAACCCGATCGACATTTCCGCCGTCGTGGTCTGGCGCGTGGTTAACACCGTCGAAGCGCTGTTCGAGGTCGACGACTACGAGGACTTCGTCGCCGTGCAGAGCGAAGCGGCGCTGCGCAGCATGGCGAGTCGCTATCCCTACGACAGCGAGGATCACGAGATCTCGTTGCGTGGCGACACCAGCAAGATCTCGGGGCAGTTGCGCGACGACATCCAGGAGCGGCTCGACAAGGCGGGCGTCGAGGTCATAGAGGCGCGCATCAGCCACCTGGCGTACGCATCGGAGATCGCGGCGGCCATGCTGCAGCGCCAGCAGGCGCAGGCCGTGGTTGCGGCGCGCACGAAGATCGTCGAGGGCGCGGTTGGCATGGTGCAGATGGCGCTCGACCATCTCGCGCGCGACCAGGTGGTCGAACTCGATGACGAGCGGCGCGCGGCCATGGTCTCGAACCTGCTGGTGGTGCTTTGCAGCGACCGGCACACCCAGCCGGTCGTGAACACCGGCACGCTCTACAGCTAGCCCGCGTACCCGGGAGCCTGGCCTTTGGCCAAACGCGACGCCTTCCTGCTGCGCATCGATCCGGAAATTCTTGCCGCCCTGAGACGCTGGGCGGACGATGACCTGCGCAGCCTGAATGCCCAGATCGACTACCTGCTGCGGCAGCGCCTGCGCGAGGCCGGCCGGATGCCCGCGCGGGGCACCGGCGGGCGGCGCCGCGAGGAGGCGAGGGGTGGCAATGCTCCGGGCGAGGATTCCGGCCCGGACTGAGCATGCGGCCAGGGCTTCACATGATGCGCTGCAGCGGTCATGCTGTCCGGCAAGATGACGCGGGATCCAGCGGACATTGCGCCCAGCCGCATCGCGGCAGCCAGGCGGGTCGTGATCAAGATCGGCTCGGCCCTGCTCGTGGACCGTGCGAGCAATCGTCTCGACGCACCCTGGTTCGAGAGCCTTGTCGAAGACATCGCCCGCCTGCGGCGGCGGGGCCAGGAAGTGCTGGTGGTGTCCTCCGGCGCCATCGCGCTGGGACGGCGTCACCTCGGCCTGCGCAGCGGCGCCCTGCGCCTGGAGGAGAGCCAGGCGGCCGCCGCCGCCGGCCAGGTGCAACTCGCCCATGCCTGGCAGGAGGCCCTCGGCCGCGAGCAGATTCCCGCGGCACAGGTCCTGTTGACGCTGGGTGACACCGAGCAGCGCCGCCGCTACCTGAATGCCCGCGGCACGCTCGAGACCCTGCTGGCGCTGGGCGCCGTGCCCGTCATCAACGAGAACGACACCGTGGCGACGGAGGAAATCCGTTACGGCGACAACGATCGCCTGGCGGCGCGGGTGGCGCAGATGATCAGTGCGGATTGCCTGGTGCTGCTCTCGGACACCACCGGGCTGCACACCGCCGACCCGGCGTGCGACCCCACCGCCCGGCTGGTTCCCGAGGTGCATGCGGTGACGCCGGAGATCGAGGCCATGGCCGGCGCCTCGGCCACGGATGTCGGTTCTGGCGGGATGATCACCAAGGTCATGGCGGGGCGCATCGCGCTCGCCGCCGGCTGCCACATGGTGATCGCCTCGGGCCGCGTCAGGCATCCGCTCGCCGCTCTCGAGGCGGGCGCGGAGTGCACCTGGTTCGTCGCCTCGTCCAGCCCGGCGCGGGTGCGCAAGCAATGGATCGCCGGGGCGCTCCAGCCCAGCGGCGAGCTGGTGGTCGACGCCGGCGCGGCTGCCGCCCTCACCCAGGGCAAGAGCCTGTTGCCGGCCGGCGTGGTGGCAGTGAAGGGGCGCTTCGAACGCGGCGACCTCGTGCTGGTGCGCGATACCGGCGGCCGGGTCCTGGCGCGCGGGCTTTCGGCCTACGATTCGGCGGAGGCGGCGCGCATCATCGGGTTGCGCAGCAGCATGATCGAGCAGGTGCTGGGCTATCGTGGGCGGGAGGAGCTGATTCACCGCAACGACCTGGCAATGGTGGAGACCCATGGTTGACTTGATGGGGCAGGAAGGACCCGAGGCCGTGCAGCGCCTCATGGCAGAGCTGGGCCACCAGGCTCGCAAGGCGGCGGCTGCGCTGGCCCGGGCCACGCCCGCGGCGCGCGATACGGCGCTGGAGGCGGCGGCAGCCCTGCTGCGGGAGCGCGCCGGCCTGATCCTCCAGGCGAATGCGGACGACGTCGCCGCGGCAGAGGAGAGGGGCCTGTCCGCGGCCATGCTGGACCGGCTGCGGCTCGACCAGGGCCGGATCGAGGCCATGGCGACAGGCATTGAGGCCATCCGTGCGCTGCCCGACCCGCTCGGCCGCGTGCTCGCCGAGTGGTCGCGCCCGAACGGGCTGCTGATCCGGCGCGTGAGCGTGCCGCTCGGCGTGATCGGCATCATCTACGAGAGCCGTCCCAACGTGACCGCAGACGCCGGCGCCCTGTGCCTGAAGTCGGGCAACGCCGTGATCCTGCGCGGAGGTTCGGAGAGCTTCGCTACCAGCATGCAGATTCACGCCTGCCTGGCCGAGGCGCTGCGCATGGCGGGGTTGCCCGCAGAGGCCGTGCAGATGGTGCCGACGCGCGACCGGGCCGCGGTCGGCGAACTGCTCGGCGGCCTCGGCGGCTGCGTCGACGTGGTCGTGCCGCGTGGCGGCCGCAGCCTGATCGAGCGCGTGCAGCGCGACGCCCGCGTGCCGGTCATCGGCCACCTCGAGGGCATCTGCCACGTCTACGTGGACGGCGCCGCGGACCTCGCGATGGCGCGTGAGGTGGTGCTCAACTCCAAGATGCGCCGCACCGGGATCTGCGGTGCGGCCGAGACGCTGCTGGTCGATCGCGCCTGTGCCGACAGCCACCTGCAGCCGCTGGTACGCGCGCTGCTGGACGCCGGGTGCGAGGTGCGCGGCGACGCGGCCGCCTGTGCCGTCGACCGGCGCGTGCGCGAGGCCGTCGCCACGGACTGGGGCAGGGAATTCCTCGACGCCATCATCGCGGTGCGCGTCGTCGACGGCGCGGCTGCAGCCATCACCCACATTGCGCGCTTCGGCTCGGGGCACACCGAGTCCATCGTCACGGCGGACGAGGCCGTCGCAAGGCGCTTCCTCGACGAGGTCGACAGCGCCATCGTGCTGCACAACGCTTCGACCCAGTTCGCGGATGGCGGCGAGTTCGGCATGGGGGCCGAGATCGGCATTTCCACCGGGCGGATACATGCCCGCGGCCCGGTCGGCGTGGAGCAGCTCACCAGCTACAAGTACCAGGTCCTGGGAAGCGGGCAGACCCGGCCCTGAGCATGGAGTCCCGTCCCTGTGTTAGGGTGGTCGCTTGCATTGCACAAACTACCGGAGGCACGCTTTGCGCAACATGCACGCAGCCGCTGTCGCGGCTTTGAGTTTTCTTTTCATTGGAGCGTCGCTTGAGGCGCAGGAGGAAGTGCCCGTGATCAAGGACGGGAGCACCGTAAGCATCGAATACACCCTCAAGCTGGATGACGGCTCCACTGCGGACACCAACGTCGGGGGCGAGCCCCTGACTTACGTCCAAGGCGAGCAGCAGATCCTGCCCGCCCTGGAGGCGCAGCTCGCCGGCATGAAGGCCGACGAGACGCGCGAGGTCACCCTCAGTGCCGAGGAAGGTTACGGCCCGGTGCGCGAGGAAGGCTTCCAGGAAGTGCCGCTGGAAATGATCCCCGAGGATGCCCGCGAGCCGGGCTCCCGGCTGGTGGGCCAGAACCAGCAGGGCCAGCCGATCCATGCGCAGGTCAAGGAAGTGCGCGAGGAAACCGCCGTGCTCGACCTGAACCATCCCCTGGCGGGCCAGAAACTGCACTTCGACGTCAAGGTACTCGAAATCAAGTAAGCGCCTGCGGGCTTGCGGGCGCCGTCCCGGCGGGGCGGCGCCCGTATTTATTTGCGGCGGCGGCGCGCCAAGCGGCGGCGCGGGCCGTACAATTGTGCGCACGCGGCTGTGAGCCAGGGGAGATAGAGTGATGACACGCTGGAAAGAGGTCGCCGAGGCGATCCGCGAGTTGCAGGAGGAAGGCCAGCTCGATGTCTTCATCGGCGACCACTCGGTCAGCTTCGAGGTGAATGTCGATGACCAGGGCGTGTACCTCACGGTCTGCCCGCACTGCGTCGGCGAAGCGGTCAACCTGGCGCTGGGTGGCGAGGAGCAGAGCGCGCCCCCCGACTGCGAACTGCACTGAGCGCCGCCCGGCCCTCAGATCCGGTACGGCAGCGCTTCCCGGATCGTCGCCGGGTCGGCGTCCGTGAGGTTCTTTTGCAATTCCGTCGTCAGGCGACCGCGGGTGGCCGGCGTCAGTCCCTGGCGCAGGTGTCCGAGGAAACGCGGGTCGGCGACCAGCACCAGCCGGTCGAAAGCATCCTCCTTGCGGGCCGCATCGAGCCGCGAGGCGACCGTCTTGGCGAAACGGATGTTCTCCTGTTCGGTGGGGCTGACCGGCTGGCCCATGCCGTGCCGGCCGGAGCCGAAGCTGTCGAAACTGCGCCCGGGCCGGTCCGTGGCGAGGTCCCGGTCATGCAGCCGTCCCTCCGGATGTACGAGGTCCTCGAGCTCCTCGAGCGGCGCGCTGTGCTTGTGCTGAGTGAAGATCCTGCACCGGGTGCTGGATGCCACGACTACCCAGACATCGCTCATCTTGCTCTCTCCCTCAGATGTCATCACGCTGCGGCCAGGCGGGGGATGTCCAACCAGGCCGCTCCTGACTTGAGCGTAGTTCCGGCGCAGTGCTATTTCCACCGCGACGCCCGCTGCACCAGGTAATGCAAAACGGTAGCGCAACTGTGACGTCGTTCCTGCCGCAGGGGGCGCGCGTCTTGTATTTTCTACCTGTACTGTCCAGAATGCCGCGTAGTAAAGAAATCGGACGGAACAAAGACTTAGCGATAGTTATTAAGGCCTTTTATTTGGATCCTGCATGAGCGAAGCCCCATCGCCCGAGTCGGTGTCCCGGATCAGCGCTGATCTGGGCGGCACCCTTCGCAGGAACCGGGCCACGCCATCCCGAGTCGGCTTGAATCCCGCCATCACCAAGGTGGCGGTCGACCTCCTCAACATCGAGCCTGAGTCCGCGGAACAGACCCTGAGCGAGTCGCTCGAGGTCATCCGCGACGCCATCGGGGCGGACTCCGTCTGCTTCGCCCTGTTGACCGAGGACGGCACTGCCTTCGAACAGGTCAGCCATGCTTCCACCGTCATGTCCGGCTGCTGCCCCGAACGCCTCTCCGGCGCGCAGCTGGCCGACGTCGAGTGGCTGCGCGGCAAGCTCGGTCATATGCGCCTAGTGGAGATTCGCGACGCCGGACGGCTGTCACCCAAGCTCGAGGGCGAGGCGGCGCTGATGCGCCAGGTGGCGGCCGGCGCGGCGCTGTTTGCCGGCCTGGACATCCAGGGACGCCTCGGCGGCGTGCTGGGGGTACTGTCGGCGCGCCCCGTCGAGAAATGGCACGTCGACGTCTACCTGCTGCTGAAGCTGCTGGGCGCCAGCCTGTCCGCAGCCCTGACCCGGCTCAAGCTCGGACGGGAGCTGGACGACATCCAGGAACGCGAGGAGCTGACGCGCCACGCGGCCAACGACGGCGTGTGGGATTTCGACGTCGAGAGCAACACCATCCGCTTCTCGCCGCGCTGGAAAGTGATGATGGGCTACGGCGAGGACGAGCCCGACGAAGACATGCCCGACTGGCGCCAGCTGGTGCATCCCGAGGACATGGTGCGGGTGCAGGGCAAGATCCGCGACCACCTCGAGGGCAAGTCGGAACTGTTCGAGAGCGTGCACCGCATGCGGCATCGTTCCGGCGACTGGCGCTGGGTGATGAGCCGGGCCAAGGCGATGGTGGACGAGGAGGGCCGCATGCTGCGCCTGGTGGGCGTGGAGCTCGACATCACCGACCAGAAGCTCTACGAGGAAGCGCTGTTCCGCGAGAAACAGAACGCCCAGATCACGCTGCAGTCCATCGGCGACGGCGTGATCACCACCGACTCCGACTGCCGCATCGAGTATCTCAACCCGGTGGCGCAAGAGCTCACAGGCTGGACCCTGGACGACGCCGCCGGCCGCGCGGTGGACGAGATCTTCCGCAGTTTCCACGAGGAGACCTGCGAGCCGATGGAGAACCCGCTCTCCGTCGCCATCCGCCGCGACCGGCTGTACAAGTCCATGCGCCCGATGCTGCTCATCCGGCGCGACGGCAACGAGCTCTACGTCGAGAGTTCCGCCGCGCCGATCCGCAACGATGTCAGCCAGGTGATCGGCGGCGTGCTGGTGTTCCACGACGTCAGCGAGGCGCGCGAGCTGAATCGGCGTCTCTCGTACCACGCCAGCCACGACATGCTCACGGGCCTGGTGAACCGCCGCGAGTTCGAGGCGCGGCTGGAGCGGGCGCTGAAGATGGGCCGGGCGCGCGAAGCCCAGTACGCGCTGTGCTACATGGACCTCGACCAGTTCAAGATCATCAACGACTCCTGCGGCCACATGGCGGGCGACGCCCTGCTCGGCCAGCTCGGCGCGCTGTTGAAGTCCAAGATCCGCTGGCGCGACACGCTGGCCCGCCTCGGCGGCGACGAGTTCGGCATCCTGCTGGAGAACTGCACGCTGGAGGAGGCCATCGAGACCGCCGAGGCCTTGCTGAAGGCGGTGCAGGAGTTCCGCTTCGTCTGGGAAGACCGCAGCTTCCGCCTCGGCGCCAGCATCGGCGTAGTGCCGATTGCGCCGGAGACGGCCAGCGTCGCCGAGCTGCTGACCGCTGCGGACAGCGCCTGCGCCGCCGCCAAGGAAGCCGGGCGCAACCGCGTGCAGACCTGGCAGGAAAACGACATCGACCTGATGCGCCGGCGGCGCGAGATGCAGTGGGCGGCGCGCATCAACAACGCGCTGGAAGAGTCGCGCTTCGAGCTGTTCCGCCAGCCCATCATGCCGCTGCAGAACGACGACCAGGGCGCGCATTACGAGCTGCTGCTGCGCATGCGTGACGAGCAGGGCCAGATCATTGCGCCGGACGTGTTCATCAACGCCGCCGAGCGCTACGGCCTCACCCCGAACATCGACCGCTGGGTCATCAGCAACGCCCTGCGCTGGCTGGTCTCCGAGGCCGACGAGCGCGAGCGCCTCGCGATGTGCTCCATCAACCTGTCCGGCCAGAGCCTGTGCGACGACAAGTTCCTGCCGTTCGTCATCGAGCAGTTCGAGCACAGCGGCCTCGACGCCACCAAGATCTGCTTCGAGATCACCGAGACGGCGGCCATCGCCAGCTATTCGCAGGCCAATCGCGTCATCAACTCGCTCAAGGAGCTGGGCTGCAAGTTCGCACTCGACGACTTCGGCACCGGCTTGTCTTCCTTCGGCTACCTGAAGCATTTCCCGGTCGATTTCCTCAAGATCGACGGCAGCTTCGTGAAAGAGATCCTGCACGACCCGATCGATCGCGAGATGGTGCGTTCCATCAACGAGATCGGTCACCTCACCGGCAAGAAGACCATCGCCGAGTTCGTCGAGAACAAGGAACTCATCACCATGCTGCGCGGCATGGGCGTGGACTATGCGCAGGGCTACGGCGTGGGCGAGCCGCGCCGCATCATGGATCCGGAGTTCGCCGTGCGCAACGCCCGCTAGCGCGTCCACGCTGCTAGACTCGCGCCATCTTTTCCAGCGGAGTCGTCATCATGACGCTGCTCGTCGTCGGCCTGTTGTTGTTCCTCGGCGGCCACATGTTCCGGCTCGTCGCGCCCGGAATGCGCGAGACCATGATCACCCGGCTCGGGCCATGGGGTTGGAAGGCGCTCTACTCGATACCCGCGCTGGCCGGTTTCGTGCTCATGGTGATCGGCTACGACGCCGCACGCTGGAACAGCCCCGTGCTGTGGAACTCGCCGCCCTGGACCCGCATGGTGGCGACGCTGGCCATGGCGCCGGTGCTGGTGATCTTCGTCTCGGCCTACCTGCCGGGAAAGATCCGGGACGGCCTGCGGCATCCCATGCTGCTGGCGACTATCACCTGGGCGGTCGTGCACCTGATGTCGAACGGGCGCGTCGCTGACCTGGTGCTGTTCGGCAGCATCCTCGCCTGGGCGGTGGTGGTGACGATCGCGGCCTGGCGGCGGCCCTGGAAGCCGTCAGCCGGCCCCAACGGGCCGGTGTTCGACCTCGTGGCCGTGCTGGTCGGCGTGGCCGCCTGGATGATCCTCATCCGCGGCGGCCACGTCTGGCTGGTGGGCATGCCGGTCGGCTAGACCGGCTTGCCCGTGGCGGCGGCCGTCAGGCCGCCTGCTGCCCGGCCTTGCGCGAACGGCCCGGGAAGTCGTCCACGGCGATGGCCTCGGTGGTGATGGCCATGGCCTCGCGTACCGTTTCGGCCTCGAGTTCGTTGATCACGCCGTCGGCCAGCCCCTTCGCCAGCACCTTCTCCATGTTGCTGGTGTTGACCACCGTGCCGAGCTTGCGCTCGATGGGCTCGAAGGCGATGACCTTTTCCAGCGCCAGTTCCATCAGGCCCAGCGGATCGTCCTCGCTGCGCTCGAAGTACATGCCGGCGGTGAGGCGGTCGCGCGTCTCGGAGGGGCTGAGCATCAGCTTCGCCACCTCGTGGCCGAGGTGGTCGGAGGCCGGGCGGCAACGGCGGCCCAGCGGCAGGACGAAGGGCCGCAGGAAGCCCCCGACGCCCGGCACCGGGAAGTTGCGCAAGATCCCGTCGAGACGCTCCTCGATGATGGCGAGGGAGTCGTCCAGCGCCCAGCGCACGATGGGCAGGTCGGCGGCCGGGCGGCCGTCGTCCTCGAAGCGCTTGAGCACGGCCGAGGCCATGTAGAGGTGGCTGAGGATGTCGGCGAAGCGGCCGGACAGCTTCTCGCGGCGCTTCAGGTCGCCGCCCAGGGTGAGCATGGCGACGTCCGCCAGCAGCGCGAACGAGGCGCTCATGCGCGTGAGCTTGCGGGCGTAGACCGCGGTGGGACCGAGGTCCGGCGCCTTGACGAAGCGCGCGCCCGTGAGCGCGAGCACGAAGGAGCGCACCAGGTTGCTGATGGTGAAACCGGCGTGGCCGAAGAACGCCTCGTCGAAGGCCTTCAGCCCGGCGCTCTCGTCCGTGTCTGCTGCGGCGAGCATCTCCTTCAGCACGTAGGGATGGCAGCGGATGGCGCCCTGGCCGAAGATGATCATGCTGCGCGTGAGAATGTTGGCGCCTTCCACCGTGATCGCCACCGGCACGGTCTGGTAGGTCTGGGCGAGGTAGTTCTTCGGGCCCAGGCAGACCGCGCGGCCGGCGTGCACGTCCATGGCGTCGTTGATGGCCTGGCGCATGCCCTCGGTATTGTTGTACTTGAGGATGGCCGACAGCACGGAAGGCTTGCCGCCGAGCGCGAGGGCAGTGGCGGTCAGGATGCGCGCGGCGTCCATGCGGTAGGTGACGCCGGCGATGCGCGCCAACGGCTCTTCGATGCCTTCGAAGCGGCCGATGGGAATCTTGAACTGGCGCCGCACGCGCGCATAGGCGCCGGTCATGCGTGCAGCCATCTTGCTGCCCGCGGTGCCGAGCGCCGGGAGGGAAATGGCGCGGCCCACGGACAGGCAGTCCATGAGCATCTTCCAGCCGTTGCCGACCTGGGCCTGGCCGCCGATGACCCACTCCATGGGCACGAACACGTCGGTGCCGTAGTTGGGTCCGTTCTGGAATGCGCCGGCCGGGTTGTGGCGCCGTCCGATCTCCACGCCCGGCGTGTCGGTCGGGATGAGGGCGCAGGTGATGCCCAGCTCCTTCTTGCCGCCCAGCAGGCCGTCCGGGTCGCGCGCCTTGAAGGCCAGGCCGAGAATGGTGGCGATGGGGCCGAGCGTGATGTAGCGCTTGGACCAGTTGACGCGGAAGCCCAGGACTTCCTTGCCCTTGTACTCGCCCTTGCACACGATGCCGTCGTCCGGCATCGAGCCCGCGTCGGAGCCGGCCCACGGCCCGGTGAGCGCGAAGGCGGGAATCTCCAGGCCCTTGGCGAGGCGCGGCAGGAAGTGCTGCTTCTGCTCGGGCGTGCCGTAATGCATGAGCAGCTCGCCCGGGCCGAGCGAGTTCGGCACCATCACCGTGACGGCCGCGGCCACGCTGCGGCTGGCGATCTTCATCACGATCTCCGACTGGGCGCGCGCGGAGAAATCGAGCCCGCCGAATTCTTTCGGAATGATCATGGCGAAGAAGCGATGCTTGCCGAGGAACTCCCACACCTCGGGCGGCAGGTCGTCCAGTTCGCGGTTGATCTTCCAGTCGTCCAGCATGCGGCAAAGTTCTTCGACGGGGCCGTCGAGGAAGGCCTGTTCCTCTTCGCTCAGCTCCGCGCGCGGCGTGCGCAGCAGGGCGTTCCAGTTCGGGTTGCCGGTGAAGAGCTCGGCGTCCCACCACACGGTGCCGGCGTCGATGGCGTCTTTCTCCGTCTGCGACATCGGCGGCAGCACGGACTTGAACCACTTCAGCAGCGGCCGGCTGAGCACGGTGCGGCGCAGCGGTTTCAGGTTCAGCAGTCCGGCGACCAGCGCGAACAAGACCCACGGCAGCGGGGACAGTCCGCCGCCCGCCAGCTGCACGGCCAGCAGCAGGACGGCGAGCGCGCCGGTCCAGACCGGCAGGCTGCTGCGCCGGTAGGCGAGCACGCCGATGACGACGAGGGTGAGCAGAATGGTGGTGAGTACTGTCATGGTGTCCTCCGCCCTGTTCGAGGTTGCGCGCAGCGCAAAGTCGCGCCGCATATGCCGCGCCGCATCATCCGCTTATAACCCACGCAAATACGGCCCTGCAAGCAACCAGGCCTTCGTTTCAAACAGTCGTTGGGATTCTGTTTTTGCGCCGCAAAAGAGGGCGGCGGCCACGGGCGGTGAGGCGCGGGGGGCCTTTGTGCCGGGCGACTCCACGCTTCCGGCCGGCGCGCATCGGGCGGGCGTGTTTTGTGCGCTGCAACAGGACTGCAGGCCCCAGCGTCAGCGGCGCAGCTTGAAGCGCATGGAAAGGTCGGTTGCGCGCACGTTTTTCGTCAACTCCCCGGCGGAGACAAAATCGACCCCGGTGGCGGCGATGGCGCCCACGGTGTCCAGCGACACGTTGCCGGAGGCCTCGAGGCGGACTGCGCAATCCGGGCGCCCGCGTACGCAGGCCACGGCTGCGCGCAGGGATTCCAGGTCGAAGTTGTCCAGCAGCACGATGTCCGGGGCGCCGGCGAGCGCCTGTTCCAGCTCGGCCAGGGACTCCACCTCGATCTCCACCGTCAGCCCGGGATGGGCGGCGCGCGCGGCCCGCAGGGCCTCGAGCAACCCGCCGGCGGCGATGATGTGGTTTTCCTTGATGAGCACGGCGTCGTAGAGACCGTGGCGGTGGTTGCTCGCGCCGCCGCAGGTCACGGCGTATTTCTGCGCCGAGCGCAGGCCGGGCAGGGTCTTGCGGGTATCCAGCACGCGGCAGCCGGTACCGGCCACGGCCTCGGCGTAACGCCGCGCCAGCGTGGCGGTGCCCGACAGCGTCTGCAGGAAGTTCAGCGCCGTGCGTTCGCCGCTGAGCAGCGGCCGCGCCGGGCCGGAGAGGCGGCACAGCTCGGTCCCGGCGACCACGAAGTCGCCGTCGGCAGCCTGCCAGTGGATGGAAACCGCCGGGTCGAGCTGGGCGAACACCTCCTCGAACCACGCCCTGCCGCAGAGCACGGCGTCTTCACGGGTGAGCACGGTGGCGTCCGCGACCGTTTCCGGCGGCACAAGGTCGGCGGTGACGTCGCCGGGGCCGAGGTCCTCGGCGACGGCGCGGCGGACGACATCAGTCAGGTCCGGGGGAGGCGTGGCGGGAGACATTGGCGTTCCTCTCTGGCGGCAGCGCGAGTATAGCGGCCCCGTCCCGGACCGGCCGCGGCGCGGCGGGCCCGGGGGGTGGTCTGTTATACTTCGGCTTATACGTATGGGGTCTGACCCCCGTAATTCATTGAGCAAGAAAAGTTTCTGAGGAGCACGCAATGGCGCACACCCTGCCCGACCTTCCCTATGCGATGGACGCCCTGGAGCCCCACATCTCCCGCGAGACGCTGGAGTACCACTACGGCAAGCATCACAACACCTACGTGGAGAAGCTCAACGGCCTGATCGGTGGCACTGAGTGGGCCGATGCCACGCTGGAAGACATCGTCCGCGGCAGCTCTGGCGGCGTGTTCAACAATGCCGCGCAGGTGTGGAACCACACTTTCTACTGGCACTGCCTGTCGCCCAACGGCGGCGGCGCGCCGAGCGGAGAGCTGGCGAAGGCCATCGACGCTGCCTTCGGTTCCTTCGACAAGTTCAAGGAACAGTTCTCCGACAAGGCCGTGACCCTGTTCGGTTCCGGCTGGGCCTGGCTGGTGAAGAAGCCCGACGGCTCGCTTGCGATCGTCCAGACCGGCAATGCCGAGACGCCGCTCACCGGCGACAGCAAGCCGCTCATGACCTGCGACGTCTGGGAACACGCCTACTACATCGATTACCGCAACGCGCGGCCCAAGTACCTGGAGGCCTTCTGGCAGCTGGTCAACTGGGACTTCGTCGCGTCGAACCTGGACTGAACACGACACAAAGAATCAAACGAGGAGACACCTGTCGATGGAAGCCATCAACGAGCGGATCAAGCAGACCCTCGAGTCGCACCCGGTGCTGCTGTTCATGAAAGGCAGCCCCGACTTTCCCCAGTGCGGTTTCTCGGCGCAGGCCGTGGCCGCGCTGCGTGCCTGCGGCACGGACTTCACCCACTTCAACATCTTCGAGGACCCGGAGATCCGCGAGGGCTTGAAGTCGTATTCGAACTGGCCGACCTATCCCCAGCTCTACGTCAACGGCGAGCTGATCGGCGGTTGCGACATCGTGGTGGAGATGTACCACTCCGGCGAGCTGAAGAAGCTGCTGGACGAGGTTGCCGCGAAGGCCTGATCCGGGCCGGCGCAAGCTCGAGGGGGACGTCGCAACGCGCGGCGTCCCCTTTTTCGTTGCGGCAGGTTTGCCGGCGCGCGTTTACTGCCGCGCTTCGTAGATCGACTGGAACTGGTTGACGATGCGGCAGAACACCTCGGCGGTGATACGTGCGTCGTAGCCGGCCGAGTGCGCAGCGCTGCTGTCCCATTCCAGGCCGGCGGCCTCGACGATGCGCGACAGCACCGTCTGGCCGTAGGCGACGCCGCCGAGGGTGGCGGTGTCGAAACTGGAGAAGGGATGGAAGGGATTGCGCTTGATGCCGCAGCGCTCCACCGCGGCATTGAGAAAGTTGAGGTCGAAGAAGGCGTTGTGGCCGACCAGGATGGCACGCGTGCAGTCATGCCGCCGCACGGCGGCGCGCACTTCCCGGAACACGCGTTGCAGGGCGTCGCGTTCCGGCAGCGCCGGGCGCAGCGGGTGCCACGGGTCGATACCGTTGACTTCCAGCGAGGCGGCTTCCATGTTCGCGCCCTCGAAGGGCTGGACGTGGTAACGCCAGCTCTCGCCCGGTGCGAAGCAGCCTTCCGCATCCGGCTCGATCAATACCGCGGCGATTTCCAGCAGGGCGTCGGTGCGGGCGTTGAACCCGCCCGTCTCGACGTCCACCACCACCGGCAGGAAGCCGCGGAAGCGCCGCGCCATGAGGCCGCTGACGTTGGTGCCGGCCCCGGACGGGGTGGCGCTCACGCAGCCACCAGCTGCCAGCGCACGGTCTCGCCGGCGCGGAAGGGCACCAGCGTATCGGCGCCCGCGGCGTACTCTGCCGGCGGCATCCAGTCACGGCGCTCCAGGGTGATGGTGGTGTCGTTCAGCGGCAGGCCGTAGAAGCGCGCCCCGTGCTCGCTGGCGAAAGCCTCCAGCCGGTCCAGCGCGCCCGCCTGCTCGAAGGCCTCGGCGTAGATCTCGATGCCCACGGGGGCGGAGTAGATGCCGGCGCAGCCGCAGGAAGACTCCTTGCTGCCGCGCGTGTGCGGCGCGCTGTCGGTGCCGAGGAAAAAGCGCGCGCTGCCGCTGGTCGCCGCCGCGAGGACGGCCTCGCGGTGACGCTCGGCCTTGAGCACCGGCAGGCAGTAATGGTGCGGCCGCAGCCCGCCGGCGAACAGCGCGTTGCGGTTGAGCAGCATGTGCTGCGGCGTCACGGTGGCGGCGATGCCGTCGCGCGCACCGCGCACGAACTCCACCGCGTCGGCCGTGGTGACATGCTCGAACACCACCTTGAGCTGCGGGAATCGCTCGACCGCCGGCGCCAGCACGCGCTCGATGAAGACGCGCTCGCGATCGAACACGTCGATGCCCGGTGCAGTGACCTCGCCGTGCACCTGCAACACCATGCCGGCTTCTTCCATTGCCGCCAGCACTGCGTCGCAGTGCCGCAGGTGGGTGACGCCGGAGTCGGAGTTGGTGGTCGCCCCGGCCGGGTACAGCTTGACCCCGAACACGGCGCCGCTGGCGGCGGCGCGATGAATCTCCTCGGCCAGCGTGTTGTCGGTGAGGTACAGGGTCATCAGCGGTTCGAAGTCGCTGCCGGCAGGCAGGGCTGCCAGGATGCGCTCGCGGTACGCGAGCGCGGCGGCCGTGGTGGTCACGGGCGGCGCGAGATTCGGCATGACGATGGCGCGGGCGAAACGGGCCGCGGTGTGCGGCAACACGGCGGCGAGCATGTCACCGTCGCGCAGGTGCAGGTGCCAGTCGTCGGGGCGGCGCAGCGTCAGTTTCATGGGGCCTGTTCTCCGGCGGCCTTGACCAGTTCGTGGTCGAGCAGCATGGCGAGCGTGAGGCGCACGCCGAAACCCGTCTGCGGCGTCGGCACGTGGGCCAGCCCGCCCTTGTTGTGCCCGGCGGCGAGGTCGACGTGCAGCCAGGGCAGTTCGTCCGGGATGAAGCGTTGCAGGAACCGGGCCGCCAGGATGTGGTCGCCGTCGTTGTCCAGCGAGCATTGCAGCACGTCGGCCACGCGGCTCTCCAGCGGCTCGTCGAAGTCCTCGTCCAGCGGGAACGACCAGACGCGCTCGCCGCAGGCGCGACCGGCGGTCATGGCCCGTTCCAGCACGGCGGGGCGATTGCCGAACACGCCGCTGTAGCGGTGCGTCAGCGCGGCGACGCAGGCGCCGGTGAGGGTGGCGTAATCGATCATCAGCGCCGGCTTCTCGCGCGCCGCCAGGGCGAGAGTGTCGGCCAGGATCATGCGCCCCTCGGCGTCGGTGTGGATGACCTCGATGGTCACGCCGTTGACGGCCGTGACCACGTCGCGCGAGGTGTAGGCCGTGGACCCGATGCGGTTCTCCGTGATGGCCAGCCAGCAGTCCACCGGCTGCTCGAAGCCGACGCGGCTGAGCGCGAGGAGCGTGCCGAGCGCCACCGAGCTGCCCTGCATGTCCTCCTGCATGTCGAGCATGCTGCGGAAGGGCTTCAGGTTGGTGCCGCCGGTGTCGAAACAGATGCCCTTGCCGACCAGCGCCAGCGGTTGCATTCCCGCATGGGCGCCGCGCGGCCGGTAGCGCAGGCGCACGATGCCCGCGTCTCGGTGCGCATTGCCCTGCGCCACGGCGAGGAAGGCGCCCGCGCCGAGCTTTGCCAAGTCCTTCTCGCCGAGGAAGCTCATCTCCCAGCCTTCCGCGTCGGCGAGTTCCTTGATCAGGCCGCGGTAAGCGGCCGCGTGCAGCATGTTGGGCGGCAAGGCGGCCAGCCAGCGTGCCAGGTGGTTGCCTTCGGCCTCGGCGCGGATGCGCGCCAGGTCGAGCCCGGGCGCATCGTCGAGCACGGTGATGGTGGACAGGCGTGACTGCGACGCGTCGTCCTTGCTGCGGAAGCGCGGCATCTCGCCCTCGGCCGCGAGGAGGCCGGAGAGCCCGGCTTCCAGCCACGCTGCGGCGATGCCTGCATCGGCCCCGGCGGTGCAGATTCCGGCCTTCGCGGGGCGGTGCTTGCGGATTTCCGCGGCGGCCTTGCGCGCCAGGGTCAGCCAGCTGAACGGCGTGCCCTTAGGGTCGGCCATGGCGACCGTGACCGGGCAGGGCGCATCGAGATGCAGGGTGAACACTGAGCCGGCCTTGGTCTGCTTGCGACGCCGCGCGGCCGCGGCCAGCGCTTCTCCCCCGGGGACCATGTCCCAGGTGCTGCGCGAGGGGCTCGCCGGCATTACGACCAGCAGGTGGTCCAGGTGCGGCAGCGCGCGCGGGTCACGCCGCTTGACGATGCGGGGCAGGGCGCCTTCCGGCAGCAGGCTCGACATGGGTGATCCTTGACCTCATCGGGGCGAGACAGGAAGATACCGACACGACAAAAAAACGACGGTCTCGACGTGTCCCGGCCCTGTTTTTTGCGGGGCGTCATCGTAGCAGCAAGACCGCGAATATTCACCCGAGCGACCCTTGGAGGCACCGGTCGCTCCCGCCCCGAGGGAGCCCGCGAACATGTCCTACGATCCCAACTTCCAGGACCGGGACCCGGACGAGACCCGGGAATGGCTGGATTCCATCGATTCCGTGCTGCGGGTGCACGGCGGCGAGCGCGCCCACTGGCTGGTCGAGCGCATGATCGACCACGTGCGCCGCGCCGGGCATTACCTGCCGTTCAGCCCGAACACGGCGTACCTGAACACCATCTCGACGGCGCGTGAGCCATCCTACCCAGGCGACCGCGCCATCGAGCAACGCATCGAGGCCTGGCTGCGCTGGAACGCCATGGCCATGGTGGTGCACGCCAACCGCGAGTCCTCGGAGTACGGCGGCCATATCGCCAGCTATGCCTCCTCGCTGACGCTGTACGAGGTCGGCTTCCAGCACTTCTGGCGCGGCGCCACGGAAGAGAACCGCGGTGACATGATCTTCATCCAGGGCCATTCCGCGCCCGGCATCTACGCGCGCTCCTTCCTCGAGGGGCGCCTGCAGAAAGACGACCTGCTCAAGTTCCGCCAGGAAGTCAGCGGCGGGCTGTCGTCCTATCCGCATCCCTGGCTGATGCCCGACTACTGGCAGTTTCCCACGGTGTCCATGGGCCTCGGCCCGATGCAGGCCATTTTCCAGGCCAAGTTCATCAAGTACCTCGAGCACCGCGGGCTGGTTGAGCCGTCGGATCGCAAGGTGTGGGCCTTCCTCGGCGACGGCGAGATGGATGAGCCCGAATCCATGGGCGAGATAGGGCTGCCGGTGCGCGAACGCCTCGACAACCTGGTGTTCGTCATCAACTGCAACCTGCAGCGGCTCGACGGCCCGGTGCGCGGCAACGGCAAGATCATCCAGGAGCTCGAGGCGACCTTCCAGGGCGCGGGCTGGAAAGTCATCAAGGTCATCTGGGGCCACGGCTGGGACGCGCTGCTGGCGCGCGACGACAAGGGCCTGCTGCGCAAGCGCATGGAAGAGTGCGTCGACGGCGACTACCAGAACTTCAAGTCCAAGGACGGCGCCTTCGTGCGCGAGCATTTCTTCGGCAAGTACCCCGAGCTGAAGGCCATGGTCGCCAACATGTCGGACGCCGAGATCTGGGGCCTGAACCGCGGCGGCCACAGCCGCGGCAAGGTCTACGCCGCCTACAAGGAAGCCGTGGAGACCGAGGGCCGCCCGGTGGTGATCCTCGCCAAGACGGTGAAGGGTTACGGCATGGGCGCGGCCGGCGAGGGCCGCATGATCGCCCACCAGCAGAAGAAGCTCGGGCTGGACGACCTCAAGGCCTTCCGCGACCGTTTCGACATCCCGATCTCGGACGCCGAGATCGACGAGATTCCTTTCCGGCGGCCGGACGACGACAGCCCGGAGATCGAGTACCTGAAGGCGCGCCGCGAGGCGCTGGGCGGTTACCTGCCGCGGCGTATCGCGAAGGCGCCGCCGCTGGACATCCCGGCCTGCGAGGAGATATTCAAGGGCCAGCTCGAGGGCACCGGCGACCGGGAAATCTCTACGACCATGGCCATGGTGCGCATGCTGACGGCGCTGTGTCGCGACAAGTCGATCGGCAAGCACATCGTGCCGATCGTGCCGGACGAGGCGCGCACCTTCGGCATGGAGGGCATGTTCCGCCAGTTCGGCATCTGGTCGCGCGAAGGACAGCTGTACACCCCGCAGGATGCCGACACGCTGAGCTACTACAAGGAAGACAAGAGCGGCCAGATCCTGCAGCTCGGCATCAACGAGGCCGGCTCCCTGTGCGCCTGGACCGCGGCCGGCACGGCCTACGCCAACCACGGCGTGAACATGGTGCCGTTCTATCTCTTCTACTCGATGTTCGGCTTCCAGCGCGTGGGCGACTTCATCTGGGCGGCCGGCGACTCGCAAGCGCGCGGCTTCCTCATCGGCGGTACCGCCGGGCGCACCACCCTCGCGGGCGAGGGCCTGCAGCACCAGGACGGCCACAGCCACCTGCTGTCGTCCACGGTGCCGAACTGCCGCTCCTACGACCCGGCCTACGCCTACGAGCTGGCGGTGATCGTGCACGACGGGCTGGAGCGCATGTTCCAGCGCAACGAGCGGGTTTTCTATTACATCACCTGCATGAACGAGAACTACGCTCACCCGGCGCTGCCCGAGGGTGCGGCCGATGGGATCCTCAAGGGCATGTACGAGCTGCATAACGCGGGGCAGGCCGGCAAGGGCGACAAGCGCCCGCGGGTGCAGCTGATGGGCTCCGGCACCATCCTGCGCGAGGTGCTGGCCGCGGCCGACATGCTGCGCGAGGAGCACGGCGTGGACGCCGACGTGTGGAGCGTCACCAGCTTCAACGAGCTGCGCCGCGAGGCGCTGTCGGTGACGCGGCGCAACCGCCTGCACCCGACCCAGAAGCCCGAGCAGTCTTTCGTCGAGCAGTGTTTCGACGGGCGCAAGGGGCCGTTCATCGCCGCCACCGACTACATGACCGCCGTGCCGGACCAGGTGCGCGAATGGGTGCCGGGCCGCTACGTCACGCTCGGCACCGACGGCTACGGCCGCAGCGACGCACGTGCGCCGTTGCGCAATCATTTCGAGGTCGATCGGCGCTACGTCACTGCCGCCGCGCTCGCCGCGCTGGCGGCCGACGGCGTGATCGAGGCGAAGGCGGCGCACAAGGCCATCAGCGCCTACGACATCGATCCCGACAAGCCCGACCCGGTGGAGCTCTGAGCATGGCCGGCCGCAACGAGGTGCGAGTCCCGGACATCGGCGACTTCGAAGGCGTCGAGATCATCGAGGTGCACGTGCAGCAGGGCGCCACGGTCGCCGCCGAGGATCCGCTCATCACGCTGGAAACCGACAAGGCCTCCATGGACGTGCCGGCGCCGTCCGCGGGCAAGGTCGCCGAGGTCAAGGTCGCCAAGGGCGATCGCGTGTCGGAAGGCGACGTCATCGTGGTGCTGGAAGGCGCGGACGACGGCGGCGACGCCGAGGACGAAGAGAAGAACTCCGAGGAGCTCCAGAAAGACGAAGAGCCACGGCAGGAAGAGAAACCGCAGAAAGACCAGGAGTCCCGGCAGGCCGAGCAGCCCGACAAGGAAGAAAAGGGCGGGAAGCCGGAAAAGCAGGGCCGCACCGCCTACGCGCCGGCGCAGCTGGGCCCGCAGGCCGGCGCCGAAGTGCATGCCGGTCCCTCGGTGCGCAAGTTCGCACGCGAAATGGGTGTGGACCTGGCGCGCGTCAACGGCAGCGGGGTTAAGGGCCGTATCACGCACGACGATGTGAAGGCCTGGGTGAAGCAGGCGCTGCAGGGCGGCGCTGGCGGCGGTACGGGATTGCCGGCCGTGCCCGAGGTCGATTTCTCGAAATTCGGCCCGACCGAGCTCAAGCCGTTGTCGCGCGTTCAGCGCATCTCCGGCCCACGCCTGCATGCCTCCTGGGTCAACCTGCCGCACGTCACGCAGTTCGACGAGGCCGACATCACCGAGACCGAGCGCACGCGCAAGGAGCTTAAATCCGACGCCGAGAAGGAAGGTGTGAAGCTGACGCCGCTGGCCTTCATCCTGCGTGCCTGCGTCAAGGCGCTGCGCGAGTTCCCGCAATTCAACGCTTCGCTGCACGCCGACGGGCAGCAGCTGGTGATGAAGCACTACTACAACGTCGGCTTCGCGGTGGACACGCCGGGCGGGCTGGTGGTGCCGGTGATCAAGGACCTGGAGAAGAAGAGCCTGTTCCAGGTGGCGCGCGAGCTGGGCGAGCTGTCGGAGAAGGCGCGCGACGGCAAGCTCGCCGCCGCCGACATGCAGGGCGGCAACTTTACCGTCTCCAGCCTCGGGAGCATCGGCGGCACCTTCTTCACGCCCATCATCAACGCGCCCGACGTGGCGATCCTCGGCGTGTCGCGTCACAAGATGCAGCCGGTGTGGCAGGACGGCGAGTTCGTGCCGAAGCTGATGCTGCCACTGTCGCTGTCCTACGACCACCGCGTCATCGATGGCGCCGCCGCGGTGCGCTTCACCCGTTACCTGGCCGAGCTGCTGGCCGACACCGACCGGCTGCTGGCATGAGCGCGAACAAGGAAATCCGCGTCCCCGACATCGGCGACTTCAAGGACGTCGAGATCATCGAGGTGCTGGTCGCCGCGGGCGACAGCGTCGCGTTGGACGAGGGCCTCGTCACGCTCGAGACCGACAAGGCCTCGATGGACGTGCCGGCGACGCATGCGGGCAAGATCGTCGAGCTGAAGGTGGGGAAGGGTGATCGCGTCTCCGAGGGCGACTTGATCGCCGTGGTGGCCGTCGAGGAGGAAGACAAAGAAGACGGCGAAGACGCAGGCGACGAGCCCGAGGCGAAGAGCGAGAAGGTCGACGACGAAGGCGCGAAGGATACACCGGCGGAGGACCGCGGCGCCGAACAGGGCGCCGCTGCCGCACGGGCCGACGACCAGCCCGACGACGAGAGCGACGACCAGGGCGACTACGACACCGAGCTGCTGGTGCTGGGCGCCGGGCCGGGCGGCTACACCGCGGCATTCCGCGCCGCCGACCTGGGCCGCGACGTGACGCTGATCGAGCGCTGGGACACCCTCGGCGGCGTGTGCCTGAATGTCGGATGCATTCCCTCGAAGGCCTTGCTGCACGCCGCCGCGGTGATCGAGGAAGCGGCGCACATGTCCGAGCACGGCATCGTGTTCGGCACGCCGAAGATCGAGCTCGAGAAGCTGCGCAGCTGGAAGGAGGGCGTGGTCGGCCGTCTCACCAAGGGCCTCGACACCATCGCGAAGCAGCGCAAGGTCAAAGTGCTGCGCGGCACGGCGAAGTTCACCGGCGCGCACACCCTCAAGCTCGACGGCCCCGACGGCGAGCAGGAGCTCAGCTTCCGCCAGTGCATCATCGCCGCCGGCTCCGAGTCGGTGGCGCTGCCCGGCATGCCGGACGATCCCCGTGTGATGGATTCCACCGGCGCGCTGGCGCTGGAAGATCTGCCGAAGACCATGCTCGTCATCGGCGGTGGCATCATCGGCCTCGAGATGGCCTGCGTGTACGACGCGCTTGGCGTGAAGGTCAGCGTGGTGGAACTCACTGACACGCTGATGCCGGGCTGTGATCGCGACCTGGTGCGGCCGCTGGAGAAGCGCATCAAGGCGCGCTATGCCGCAATCATGACCGGCACCAAGGTCACCGAGATCAAGGCGCTCAAGAGCGGCATCAAGGTGAGCTTCGAGGGTAAGAACGCCCCCGACAAGCCGCAGACCTACGACCGCGTGCTGGTCGCGGTGGGGCGCAAGCCGAACGGCGAGGCGATCGATGCGGCGGCTGCGGGCGTCAAGGTCGAGCGCGGCTTCATCCCCGTCGATCGCCAGCAGCGTACGAACGTGCAGCACATCTTCGCCATCGGCGACATCGTCGGCCAGCCCATGCTGGCCCACAAGGCGACGCACGAGGGCAAGGTCGCCGCGGAAGTGGCTTCGGGCGAGAAGAGCGCCTTCGATGCGCGCGTGATCCCGTCGGTCGCCTACACCGATCCCGAGGTCGCATGGGTCGGCCTCACCGAGGGCCAGGCCAAGGTTGAAGGCGTCGCCTACGAGAAGGGCGTGTTCCCCTGGGCCGCCTCAGGCCGCTCGCTGGCCATCGGCCGCGACGAGGGCATCACCAAGCTGCTGTTCGACCCCAAGAGCGGCCGCGTGCTCGGCGCCGGCATCGTCGGCACCAACGCCGGCGACCTCATCTCCGAAGTCGGGCTCGCCATCGAGATGGGCTGCGACGCCGCGGACATCGGCCTCACCGTCCATCCGCATCCGACGCTGTCCGAGACCGTCGCCATGGCGGCCGAGGCGTTCGAGGGGACGCTGACGGATCTTTACCTGCCGAAGAAGCGCGGGAAGTAGGGCCGGCCCCCAGGCCCCCTGGGGCTTGGGAGCACGTCGCGTCTCCGCGGAAACGTTGATGGTGCGTGATTTGCGGACCGTAGATTGCCGGAAAACCAGCTTGCGAATCTCTGTGGCAGACCGATTGCCATGGTGTAGGAATTTATGGCGTTAGGCGTATTGAGTAGTCGTTGTCCGGCGGGTTCGCCGTATGCGGTTGCCGCAGTTATTACACCTGTTTTGGTTATGCCGCCTTCGCCGCCCCAGGCTCATAAATGATCCATATCACCCTGCATTTCATTGTCCCGCTGCTGGTCGCGCTCGCGTTCTTCCGCAGCCGCTGGCGCAACGCGACGTTGATCATGATTGCGACCATGTTCGTGGATGTCGACCACTTGCTGGCTGACCCGATATACGATCCGAACCGGTGCTCCATTGGCTTTCACCCACTGCACACCACCCCCGCGATTGTGATCTACGCCGCTCTGTTCGTTCTTCCGCTATTTGTGGGGCGCGAGAGCGAAAGTAATAGTTTGCGTCCCGCCGCGCGCGTACTGCTCCTGGTTGGTCTCGGCCTGCTGATCCACATGGCGCTCGACTGGATCGACTGCATGAAATGACTCCACGCGGCGATGGGCGCAGGAGGAGCAGGAAGTGATTGAAGGCAAGGAAATCGAGATTCTCATCAAGACCAAGAAGGACCAGGCTCGCCTGAGCATTTTCTCGTGGGTTTCCATGGCGGCAAGGTGCCGCGCAGAGACTTCCTGTTCGTTTTTCCGCGCACTGACTTGCTCATGAACACGACCCCGCCACGCGTCGCCCTGGTCACCTGTACCGCCTATCCCAGTCTCTTCGAAGACGACCTCCTGCTCGCCCGGGCACTCGAAGAGCTCGGCATCAACCCGGTGCCGGCGATCTGGGACGACCCGGCCATCGACTGGACGGCCTTCGACGCGCTGGTAATCCGTACGCCGTGGGACTACTTCGAGCGCGCGGCGGAGTTTCGCGCGTGGCTCGATGCGCGCATCGCCAGCAGGGTGCTGATGTGTAACGCCGGCGACATCCTCGACTGGAACTACGACAAGAACTACCTGCTGGACCTTGAGGCGTGTGGCGTGCCACTGGTGCCGACCATCTTCATCGGCCGCGGCGAGCAGGCCGATGTCGCGGTGGTGGCCCAGTCGCGCGGCTGGGACGAGATCGTGGTGAAGCCGACCGTCTCGGGCGGCGCCTATCGCACGCATCGCTTCCGTGTCGATGACGCGACAGCTTACCAGCAAGAGATCGACGAGACGCTCGCCGACCGGGGGCTGATGGTGCAGCCTTTCCTGCCAGAGATTCTGGACGGCGAGTTGTCGCTGCTGTTCTTCGACGGCATATTCAGCCACGCCGTTCGCAAGCGGCCGAAGCCGGGCGACTACCGGGTGCAATTCCGCTTCGGCGGCACCACCGAGCGCATCGAGGTCGAGCCGGCGCTGGTGGAGCAGGCACGCGCCTGTGCCCTGGCGGCGCCGTCGCTGCCGGTCTATGCGCGCGTCGACGGTGTGGTGAAGGACGGGCAGTTTCTGCTCATGGAGCTCGAGGTCTTCGAGCCGCTGATGTTCCTCGCTCACGACCCGGAGGCGGCGGGGCGTTTCGCCCGCGCGGTGCAGGGCCGGCTGCGTCCCGGTGCGGGCATGGCCTAAGATGTAGTATCGACTCGGTACGGTCATCAACCTCGCGGGCGGACGGACAAGCGCTAATGGACGACAGATGTGTGGCCTGGTGGCGACCGGCCCGACTGACCTGGGCCGCAGTCCTGTGCGTTGCCCTCTTTGCGTTCACCTCGGTTGCGGCCCAACAGCCCGGCCCTGGAGCGGAACAGCCGGTACCGGCCAAAGCACTTGAAGGCAATCCGGAGTCCCCGGGCAAAGTCGAGATCCAACCCGTCGCCAGGGATGACGAGATCAGGCAACGAATAACGGACATTCTCGCGACGACCGGCTGGTTCGGCGCGCCCGAGGTCAGCGTCCAGGACGGCATCGTTTTCCTGCAAGGCACGACACAGAGCGATGACGCCAGGCAATGGGCCGGAGACCTGGCGAAAAACACCGAGGGCGTGGTCGCCGTCGTCAACCAGGTCGAGGTGACCCCGGGCGCGGTTTGGAACTTCGATCCAGCCTTCCAGGTGTTGAACGATTTGGCGCGCAACTTCGTGCGCATGCTGCCGCTGATCGTGGTGGCCGTGGTCGTCACCGCGATTTCCTGGATCCTGGCCCGCTTGACCGTGTATCTCCTGCGTCGCCGGCTGCAAGCGCGCGCTCTCAGCCCGCTGCTGCGCGAAGTCCTCGCCCGGGGCGGCGGCATACTCGTGATGCTTTTCGGCGTCTACCTGGTGCTGCGCATCGCCGGCCTCACGCAGCTCGCGTTCACGGTGGTGGGCGGCACGGGCCTGATCGGCCTGGCGCTGGGCATCGCTTTCCGCGACATCACCGAGAATTTTCTCGCCAGCTTGTTTCTCAGCCTGCAGCAACCGTTTCGGGAGGGCGACCTGGTCGAGGTGGCTGCTGTCACGGGTTACGTCCAGCGACTGACTTCGCGCACCACTGTCCTGCTGACACTCGACGGTAACCAGGTGCAAGTGCCCAATGCGACCGTCTTCAAGAGCACCATCCGCAACTTCACGAGCAATCCCAATCGCCGCGAGGACTTCATCGTCGGGATCGGCTACGAAGATTCCATCTCCCATGCCCAGGACATCGTCCTGAAAGTGCTCGCTGAGCACCCGGTCGTCCTGGCTGAGCCGGAGCCCCTGGTGCTCGTAGAGAACCTTGGATCGTCCACCGTCAACCTGCGGGTTTATTTCTGGCTCGATGGCACCCGGCACAGCTGGGCGAAAGTGAAGTCGTCCGTCATTCGGCTGGTCAAGCGGGCCTTCCAGGACGAGGGAATCTCCCTCCCGGACGAGGCGCGCGAGGTCACCTTCCCTTACGGGGTGCCGGTGCGCATGATCGAAAGCGAGGGGCCTGCCGAGGCGGCAGTCGCAGCCGCGGCGAAGCCGAGCGCCGAGCCCGAAACCGTTGCGACCCGAGCCGAAGCGGGCCTGCAGAGCGAGGCCGGGGACATCAAGGAGCAGGCGCGCAAATCCTGGACGCCCGGGGAGAACCTCCTGACCCCCGCGCCGTCCAAGGATCCCAGTTGAAGTCGCGTTATGGAGCGGCTGCGTGAACAGCCTCGCCGAGGTCAGCGTGTGGGGCCGCATCTAGCCGGGTTGCTGCTCGCAGTGGCCGCGCCTGGGCTGGCGCTTGGCGCCCCCGGCGCGACGCTTGAGTTCGAGTTCACCCGTGGCGCGCTCGCCACTGCGGACTTCGGCGACGCGCGCCTGAGCGGCAGCGAGAACCGTCTTGCGGTCCGCGGCCCGGCGATCCCGGCGGGCGAGGGCCAGTTCCGCTGGGCGCTGGACTACGCCTACCAGCGCTACGAGTATTCCGGACTGCCGACCCGCAACCGCGACCTGCACCGGGTGGAGGTCCCGCTCACCTGGCGCGGCTTGGCGCCGACGGCCTGGGAGGCCGAGTTCAGGCCGGTCGTGGCGACCTCGTCCAACGTCTTCAAGGAGCTCTGGTCGCGCGGCAGTTCGGATGACTTCATGTGGCACGGTCGGGTGCTGCGCCAGCGTGAGCCCCAGGGCGCGCGCTGGGGCTGGCGCGCGGGCATCGCTTACGACGACGCCTTCGGCGCTGAGCAGGCCTACCCGCTATTCGCGCTGCTGCGAGAGCACCACGGCATGCGGATGGAACTCGGCTGGCCGGTGACGCGGGCCATGCTCGAGGTGGGCCGCGGCTTCGCCGTGGGCGGGGAGGTGGCGCCTGCCGGGGCCCGCTGGCACGTGGTCAGCGACGAACGCGACGAAGCCGCCTTCGACTACGAGGTGCGGGCGTGGCGGGCTGGTGCGACGCTGCGCTGGGAATCCTCGGGCGGGCTCTTCCTCACCACGCGAGCCGGGCTCGAGTTCGAGCGCCGCCACCGGCTCGAAGATGACACGGGCGCAACGGTGAACCGTGCGGTTGGAGAGGCGGGATTCTTCGAACTGGCGGCAGGGCATCGCTGGTAATTTCTCCCCGCGCCGGCGGCTCGCGAGTTGCCGTGCCACGGGTCGCAGGATCAGTTCGCCGAACCGATGGATGTCAGCGTGCGGACGGTGCAGCGACTTGAGCGAGAACTGTAGTCTCGACCTGTTCTCGTGTGCGATGAAAAAGCGCCACATCTACACGCTGTTGTTCTCCAGCTTGTGGATCGGCGCCCGAGCGGACCTGCAGCTGCCGGGGGGAGCGCGGCGAAGTGGGGGCGAGCTTGCCCATTGACGCTCTGCCGCCCTGAACCGGGAGTAGTGGTTTTCCCTATTGCAAGACGAAATACGAATCATTAGTATTCGCGCGTCATTCGCAAAGGGGACCCATCCCATGCTCTCGAACAAATCTCTCGCCGCCGGCCTGGCGCTGGTGCTGTGCTCGCCTGCAGTGCTCGCCGATGAAAACAACAAGGAACGCGCCGCGGACCTTGCACCGCTCGAAGTGTCGGGCAGCCAGCGCATGGATCCCCTGCTGCCGGACAACCTGCCGTCCGTCGAGGAGGGCATGGTCTTTGCGGGGAAAAAGACCACGGCAATCGACCTGGAAACGCAGCCGACCTTCGTCGAGCCCAACCTGCGCCTGATGTTCGCGCGCTTGCCGGGCCTGTTCGTGTCGGAGCAGAAAATCCCCAGCATCTTCAACGTGAACTATCGTGGCCTGGGCAATCCGCACGAGTCGGAGTTCGTGGCCTTCTTCCAGAATTCCGTGCCCCTGGCGGCGGATCTCTTCGGTTACCCGACGATCTACTACCTGCCGCCGGCACAGCGCATCGAGCGGGTGGAGTTCGTGCGCGGCGGTTCCGGCCTGCTGTACGGGCCGCAGATCGGTCCGACCATCAACTTCGTGACTTTCCGCGCCGACGCGCAGGCCGAGTTCGGAGCGTCCACCGAGCACGGCTTCGGCACCGACGGCTTCTACAGCACGTTCAACCAGGCGAACTGGGGCGACGGCACCTGGGGACTTTTGGCGAGCTACGATCATCGCCAGGCCGACGGGCCGCGCCTGAATGAGGACTACGACGTCGATGCCGGGTACTTCGGCGTCTCCTACGAAGGCATCGAGGACGTTCGCATCGGCTTCGATCTCGATCTCTACCAGTCGGACTCGGGCGAGGCAGGGCGGCTGACTTCGGCGGAATTCGCGACCAACCGCGACCTGACCAAGACGCCGTTCAACCGGGTGGAAATCGACCGGCTCATGGCCACCCTCAGCTACGACCATAAGCTCAGCGAGGATGCGACGCTGAATGGCCGGCTCTGGCATTCCTACCAGGACCGCTTCAGCCGGCGCTCGTCCGCCTTCATCGATCCCGCCGACGAGCCCGCCACGACCAACATCGACCAGCAGGAATTCAAGACCCTCGGCCTTGACCTGCGCTACGCGCGCGGCTGGGGTGAGGACCATGTCCTGACGGTCGGCACGACGGCCTATCGCACGGACAGCCCGCGTACCCGGCACGTCAGCTCGGACATCCGCTCGAATGCGCAGCTTGCCGAGGACCTGTTGTACGACCAGGACCGGGTGATCACGTACAACGCCGTGTTCCTCGAGAACCTGTTCCGCTTCGGCAACCTGAGCCTGGCGCCGGCGATGCGCTTCGAGCGCGTCAACTACGACCTGTTCGAGAACGTGAAACAGCCCAGCCTGTCGCGCGATCCGATCGACGTGGACAAGACGGAGAACGAGTTCCTGTTCGGCCTCGGCGGCATGTACCGTCTGGGCGACGTCACGGAGCTGTACGCGAACATTTCGGAGTCCTACCGGCCGCAGCGCTTCGACGACCTGGCCAACCCGAGTTCCGAGCTGGCGGCGGAAAACGGGCCTGATATTTCCACCGCCATGAACTACGAGCTCGGCCTGCGCACCAGCCCGGTCACCGGCCTGGTGCTGGACGTCAGCGTGTTCCGCATCGAGTTCGAAGACAAGATCGAGCAGATCCAGGTCAACGTCAGCGACGTGCTGCGGGTCAACAGCGGCGATTCCCGCCACCAGGGCCTGGAGTTCAGCGCCGAGTACGATTTCTTCGCTCTCGGCAACTCACCCAGCCACCTGGTCGGCTTCATCAACGGCTCGCTGCTGGATGCCGAGATCACCCGCAGCGTGACCCCCGACCTGGTGGGCAATACGCCGGCCTTTGCGCCTGAGTACCTGTTCCGGACGGGCCTGATGTACTACAACGACCGCCTGAAGCTCACGCTGACCGCGACCCTGGTGGATGAGCAGTACTGGCAGGATTCCAACCTGCCGCGAGGCACGGGCGACGCCCAGATCGACGCCGTGGTGCCGGCCTACGAGGTCCTGGACCTGACCGGCGAGTACCGCCTGAACAGGTCGTGGACACTGTACGGCGGCATCAACAACCTGCTTGACGAGGACTATTACAGCCGCGTCCGCAGCGACGGCATCGAGCCCGCGGCCGAACGTATGTTCTACGCCGGCTTCCGCTTCGAGATTTAGGCCTTGTAACAGAAGATGCCGCGGGACGGGGCTCCGCTCGTCCCGCGGCATTACTTCAGCGTAGACTCGGGTGCCTGGGTGATTGACTGAAGGCCTCCTGCATTGTCGACAGCGAAATTCCAACAGGCACAGTTGGCTGTCACATCAGGCGTCTTCGCGCTGGTTGTACTTCATCTCGGTTGGGAGTTGATGCGCGGCGGCGTCGTCAGCCACCATTTCCTTGCCCGTGCCGACATGCCGTCGATCTCGAATTGGTGGGGCCTGGTCCTGGTGCCGGCGCTGGCGTGGTTCGTGGCCGGCCGAGTCCTGGGTCGGGGAACCCACAACGAGCTTGGCGACGGCTTGATCCCCGCGAACATCCGCCGCGCGCTGCCGGCATTTTGCGGCGCGCTGGTCTACGGCGGCATCTTTGCCCTGTCGTTCGCTTTCGCCTTCGGTGTCGAGCGTTACCTGGTTCTCGCGCCCTTCGCGATCGGTGTGGTGCTGCCGATCTATCGCGGTGAGTACATCCTTGGGTTCGTGCTCGGGATGATGTTCACTTTCGGCGGCATCCTGCCGATGTTTTTTGCCGCCGTCTTCGCGACGTTCTCTTGGCTGGCCCGCACGCTTTCTCGTTCCGCCATGCGGCTGGCCGGGCGCTTCAAGCGAGGTTGACCGTCTCGGTAGCCGAAAGGCTAGGCATCGGCATGAGGCGCGCGCAGTCGTCGGACGGCAGTCACCACCAGCAGTACCACCGCCCCGGCCGTAATACCCACCACCGCGTTGAACAGCGCCGGCGCCAGGAACCCTGCGCCGCCGAGGACGTTGGCCATGACGTGCGCCCACTGCGCCAGCGGCCCGATGCCGTGCACGATGATGCCGCCGCCGACGAGGAACATGGCGGCGGTACCGGCGATGGACAGGCCCTTCATCAACCACGGCGCCAGGCGAATGATGCCGTGCCCCGCCGCTGTCGCGACCCTCGAGCCTTCCTTGCGCGACAGGTACAGGCCGACGTCGTCCAGCTTCACGATCGCCGCCACCAGGCCGTAGACGCCGACCGTCATCAACAGCGCGATGGTCACCATCACGGCGACGCGCGTGCCGAAGGCGGCGTCGGCGACGATGCCGAGCGAGATCACGATGATCTCGGCCGAGAGAATGAAGTCGGTGCGGATGGCGCCCTTGATCTTCTGTCGCTCCAGCGCCACGAGATCAATGTTTGGATCGGCCAGGGCGCGCACCAGCACTTCACGCTCGGCCTGGTCCTCCGACGGCCGGTGCAGGAACTTGTGCGCCACCTTCTCGAAGCCCTCGTAGCAGAGGAACAGCCCGCCGAGCATCAGCAGCGGCGTCACGGCCCAGGGCGCCACTGCACTGATCGCCAGCGCGGCGGGCACGAGGATCGCCTTGTTCAGCAGCGAGCCCTTGGCCACGGCCCACACCACGGGCAGCTCGCGCGCAGCGCGGATCCCGGTCAGCTGCTGCGCGTTCAGCGCCAGGTCGTCGCCCAGCACGCCGGCAGTTTTCTTGGTCGCGACCTTGCTCAGCACCGCCACGTCGTCGAGGACCGTGGCGATGTCGTCCAGCAGCGCGAGCAGGCTGGCGCCGGCCATGCCTAGGTGCCGGATTCGGCGTCGATGGCGGCGGCGATCTCGTACGCCAGCTGTACCTGCGCGGCGCGGCGTTCCTGTTCACGCGGTCCCGGCCATGCAGCCGAGATCGCGATCACGAGGCGGCGAGCAGGATCGACATGGATGAACTGGCCGAAGATGCCGCGCGCCTGGAAAGTGCCGTCGCCCAGCGGCCACCACTGGTAGCCGTAGCCGCCGGGGACACCGGTGTCGGCCTGGGTGCTGGTCGCCGCGTCCAGCCAGCCATCGGGCAGGATGGACGCGCCGTCGATACGGGCACCGTCGAGGATGAACTGGCCGAAGCGGGCATAGTCGCGCAGCGTTGCCTGCAGGCAGCAGCCGCCCTGCTCGTTGCCGACGTGGTCCACCAGCCAGGTCGCGTCCCGCGCCATGCCGTAGGGCTGCCAGATCTTTTCCGCCAGGTACTCGGCCAGCGGCTTGCCGGTCGCCTTCATCACGAGCAGGCCGGCGAGGTTGGTCTCCGGCGTCTTGTAGCGCCATTGCGTGCCGGGGGCGAACTCGCGCGGCTGGTGGCGCATGAAGCCGACCGAGGCGTCGATGCCGGGCGCCGGCGGCTCGCGGTACAGGCGGCGGATGTCGGAGTCCGGATCGGCGTAGTCCTCGTTGAAGGCCACGCCCGAGGTCATGGTGAGCAGCTGGCGCACGGTCACGCCGTCGTAGGCCGTGCCCTCCAGTTCGTCGATGTAGCGCGTGATCTCCGTGTCCAGGCTCTCGATGTGACCGTCGCGGATGGCGGCTCCGACCAGGGTCGAAGTGATGCTCTTGGCCACCGAGAACGACGTCCAGCGATCGTCGGGCGACTGGCCGAGGCCGTAGCGCTCCAGGCGCACCGTGCCGTCGTGGACCACGATCAGTCCGGCGACGTATTCGTCGGCGATGAAGCCGGCCAGCCGATCGGCCTGCGCACCGCCGGCTTCGAAGGCTGCCAACGGTGCGCCGGCCGGCAGTGGCGCGGGCGTCGCGCCGCGGCTCACGACGCGGGCCGGGAACAGCGCCTCCATGGCGCGAAAGCCGCTCTTCTTCTGCTCCAGGTCCCAGGTGAAGACCTCGGTGCCGCGGGTGTTGACGGGCTCCATGGCGGTGCGCAGCGCGGCATCGTCGGCCGTGGCGGGCAGGGCGAGGAGGGTGGTGGCCGCGAACAGCACGGCGGCGTGGCGGTAGGTATTCATGGGCGGCATTATACTGCCCGCATTACTCGATCGATGGAGCCTGAGCAGGATGCAGTTCAAGACCTTCCAGCCGCCGCACCGGACCCTGATGGGGCCGGGTCCCTCCGACGTCCACCCGCGCGTCCTCGAGGCGCTGGGGCGGCCGACCATCGGGCACCTCGACCCGCAGTTCGTGGCGATGATGGACGAGCTCAAGCAGCTCCTGCAGTACGCCTTCCGTACCACCAACCCGCTGACCATTCCCGTCTCCGGGCCGGGCTCGGCCGGCATGGAGGCGGCCTTCGTCAACCTGGTGGAGCCGGGCGACACCGTGATCGTGTGCATCAACGGCGTGTTCGGCGGGCGCATGAAAGAGAACGTGGAGCGCTGCGGCGCCACCGCCGTCATGGTCGAGGACCCGTGGGGCCACCCCGTGGACGTCGACAAGGTTGAACTGGCGCTGAAGGCGCACCCGGAGGCGAGCGTGCTGGCCTTTGTGCATGCCGAGACCTCGACCGGCGCGCGCTCGGACGCCGAGACGCTGTGCCGCCTGGCGCACGAATACGGCTGCCTGGTGATCATGGATGCCGTGACGTCCCTGGGCGGCATCCCGGTGGAGATCGACGCCTGGGGCGTGGACGCCGTGTACTCGGGCTCGCAGAAGTGCCTGTCCTGTACCCCGGGCCTCTCGCCCGTGAGCTTTTCGCCACGCGCGGTAGAGCGCATCCGCAGCCGCACGCACAAGGTGCAGAGCTGGTTCCTCGACCTCAACCTGGTGATGGGCTACTGGGGCGGTGGCGACGCCACGCCGAAGCGCGCCTACCATCACACCGCGCCGATCAACGCGCTCTACGGCCTGCACGAATCGCTGGTGATGCTGGCGGAGGAGGGCCTGGAGGCGAGCTGGGCGCGCCACCGGCGCATGCACGAGGCCCTTGCTGCTGGCATCGAGGCCATGGGGCTGGAGTTGATCGTCGCGGCGCCCTGGCGGCTGCCGCAGCTCAACGCCGTGCGCGTGCCCGTCGGCGTGGACGAGGCGGCCGTACGCCAGCGGCTGCTGGCCGAGTTCGACTTGGAGATCGGCGGCGGTCTCGGCGCGCTCGCGGGCAAGGCCTGGCGCATCGGCCTGATGGGCTACGCCGCGCGGCCGGACAACGTGCGCCTGTGCCTGCGCGCGCTCGGTACGGCGCTGGCGGGCGTCGAGGGCGTGAACGCCGCAGCGGGCGTGGAGTCCGCGGAAGGCATGCTGGGTCGCGCCGCCGCCTGAGCGGCGGTCGTGGAACATACGGGCGAGCAGGGCGGGCCGATCCGCTAGAATTGGCGCCAGTCACGCCCCAGGATGGACAGCGATGCCCAGGATTCTCCAGCTCTATTCCGGCGTCTACGGCCACACCCGCCGCATCAGCGACCGCATCAAGGCCACGCTCGAGGCGCGCGGCCTGGACGTGGAGCTGCTGCCCGTGGCGGAGGCCGCGGACCCGGCCGCTTACGACGCCGTGCTGATCGGCGCGGCCATCCGCAACGGCAAGCACAACCCGGCGGTGATGGAGTTCATCGCGCGCCACAAGGCTGCGCTGGAGGCGAAGCCCAGCGCCTTCTTCTCGGTCAACCTGGTGGCGCGCAAGCCGCACAAGAACACGCCCGAGACCAACCCCTACACCAAGGCCTTCGTCGCCAAGAGTCCGTGGCAGCCGAAGCTGCTGGGCGTGTTCGGCGGGGATCTCGACTACCAGCGCTACAGCGCCTTCGACCGCAACGTCATCCGCTTCATCATGTGGCTGACCAAGGGGCCGACCGACCCGCAGACCAAGGCCGAATACACCAACTGGGAAGAGGTGGAGCGATTCGCCGAGCGCTTCGCCGACCTGGCGGGCGCGGCGGCGCGCTGAGCCAATGAGCACGGCGGGCGGGCAGGGCAGCCGGCGCCAGCATCTATGGCTCGCGCTGCTGGCGGCCTGGCTGGCGCTGACCAGCCCCTGGGTGCACATGCTGCGCCGCATCCCGCGCAACGCCGGCTGGCTCGACTACGCCCACCTCGGCCTCGGCCTGCTGGCGACCGTGCTGGCGCTGACCTACCTCGTCGCCTGTTTTCGCGGCGGCGGCTGGCGTGTTTATCTCCCCTGGCTCTCGGGGCGCATGGCGCCAGTGACGCGGGAACTGCGCGGCCTGTTCCGCGGCGAGTTGCCGACCGCCGAGGGCGGCGGCCTGTTCGCGCTCATCGAGGGCCTGTTGCTGCTCGCCATGCTCGCGGCCGGGCTCACCGGCGTGGCCTGGCTGGCGCTGGCCGGCACGCCCGAGGCGGTGGCCTGGCGCGGCTACCACATCCTCGCGGCGCAGGGCATGATTGCGCTCTTGGTGCTGCATGTGATCACCGTGTCGTTGCACCTGCTCGATTTCATCAGGGAGTAATTGATGGCGAATAACAACACCGATGCCGGCAGCACGCACGCCTGGCGCTTCTTCCGTTGCGGCGGTTTCGACCAGGTCGCGATCGAGACGGGCGAGGACCTGCGCCACCTGTCCGAGCTCGACCCCAAGCTCTGGACCGCGCTGAGCTGCCCCACCACCGGCCTGGAATTCGACGCCCGCACCCTGGCGCTGCTCGATACCGACGGTGACGGCCAGATTCGCGTGCCCGAGATCGTGGCCGCGGTGGACTGGGCCTGCCGCATGGTGAAGGACCCGCAGGCGCTGTTCGGCGACGGCGCGCTCCCGGTCGAGGCCATCGACGACAGTCATGAAGAGGGCGCCGTCCTCAAGGCCGCGGCGACGCAAATCCTCGGCTACCTGGGCAAATCGGACGTCGGCGCGCTGTCGGTGCCGGACTTCGCCGACATGACGAAGATGTTCTCCCCCGAGCATGTCAACGGCGACGGCGTGGTGCCTGCCGGCGTTGCGGGCGACGAGGGGCTGGCGCAGGTCATCGGGGACATCATCGCTACCCAGGGCGGCGTGCCGGATCGCAGCGGCGAACCGGGCATCACGGCCGAGACCCTGGAAGCATTCTTCACTGAGGCCGAGGCGGTGCTGGCATGGCGCCACCGGGCTGCCGAGTCCGCCGAACTCATCCTGCCGCTGGGCGATGCCACGGCCGGGGCGGCAGAGGCCTTCGAGGCAGTGCGCGCCAAGGTCGATGACTACTTCGCCCGCTGTCGCCTCGCGGCCTTCGACCCGCGTGCCGCAGAGGGCCTGAACGCGCCGGTGGCCGTCTACGGCATGCTCGGGGAGCGCGTGATCGGTGTCGGCGATGCCGAGGTCGCGGCGCTGCCGCTGGCGGAAATCGTTGCCGACAAGCCCCTGCCGCTGGCCGAGGGCATGAACCCGGCGTGGGCGGAACACCTCGCCCAGTTGCACGACGAGGTCGTGCAACCGCTGCTCGGCGCGCGCGAGACGCTGACCCTGGAGGCGTGGCTTGAGCTGTCCGCCAGGTTCGACGCCTACCGCGCCTGGATGGCGGACCGGCCCGCTACGGCCGTGCACGACATCGAGCTGGCGCAGCTCGAGACGATCGTGGCCGACGACACCCGCACGCGCCTTGCTGCGCTGATCGAGCGCGATCTCAGGGCGGAGGCGTCCGCAGCGAACATTGATGCCGTAGAACGGCTGGTGCGTTACCAGCGCGACCTGGTCACGCTGCTGCGTAATTTCGTCACGTTGAGCGAGTTCTACGGCGGCGAAAAGAAGGCCATCTTCCAGGCCGGCACGCTGTACCTCGACCAGCGCAGCTGCGAACTCGTCATGCGTGTCTCCGACATGGCCAAGCACGCCAGCCTGGCGCCGTTCAGCGGCTGCTACCTCGTCTATTGCAGCTGCGTGCGTGCCGGCGCCGGCCCCATCGAGATCGTCGCGGCGCTGACCGGCGGCGAGGTCGACGAGCTCATGGTGCCGGGGCGCAACGGCATGTTCTGCGATCGCGAGGGGGTCGACTGGAAGGCGACCGTGGTGAAGGTCGTCGAGCAACCGGTCAGCATTCGCCAGGCCTTCTGGTCGCCCTACCGGCGCGTCGGCGCGATGATCGAGAACCAGCTGCGCAAGTTCGCCGCCTCGCGCGACAAGGACATGGAAAACAAGGCGGCGGCCAATGTCGCCGGTGCCGCCGTCAAGGCCGAGGGCGGGCAGGCCGCTGCGCCGCCTTTCGACATCGCCAAGTTCGCGGGTATTTTCGCCGCCATCGGCCTCGCCGTGGGCGCCATCGGCACCGCCCTCGCGGCCGCCATTGCCGGCCTGTTCAGCCTGGCATGGTGGCAGCTGCCGCTGGTCCTGGTCGCGATGGTGGCGATCATCTCGGGGCCGTCCATGCTGCTGGCCTGGCTCACGCTCAGGCGGCGCAACCTCGGTCCGCTGCTGGACGCCAATGGCTGGGCGGTGAACGCTCGGGCAAGGATCAACCTGCCTTTCGGCGAGTCCCTGACCGGCCTGGCGGAGCTGCCTGCGGGGTCGAAGCGATCCCTGCATGATCCCTTCGCCGACCGGAAGCGGCCGTGGAAGACCTGGCTGTTACTCGTCGCGCTGGTCGTGCTGCTGCTGGTGTTGTGGCGCCAGGGCGTGTTCGCGGGCCTCTTCGGCGGCTGACGATCAAAGGCGCTTTCAGGGGGCCGGCAACTTGTAGACGCCGAAGGCGTCCTGCGTGAGGCTGCCGAGGTAGAGGCGGCCGCCGGCTTCCGTCACGCTGGTCACCGGGGCGAAGCTGCCCGGGCTGTCGTGCTGCAGGTTATGCAGCACCTCGCCGTCCAGCGACAGGCCGAGCACGAAGGCGTGTGGCGCCGGCTGGGGCTGCAGGAACTGTGGCAGGCGGTAGACGAGTTTCCGCAGCCAGGGTGAACCGGCAAGCGCGTCGAGGGCGGGATTGCGTACCGTGAACAGCGCCAGCCAGTAAGTGTCGCGCCCATTGCTGGAGAGGCCGTCCGGGATGCCGGGCAGGTTGTCGAAGAACACCTCGTGCGTGCCGGCGCGGTCGCCGGCCAGCCAGTAGCGCAACACGTTGTAGCTGCCGGTCTGCGCCACCAGCACCGAGCGCCCGTCCGGCGCCAGCGCCACCCCGTTGGCGAACTGCAGGCCGTCCAGCAGCACCGTGACCCGGCCCGTCGCCGGGTCGTACTTCATCAGGCGCCCATTGCCGCCGTGCTCGAGGATGTCGTCGCGCGCCTTCATGGCGGGGCCGAACTTCCACGAGGCGTCGGTGAAATAGATCGTGCCGTCGGCGGCGATATCCAGGTCGTTGGTGAAGCCGAAGGGCAGTCCGTCGGCCTCGGTGGCGAGCACCTCGATGGTCCCGTCGGACTTGATTCGCAACAGCCCCTGGTAGCCGTCGCAGACGACCAGGCGGCCCTCGCCGTCGAACTCCAGTCCGAGCGGCCGCCCGCCCGTCTGGGCGAACAGCCGGGGTGCGCCCTGGCCGGGGACGAAGCGGACGATACGACCGTCCTCGTAGCCGACGTAGACGGTGCCGTTCGCGGTCACGGCAACGTCCTCGGGCCCGGCGCCGACGCCACGGCCCACGCGCCGCACCTCTGCGAGGCGGTCGTTCGGCGCATATGGTCCCTCGAGCGCCGGCGCGGGTGGTGGTTCCCAGGCCACGGGCTCGATCGGCACGGGTGAGAAGGCCAGCCAGACCAGCGTGGCGATGATCAATGCCACCAGGATCTTCATACGTTGCTCCTTGCCGCCGGCGGCGCCCGGCGCGGCCCGACATTGAACCAGAAGCGCCGGTCACGCAACATGTGCCGCTTGTGCCGTCCTGGGGGTGGAGCATGAAGCGCGTTTTCAAGTGGCTCGGTGGCGGGCTGGCTGTGCTGGTGGCGGCTGGCGCCGTGCTGGTCGGGCACACCATCTGGTTCAAGCCGCTGCAGATCGACTGGTTCTTCGACCGCGTCATGCTCGAGTTCGCCCTCGACGACCCGCAGCTGCTGAGCAGCCTCGGCATGCTCGACGGCATCGGGCTGCGCGGCCACAACGCGAAGCTCAGCGACGGCTCCGAGGAGCGCGAGCTCAGGCTCATGGAGCGTGCCCGGGAAAATCTCGCCACGCTGCGCAGCTACGACCGCGACAGCCTCGAACTCCAGCAGCAGCTCAGCTACGACGCCATGGAACGCTTCCTGGAGATGGCCGTCGAGGGCGAGCGCTGGCGCCACCACGACTACCCGCTGAACCAGATGTTCGGAGTGCAGAACGGCCTGCCGAGCTTCATGGCGACCACCCACCGCGTGCCCGACCGCAAGGGCGCCGAGCACTACATCGCCCGGCTCTCGCAGTTCGGGCGCCGTCTCGACCAGGCGCTGGAGGGCGTGCAGCGCCGCGAGGCCGAGGGCGTCGTGCCGCCGACCTTCGTGGTGGAGAAAGTGCTCGACGAGATGCGCGGCTTCGTCGGCACCGAGCCACGCGAGAACATTCTCTACACCGCGCTGGAAGGGCACCTGGCAACGCTGGTCGAGCGCGCCGAACTTGCGGCCGCGGAGCGGGATTCCCTGCTGGCGCAAGCCGCAGCGCAGATCCGCGACACGGTCTATCCCGCCTACGGCCGCCTGATTGCCTACTACGACGAGGTGCTGCCGCGGACACAGGGCAACCACGGCGTGTGGGCGCTGCCGGACGGCGACGCGTTCTACCAGTACCGCATCCGCATGATGACCACCACCGACCTTGACGCGGCCGAGATCCATGCCTACGGCCTCGCCGAGGTGGCGCGCATCGGCGCGGAGATGGACGCCATCCTGCGCGCGCAGGGCTACACCGAAGGCAGCATCGGTGAGCGGCTGCTGGCGCTGCGGCGGGCGCCCGGGCAGCTGTACGATGATTCCGATGCGGGTCGTGCGCAGATCATCGCCGACTACCAGGCGATCATCGACGAGATCGACACGGGGTTGGGCGGGGTTTTCAACCTGCGGCCGGACACCGGGGTGAAGGTCGAGCGGGTCCCGGAGTTTCGCGAGATCGGCGCCCCGGGCGCCTACTACCAGCGACCCTCGCTCGACGGCGCGCGGCCCGGGGTGTTCTACATCAACCTGCGCGATGTGAACGAGGCGCCGCGCTTCGGCATGCGCACCCTGGCGTACCACGAGGCGATCCCGGGACACCACTTCCAGCTCGCCATCGCCCAGCAGCTCAGCGACCTGCCGATTTTCCGGCGCATGATCCCTTTCATCGCCTACACGGAAGGCTGGGCGCTGTATGCGGAGCAGCTCGCGTGGGAGCTGGGCTTCCAGGAAGACCCGCTGGACAACCTCGGCCGGCTGCAGGCGGAAATGTTTCGCGCCGTCAGGCTGGTGGTGGACACCGGCCTGCATGCCAAGCGCTGGACCCGCGAGGAAGCGATCGACTACATGCGCGAGCACACCGGCATGGGCGAGAAGGAAGTCGTCGCCGAGATCGAGCGCTACCTGGTGATGCCGGGGCAGGCGCTGGCGTACAAGATCGGAATGCGCAAGATCCTGGAGCTGCGCGCGCGAGCGCAGGCGGCGCTGGGGGACGACTTCAAGCTGGCCGAGTTCCACGACATCATGCTGGCCAACGGCGCTTTGCCGCTGGAGTTGCTGGAGGACCAGGTCGACGCCTGGCTCGAGCTCAGGCGGCCAGCTCGCGCAGCGCTGCACTGAGCGCGGCCGGCAGGCGCTCGCGCAGGCGTTCCGGTCGTGCCAGCTGGGCGGCGATGAGCCGGGTGGCGAAGGGGCGCGCGGACTCGACGATGTCGATGTCGGGGTAAATGGCGCGCGCCACGCCCTCGACCGTCACCAGCGCCTTCACCAGCAGGCCGTAGCCCGAGGGGATCGGGATGCGGAAGTCCGCCAGCATCTCGAGGAAGCCGAGCGCGAAACCGCGCACGTCGGCCCGCCCGGGCGCCGACAGGGTCCGCTGCATCAGCTCGACGACCCGTGCCCGCACCGCTGCCTCCTGGTGCTGCGGAATCTCAAGCCCCAGCTCGCGCGAGTAGCGCAGGGCGCGGTCGGCATCGCCGTAGACGGTCGCCACCAGCACCTGCGCGATGGCGATGCGCTGGCTCGGCGTGGTGCGCCCCACGATGCCGAAGTCCAGGTAGCAGATCCGGCCGTCCGGCGTGACGAAGAGGTTGGCCGGGTGCAGGTCGGCGTGGTAGCGGCCGTGCACCAGCACCTGGCGCATGAACACTTCCGCGCCGTGGGCCGCCAGGCCGCGGGCGTCGATGCCCGCGCGTTCGGCCTCGCCGAGGTCGTTCAGGCGCCAGCCCTCGACGAACTCGGTGACGAGGATCCGGCGCGTGGTGAGCGGCCACACCACGCGCGGCACCACGACGCGCGCATCGTCGGAGAAATCCCGGGCGAAGCGGTCCGCCACGCGGCCCTCGTTGCGCAGGTCGAGCTCGCTGGCGAGGGTGTGCTCGAACTCTTCCAGCAGCGCCGCCGGGCGCCAGCGCGCCAGGCGGGAGAGCTTTTCCAGTCGCGCCGCCCAGCGTCGGGCGACTGCAAGGTCGGCCTCGATGGAAGCCTCCACGCCGGGGCGCACCACCTTCACCGCCAGCGGCGTGCCGGCCGGCAGCAGCGCGCCCTGCACCGGGCGATAGTCGCGCGCCAGCTCGGCGCGATGGACCTGCGCGATCGAGGCCGTGGCGACGGGCTCGGCGCGGAACTCCGCGAACAGGTCTTGTACCGGCCGCCCGAGTTCGTGCCTGACGATGGCTTCGATGTCCTCAGCCGGCACTGCCGGCACGCGGTCCTGCAGCTGCTCCATTTCGAACACCGTCTCGGGCGCGAACACATCGGGCCGCACGGAGGCCAGCTGCCCCAGCTTGATGAAGGCCGGGCCGAGCGCTTCGCAGGCGAGCCGGGCGTGGCGGGCGAAGATGGCGCGGCGCGCATGCCCGCGCACGAGACCGAGGCGTGCTTCGACGACGGCCCGCGACAGGCGCCCGAGGGCGACCGCTGCGATGGTCCGGCCGCGCGAGGCCACTGGGTCAGTCCCCCTTCTGCGCCACCAGGGCGTCGATGGAGGCCTGCAGCGACTCGATGCGACCGCGCAGCTCGGCGAGCTCGAACCGCACGGCATCGACCTGCGCTGCCAGCGCCGCATCTTCGCCCCGCGTGGCGTGACCCTGGTCGCCCTGCTGCGCCAGCTCCTGCTTGAGGCGCTCCTTCTCGCTCTCGACGAGGGCGGCGAGGCCGTCGACGAAGGCATCAGGCCCGGCCTCGGCATCGCCCGGAGACTGCGCGCGACCACGCGCAATGGCGGCCTTCCAGCCCTCGTCGGCGCTCTCGTGGAGCAAGGCCCATGCGGCAAGGAATCGCACGAAGTCGGTCATCGGCATGCATCCATGGCGGCCCGTTACGGCTTCAGTATAGCCAGCCATGGGCCCGGCGGCTTGGGCCCCGGAGCCCCGGATGTTAGCTTAGTTGCCGGCCATGCGGCCGGCAGCGGCGCGGGACGGATGCTCGATATCCCGGAGTGGTTCAAGATCGCCTACACGGTGCTGGTGCTGGCGTTCATCGTCATCTACTGGCCGCGGCACGGGCCGGCCAACTTCCTGTGGTTCTCGGATATCGCCTTCATCGGGGCGGTGCCGGCGATGTGGCTGGAGAGCGCCTTGCTCTCGGGGGTGCTGGCCTGCATGGTGCTTCTGCCCGAGGTGCTGTGGAACGTCGACTATGCCTTGCGCCTTGTGCTGCGCCGGCGCATCACCGGCCTGACCGAGTACATGTTCGATCCCTTCATACCGCGCTGGCTGCGCGCCGTGTCGCTGTTCCACGTGCCGCTGCCGCTGGTGCTGGTCTGGCTGGTGGCCGCCTACGGCTACCCGCCTGAATCGCTGCTCTGGTCGGCCGCCTGCGGCGCGCTGGTACTCGGCCTCAGCCGGCTCTTGAGCAGCAAGGAGAAGAACATCAACTGGGTGTTCGGACCGGCCATGGTGCAGCACCGGATGCCGCCGGCCGCTTACCTGCTGTTGCTCTACCTGTGCTTCCTGTTGCTGGTCTTCGTGCCCACGCACCTGCTGCTGCTGCGCTGGTTCCCGGGCTGAGGGTCGAGGGTTCAGGGCTCGGGGTTCAGCGCTCGACGTCGACAGGCGCCGCCTGCCTGCGCCCCTGGGCGCTGCTCTGGAAGCGATGCGTGCCGTAACGCAGCAGCAGCACCGCGACGGCAAGGATCAGCACGGCGCCGGTCGTCACCATGATGCGTGACTCGCTCAGGTCCTCCGCGCTGATGAGCTTCCGGGTCATGACGGTGATGGTGATGTAGAGCAGGAACTCGACCGGCAGCTCGTCGGTGCGGAAGTAGATCCCCACCATGGCGCCGAGTTCGAGATAGATGAACAGCAGCAGGATGTCGTGCAGGCTGGCGTGCCGCGCCGCCACCATGTCGAGCACGAAGTCCGCGGCGGAGAAGACGATCGCCGCGCCGATGATGAACAGCGCGAGCAGCTCGAAAGTCTCCACCAGCTTATCCCCGATGCGCTCGGCGACGTTCTTGGTGTGTGCCTCGGCTTGCTCGGCTTTTTCCAGTTTCCCCATGTCGATTCCCCTGGCCTTGTTTGCGCCGAGACTAGCGCAAAAGAGGCCGGAAGTGGGGCCAGGAGCGGCTCAGGCGACGGCGCGGGGGTCGACCAGCACGGCCGGCGCACGTGACTGCAGCATGGTCGACATGGCGTGCGGACCGGCGTCCGGGTGGTCGCGGTTGTAGTGCGCACCGCGGCTCTCGCCGCGCAGCAGCGCGCTGCGCGTCACCAGCAGCCCGACGCAGGCCAGGTTGCGCAGCTCGAGCAGTTGCGGGGCGGGGCCGTGCGTGCGGAACAGGCCCTCGGCCCGCGACAGCATGACCTCCAGTCGCGCCGCCGCGGCGGCGAGGCCGTTGTCGCTGCGCACGATGCCGACCTCCCGCGCCAGCAGGCGGCGGACACCGGCCCCCAGCTGGCGGGCCTCGTGCGCGACCCTGGCGTCGAGCGCCGGGGTCACGGCATGCAGCGCGGTCCGCCCCTGCGCGTCTTCCAGGGCCGTGCCGCGGGGCACGTCGGCGAGGATCGCGGCCGCAGCCGCTTCGCCGTATACCAGGCCTTCCAGCAGCGAGTTGCTGGCGAGGCGGTTGGCGCCGTGCAGGCCAGTCCAGGCCGTCTCGCCGATGGCATACAGTCCCGCCACGTCGGTCTGCCCGGCGCCGCCAGTGACCACGCCGCCACAGGTGTAGTGCGCGGCCGGCGAGACGGGGATGGGCTCGCGCGTGATGTCGAGGCCGAGCGCAAGACAGTGCTGGTAGGTGTTGGGGAAGTGACTGCGGATGAAGTCCGGCCCCTTGTGGCTGATGTCCAGCAGGACGAACTCCAGCTTGTGCGCAGCCATCTCGGCGTGGATCGCCCGCGCGACGATGTCGCGCGGCGCCAGCTCGCCGCGCGCGTCGTAACGGTGCATGAAGCGCTCGCCGTCGGGGAGCATCAGGCGGCCGCCTTCGCCGCGCACGGCCTCGGTCACCAGCCAGCCCTCGGCGGCCGGATGGCGCAGCGCCGTGGGATGAAACTGCACCATCTCCATGTCGGCCACGCGGCAGCCGGCGCGCCAGGCCAGCGCGATGCCGTCGCCCACCGGCCGCGAGCGGTTGGTAGACACCGGGTAGATCCCCGAGGCCCCGCCGGTGGCCAGCACGACGTGGTCTGCATGCAACGTCCTGAGCAGCCCGTGCTGCATCTCGAGCGCACGCACGCCGCGGCAGCTGCGCCCGCTGGTGCCCGCCGGGTCGTCCTCGACCAGCAGTTCCACCGCCGCGTGTGCGCCGAGCAGCGTGATGCGCGGGTGCGCGCGCAGGCGACGGGTCAGCGCCAGCATCACTGCGCGCCCCGTGGTGTCGGCTGCATGCACCACGCGCCGCCGGCTGTGCGCGCCTTCCTGCGTGAGGTCGAGGGCATCGCCGTCGCGGTCGAAAGCGACGCCCTGCGCCAGCAGCCATTCGATGGCGGCCGGCGCGCGCTCCACCACGCCGCGCACCGTGGCTTCGCGGCACAGCTCGCCGCCGGCGTCCAGCGTGTCGGCCATGTGCAGGGCAGGGGAGTCGTCCGGACCGATGGCGGCGGCGATACCGCCCATGGCCTGGTTGCTGGCGGAATCCTCCAGCGGGTGGCGTGCCAGCACGGTGACGTGGCGCCCGGCGTCAGCGAGGCGCAGCGCGACCGAGGCCCCGGCGACGCCGGCGCCGATGACGATCACGTCGCTGACGGTGCGCGCGCTCATGCTCATGCCACCTCGAGCATGGCCTCGACGGCCTTGCGGGCGCGGCGCGAGACTTCGGGGTCGATGACGATCTCGTGGGTGCGGGTCTGCAGGGAACGCAGGATCTTCGGCAGCGTGATGCGCTTCATGTGCGGGCACAGGTTGCAGGGCCGCACGAAGTCCACCTCGGGATGCTCGACGGCCACGTTGTCGCTCATGGAGCACTCGGTGATCATCACCACGCGCTCGGGGCGATGATCGCCGACCCAGTCGATCATGCCCTTGGTCGAGCCGACGAAGTCGGCTTCGTCGAGCACGTCGGGCGGGCACTCCGGATGGGCGATGATACTGATGCGGTCGAACTGCTTGCGATAGTCGCGCAGCTCGGCGCCGGTAAAGCGCTCGTGCACCTCGCATGCGCCTTCCCAGAGGATCAGCTCGACGTCGGTCTGGCTGGCCACGTAGCGGCCCAGGTACTGGTCCGGCAGGAAGATGACGCGGTCCACGCCCAGCGACTCGACGATGCGCACCGCGTTGCCGGAGGTGCAGCAAATGTCAGACTCGGCCTTCACGTCGGCGCTGGTGTTGACGTAGGTCACTACCGGCACGCCGGGGTGCTGGGCCTTCAGTCGACGTACGTCTTCCCCGGTGATGGAGTCCGCGAGGGAGCAGCCGGCCCGGAGGTCGGGGATCAGCACGGTCTTGTCGGGGCAGAGGATCTTCGAGGTCTCCGCCATGAAGTGCACGCCGCACTGCACGATGACGTCGGCATCGGTCTTGGCCGCTTCGCGCGCCAGCCCCAGCGAGTCGCCCGTGTAGTCGGCCACGCCGTGGAAGATCTCGGGCGTCTGGTAGTTGTGCACCAGGAGCACGGCGTTCATGCGGCGCTTGAGCTCGTTGATGGCGGCGATGTACGGCGCATGCACGCCCCACTCCGCTTCCGGGATCACGTGCCGGAGGCGGTCGTAAATCGGCTGCACCTGGCGCGCAACCTCGGGCGTGTAGCTGAGCTCTATCGTCATTTATTTATACTCAAAAAGAGTAAAACTGGTCTGTAAAAAAAGCCCGATACGCAAGGGCGAGACTTATGCTACGCCTGAGCATATCGATTGTCCAGTGTTTACAACACCTTTGGGGGGTCAGACCCCGTTAGGGGCATCAGCGGCCGCGCGGGCTGAGTGCGCCGACGCCCGGGGCACGGCGCTCGCGCAGGACCTCGCGGCGGAAACGGAACAACTCGGCCGGGCGGCCGCCGGTGCGGGTGTCGATGCGCCCGGTCTTCTCAACCAGGCCGCCACGCTCCACCAGCCGACGGAAGTTCTGTGTGTGCAGGCGCAGGCCGGCCAGCGCCTCCACGACGCGTTGCAGCTGGGCGAGGGTGAACTGGTCCTCGATCAGTTCGAACACCAGCGGACGGTAGCGCAGCTTGCCGCGCAGCCGCGCCAGGCCGGTCGCCAGGATGCGCCGATGGTCGTGGGCCATGGGCTTGCCGAACAGCCGGGCAGAGGCGGGTGGCTCCCGACCCTTGTCCACCCACGACTCGTATGTCAGCCCAGCGCCGTAGAGCAATTCGTAACGCTCCAGGACGCGGTAGCCGTCCCAGCCGGCGCCGCCGAGGCCGAAGCAGATTTCGGTGCGTTCGGCGCGGCGTTCCCGTTCGGCCCCGGATCGGGCCTGGCGCGCCCAGGCATCGAGTGCTTGCCCGATGTCGTCCAGCACGGACGGACGCTCGTTTCTCCAGTCCTCCCAGGGCAGGAACCCATAGCAACCCACCCAGTGTCCGCCGGCGGCCTCCGCCGGCAGGTCCTGGGTCAGCGCCAGGTAGGCGACGGACAGCATGCGCGGCCCGCCCGCCCGTTCGCGCGGGTCGCGGCCCTCATCGCCGAAGGTGTAGAGCTGCTCGACGTAGCCGAGCTCCCGACCGGTCTGGTGGCGCACCCAACCGCGCAGGCCGAGCTCCAGCGTGCGGTCACTCTCCGGGTCGAGCGCACCCGACGGCAACATCGGCAGCTCGGACGCGTCGGTCACGGTGAGGACGCGTGGCTCGTCCTCCCGCACCGAGACGATCACTGCATTCAGTCCGACGGTAATGTCGCGGCTCATGTGTCGCGCTCAATCTCGCTCGAGTTCTTCGCCGCAGGTGCGGCAATAGCGCGCGTCCGTCTCGTGGCCCCTCTGGCCGCAGGACTTGCACGTGGCCTTGCTGCGCTCACGGCGGGTGGCTTGGGTGTACTCGGAGAAATAGATGCCCATCGGCACCGCGATGATGCCGTAGCCGAGAATCATCGTGATCGTCGCGATGAACTTGCCCAGCGGTGTCAGCGGCGTGATGTCGCCGTAACCCACGGTGGTCAGCGTCACGATGCCCCAGTACATGCTCATGGGGATACTGGTGAACCCGGCCTCGGGCCCTTCGATGAAATGCATCAGGGTGGCGAATATCACCACCAGCGTGACCACTGCATAGATGAAGATCAGGGTCTTGCGCCAGCTGCTCTTGAGCACTTCAAGCAGGATGTTGGCGTCGGTGACGTAGTTGGCCATGTGCATGACGCGGAACAGGCGCAGGATGCGCAGGATCCGAAGCACCAGCATCGGGCCCGCACCGGTGAACAGCAGGCCGAGGTAGGTCGGGAGGATCGACAGCAGGTCGACGATGCCGAAGAAGCTGGTGGCGTAGTGCGCCGGTCTGCGCACGCAGTAGAGCCGGAGCACGTACTCGGCGGTGAACGCGATGGTGAAAACCCACTCTATGAGATAGAGCGTGCGTCCATGCCGGGAATTCACGCCTTCCACGGTAGTCAGCATCACCACCGTGACGCTCACCAGGATGGCGGCGATCAGCAGGACGTCGAACGCCATGCCGGCGGGCGTGTCCGAGCGGAAAATTACGCTGAACAGCTTCTGCCGCAGTGGTCCCGCGCCGGCCTGGTGCGTGGCGCGAGTCATTGCCCCGTTTCCCTGCCGGTCGGGTCAGGGCAGGGCGCCACGCCGATGATCACGTCGCGCTCGCGCAGCCCGGAGAGAATTTCCAGTCCCGCGCTGATGACGGCCTCCGGCCCGGGGCGCCCCAGTTCGGCGGCGATCTGCAGCAGGCAGTCGCGACCGCTGCGACGTGCGTCGGGTGGCACGTCGAGCAGCTCGAGCAGGCGTGCGGTGACCATGTTGATCTCGATGAAGCCGACTTCGTCGCGGCGATCGCGATACACCAGCAGCCTGGTCGGCTCGGCGGGCGGCTCGGCGGGCTGGTAATCGGGCGAGATCCTGTGCACCGGCCAAGTGTAGGCCAGCGACGACGCCAGCGGCGACAGCACCGGGCAGCCCTTGAGCAGGTCTCCCGCAGGGTCCAGCGCACCATCGTCTATTTCGCGCTCGTCGATGCCCAGGGCGAGCTCCACCCACTCGTAGTGCGCGAGCTCGAGCATGAAGGGCGGGTCCCCTGCCGCGGCTGAACGCTCGTGTTGCAGGTAGGCCAGGAACTCCTGCGGCAGCTCGAGGAACAGCGGCGTCTGCGCACGGTGATGGCGCAGCCAGTCCCGCACCATGGCGCTCCAGGCGTCTTCGCCGAGGATCCGCTTCAGCACGGGGAAGCTGCGGCCGAGGAGGTCGCGCAGGTTGTTGTAGAACAGCTCGCGGTAGATCTTCATGCGCCGGTCTTCGATGCCCGCCGGTGCCGGCGCGTTGTCCGGGTCGCGTATGTGGGCCGCGAACTCGAATTGCAGCCGCTGCAGCTTCTCGCGCTCAGACATGTTGCGCCGGCTCGTGCCTGGCCTGCAGGCTGCGAATGATCTCGAGCTCGCGCCGCAGCACGGGCATGGGCGGGATGTTGAAGTCGCGCTCCAGCAGCGTGGGGATCACGCCGAAGCGCCGGTAGGTCTCGTCGAGCAGAGCCCACACCGGATCCGACACCGGGGCGCCGTGCGTGTCTACGCGCAGGTCCTCCGCCTCGACGTAGTGGCCGGCGACATGCAGGTAGACCACCCGCTCGCCCGGGATCGCGGCGAGAAATTCCTCCGGCTCGTAGCCGTGGTTGATGGCGTTGACGTAGACGTTGTTGACGTCCAGCAGCAGCCCGCAATCAGCCTCTTCCAGCACGGCCTTGAGAAACTGGATCTCCTTCATCTCCCTGCCAGGCGCGGCATAGTAGGAGACGTTTTCCACCGCGATGGGGCGCTCGAGAATCTCGCTCGCCTGGCGGATGCGTCCAGCGACGTGCCGCACCGCTTCCGCGGTGAAGGGGATGGGCATGAGATCGTAGAGCTGGCCGTCGTCCCCGGTGTAGGACAGGTGCTCGGTGTAATAACGGATTCCGTGCAGGTCCATGAACTGCCGCGCCCGCGCAAGGAAATCCACGTCCAGCGGCGCCTGCCCGCCGAGGGAAAGCGACAGGCCGTGCATGACGAAGGGGAAACGATCCGCGAACCAGCAGAACTTGCGCCCCAGCGTCCCGCCGACGCCGATCCAGTTCTCGGGCGCCACTTCCATGAAGTCGACGTCCCAGGGCGGTTCGGCCATGAGTTCGTCCATCATGCTGCGCCTGAGGCCCAGGCCGACGCCGCTTACGGGGTGGTTGTCCATCGTTACTGCCTGTCTGTCCTTTGTCATTCCCTGCGCGTCGTTTCAGCGCTGCGCGCGCTCGAGCGCCTGCAGCGCCTCCATGTAGGAGACCTCGTCGGGCAGGGAATTATTTCGTTGTGCCTGCCACAGCGCCTCTGCGAGGCACTCCGCCATGAGGTGCTCAGCCTCGTGGCGCCCGACGCGGGCAGCCAGCGCTCGGTGCAGCGCGGCGATGCCGGCAGGCCGGTCGGTGCCCACCTGCTCGCGCAGTGCCAGGTGCAGTCCCATGTGCAGGAATGGGTTGCCCTGGCCCGACTCAGGCGTCCAGTCGCGGTCCAGCACGGCATCCGGGTCCTCGAGCAGGGCGTGGTACTCGGGATGCAGCTCGATGACGTCGGCGACCTGTATTTCCAGCGGCTCGGCGGGCAGGCGCTCGCGCCGCTTGCGCCAGGCTTGCAGGTAGAAAGCCCGCAGGCCCTCGCGGTCATTCGGCAGCAGCACGACGGCTTGCCTTGCGGCGCAGGGGCGGGCGCAACGGGCGGGGCGGCGGATCGCCCGACGTCTTCTGCTTGTAGTCGCACAGGTCCGCGATGATGCAGCTCGGGCAATCGGGCTTGCGCGCCTTGCATACATAGCGGCCGTGCAGGATGAGCCAGTGATGGGCGTCGCGCTTGAACTCGGCCGGCGTGACGCGCTCCAGTCGCTCCTCCACCGCGCGCACGGTCTTGCCCGGCGCCAGGCCGGTGCGGTTGGCGACGCGGAAGATGTGCGTGTCCACTGCGATGGTCGGTTCGCCGAACGCGGTGTTCAGTACCACGTTGGCAGTCTTGCGCCCCACCCCGGGGAGCGCCTCCAGTGCGGCGCGATCGTGCGGCACTTCGCCGCCGTGCTGCTCCAGCAGGATCCGGCACAGCGCGATGATGTTCTTCGCCTTGGCGTTGTAGAGCCCGATGGTGCTGATGTGGCGTTTCAGTCTCGCTTCGCCGAGGGCGAGGATGGCCGCGGGCGTGTTGGCGACCGGGAACAGGCGCGCCGTCGCCTTGTTGACCCCCTTGTCCGTGGCCTGGGCGGACAGTACCACCGCCACCAGCAGCTCGAAGGGCGTGCGGTACGTGAGCTCGGTGGTGGGTTGCGGGTTGGCGTCCCTTAACCTGCGATACAGCTCGTAGCGCTTTTCGTTGTTCATCCGTGCCGCGGCCTCAGGCCGCCTCGCCATGCGCCGTGACCGGCAAGCCTGCAGTCGCTTCACGCCGGCGCTGCACGCCCGCATCGACCAGGTTCTTCGCCGCCACCAGCAGGCCCAGGCCGATGAAGGCGCCGGGCGGCAGGAGCGCCAGCAGGAAGCCGCCGTCTGCGAGCTGCAGCTCGATGCCGCGTGCCGCCTCGCCGAACATCATGTGCGCGCCGGAGAACAGCGTGCCCTGGCCGATGAGCTCGCGCGCGGCCCCGAGCGTGACCAGCACGCCGGTGAAACCCAGGCCCATGGCGATGCCGTCCAGGGCGGCCAGGCCGGGCTTTTCGCGCGAGGCGAAGGCCTCGGCGCGACCGATGATGGCGCAGTTCGTGACGATCAACGGGATGAAGATGCCCAGCACCCGGAACAGCTCGTGGAACCAGGCGTTCATGGCCAGTTCCACGGCCGTGACGAAGGAAGCGATGACCAGCACGAACACCGGGATACGGATCTCCGGGCGCACCACGTTGCGAATCAGGGAGACGGTCAGGTTGGACGCCAGCAGCACCAGGGTGGTGGCAATGCCCAGGCCCAGGCCGTTGACGAAACTCGTGCTCACCGCGAGCAGCGGGCACAGGCCGAGCAGCTGCACCAGTCCCGCGTTGTTGGTCCACAGGCCGGTACGGATGACTTCGGCGGCGCGTGAGCTCATGGCTGTTCCTCCACTGCCGTGGTTGGCGCCGGCAGCCCGTCGGCGCCGGCGGGCGCGGCAAACAGGGCGTCGCGGTGCTGGCGGAAGTATATCAGCGCGTCCCGCACGGCCGAGACCACGGCGCGGGGCGTGATGGTGGCGCCGGTGAACTGGTCGAACGCGCCGCCGTCGCGCTGCACGGCCCAGTCCTCCGGCAGCGGATTGCGCAACGACAGTCCCTTGAAGCCGAGGATCCAGTCGCTGCGCTCCACCTCCACCTTGTCGCCGAGGCCGGGAGTCTCCCGGTGCGCGACGACGCGCACCCCGGACAGCCGCCCGTCGGCGCGTATCCCCACCAGCAGTCGAATGGGCCCGCTGTAGCCGGCCGGCGCCGTCGGCGTGAGCACGGCGGCGACGGGCGTCTCGCCGTCCCGCGCCCGGTAGACCGTCACCGGGCGCTCGGTACCGAGTAGGTCGGGGTCGCGCACCGTGATCGCGTCCTCGTGCACGGCGTTGTCGTACTCGCCTGCGGGCAGGACCTCGGCGAGGGTGCGCAGCAGGAAGGCGCGCTCGTTCGCCGCGATGCGCTCCGCGGTCGACTCCCAGGTCAGCGCCACCAGCAGTGCACCCAGCACCGCGAAGCCGGACAGCACGCCGGCGGCGCGCCACATGTTGCGCACCACTTCAGCCCGCATGACCGTAGGTGCGCGGCCGGGTGAAGTGATCGATGGCCGGCACCGCCATGTTCATCAGCAGCACGGCGAAAGCGACCCCGTCCGGGTAGCCGCCCCAGCTGCGGATGACGAATATCAGCAGGCCGATGCAGAAACCGTAGACCAGCCTGCCGCGCGGGCTGGTGGCGGCGGACACCGGGTCGGTGGCGATGAAAAAGGCGCACAGCAGGGTGGCGCCGCTGAAGAGATGAAAAGTCGGGGGCGGGTAAGCGGCGGGCGCCAGCAGCCAGGCGAGCGTCGCCGGCAGGCAGACGCCGAGCATCACGGCCACCGGGATCTGCCAGCGGATGACGCGGCGCCAAAGGAGGAACAGGCCGCCGAGCCCGATCCATGCCGCGGTCCATTCCCAGCCCCGGGCGCCGAACACGCCGTACAGCGCTCCGGTGCGCACCTGCTCGACGGCGACGCCGAGCTGCAACTGCGTGCGCAGGTCGTCGAGCGGCGTGGCGCCGGTCAGGGCATCCCAGCTGGTGCCGGTCGGCAGCGCGCCGGTCAGGGTGAACACCAGTGTCTGCCAGCCATCCAGCGCCGGCGGCATAGTGCCGGCAAGCTCGACCAGCGGCGGCAGCCAGCGCGTCATCTGCTCGGGGAACGAGATCAGCAGCACCACGTAGCCGGCCATGGCGGGGTTGAAGGGGTTGTAGCCAAGGCCGCCGTAAAGCTGCTTGGCAAACAGGATGGCGAATGCCGCCCCGGTTGCAGTGATCCACCACGGCGTCAGCGGAGGGAGGCAGAATGCCAGCAGCACGGCCGTGACCACGGCGCTCAGGTCGGCCAGCTGCGGCGCGAGCGCGCGCCCGCGCAGGGCGAGCACGGCTGCCTCGCAGGCGAGGGCGGTCGCAGTCGCCACCGCCATGTTGTAAAGAATCCCGGGACCGAAGAACCAGGTCCAGGCGGCGGTCGCCGGCACGAGGGCCAGCAGCACTTCGCCCATGATCCGGGTGACGTTGCGCGCGGGGCGGAGGTGGGGCGGCCGCGAGGGGTCGAACTTCATGCGCCCGGTCCCGGGGAGCCGTCACTGTCCGAGCCCCGCCGCGCCTGGACGCGCTCCAGCGCGGCGTCGATCATGGCCTTGCGCGCCTGCTCGTCGCCGCGTGCCTGGTCGGCGGCGCGCGTTTTTTCCTCGAGGCGCTTCTTGCGCGCCTCCTGCTCCGCCTCGAGGCGCTCGCGCCTGGCCTCGAAGCGCTCGCGCGCGATATCTGAACGGGCGCGGTCGCGCTGCCGCGCCCACAACTCCGTCTTGGCGTAGCGAAAGTACTGCGTGAGCGGAATCTGGCTGGGACAGGCCAGGTCGCAGCAACCGCATTCGATGCAATCGAACAGGTGGTACTCGTCGAGCGGCTCGAGATCGTCGCTGCGCACGTGCCAGTAGAGCTGTTGCGGCAACAGCTGCGCCGGGCAGACCTCGGCGCACTCGCCGCAGCGGATGCACGGCATCACCGGCGCCCGCGGGCGGATCTCCTCGCGCGATGCCACCACGATACAGTTCGTCGCCTTGATCACCGGCAGGCTGTCGTCGGCCAGCGGAAAGCCCATCATGGCGCCCCCCATGAGCAGGTGGGCGGCCTGGCCGGTGTACCCGCCGCAGGCTGCTACCAGCGCCGCCACGGGCGTGCCGAGGCGCGCTTCCAGGTTGCGCGGCGCGGCGACGCCGTCGCCGGTGACGGTCACGATGCGCGAGATCAGCGGCTCGCCCTGCGTGACTGCGCGCGCCACGGCGGCGGCGGTGCCGACGTTGTGGCACAGGTAGCCGATGTCCGGCGGCACGCCGCGCGCCGGCACCTCCTCGCCGGTGAGAACCTTGATCAGCTGGCGCTCGCCGCCTTCGGGGTAGACCGCCGGCACCGAGACGACCTCGATGCGGGCGTCGCCCGCAGCGCGCACGGCCGCCTCGAGCGCCGCCTGGGCCGCGGGCTTGTCATCCTCGATCGCCACCACGCAGCGGGCGATGTCCAGCGCCTGCAACAGCACCTGCGCACCGGTCAGCACCTCCGCGGCGCGTTCGCGCAGCAGCAGCTCGTCGCAGCAGATGTAGGGCTCGCACTCGGCGCCGTTGAGGATGAGCAGTTTCAGCCCCGAGCCCGCACCGAGTTTCACGGCCGTGGGAAAGGCGGCGCCGCCGAGTCCGACCACGCCGGCGGCCCTGACCCGGGCGCGCAGTTCCGGCCCGGTGAGCGCGGTGAAATCGGTGATCGGCTCGTAGCCCGTCCAGGACTCGTCCAGGCCGTCGGTCTCGATAACGATGCAGGGCGCCGACAGGCCGCTTGGGTGCGGGACCGGATGGGCGGCGATCTCGACCACGGTGCCGGAGCTCGAGGCGTGCACTTTGGCGCCGACGTAGCCGTTGGGACGCGCGATCGGCTGGCCCTTCAGCACGCGCTCGCCCGGGTTCACCACGGGTTCCGCCGGCTGGCCGACGTGTTGCGACAGCGGCAGCACAAGACGCGACGGCACCGGCACGATGCCGATGGGCGCCGCGGTGGCACGCGCAGTGCGTGCGTCCAGCTTGAGACCGCCGTGAAAATGCCAGAGCCGCGTCGGGTTCACCGCCGTTCCGCCGCCGTCGGCTCTGCTGGGCGCGGCCACTTCCAGGTCTTCAGCGTCACCGGCTCCTCGACCATGGCGATGCAGTCCACGGGGCAGGGTGCGACGCAGAGCTCGCAGCCGGTGCATTCGCTGGCGATCACCGTATGCATCTGCTTGCCTGCCCCGACGATGGCGTCCACAGGGCAGGCCTGGATGCACAGGGTGCAGCCGATGCACAGCGGCTCATCGATGATGGCGACCGTGCGCGGCTTGATCTCCCCGCTCTCGGGATCGAGCGGCTTCGGATCGCGTTCCAGCAGGTCCGCCAGCGCGCGGATGGTGGCCTCTCCACCCGGCGGACAACGGTTGATGTCCGCCTCACCGGCCGCGATGGCTTCGGCATAGGGACGACAGCCGGCGAAGCTGCACTGGCCGCACTGGGTCTGGGGCAGCAGGGCGTCGATGCGGTCGACCACCGGGTCGCCCTCGGTGCGGAAGCGCACGGCAGCGAAGCCGAGCGCGAGCCCGAAGAGGAGTGCGATGCCCGCGATGACGGCGACGGCGGCGATCATCTCAGCCGCGCACCAGGCCGGCGAAACCCATGAAGGCCAGCGACATCAGCCCGGCCGTGACCAGCGCGATGGAGGCGCCACGGAAAGGCAGCGGGACGTCCGCCGCCGCGACACGTTCGCGCACGCCGGCGAACAGCACCAGTACCAGCGAGAAGCCCACCGCGGCGCCGAAGCCGTACACGAAGGATTCGAGGAAGCCGTGGCTTTCCTGCACGTTGAGCAGGGCGACCCCGAGGACCGCGCAGTTGGTGGTGATCAGCGGCAGGTAGATGCCCAGCACCTGGTAGAGCAGCGGGCTGGTTTTCTTCACCACCATCTCGGTGAACTGCACCACGCCGGCGATCACCAGGATGAATGCGATGGTGCGCAGGTACTCGAGACCCAGTGGCGCGAGGAGGAACTCCTGCACCAGGTAGCTGCAGACGGACGACAGCGTGAGCACGAAGGTGGTGGCCAGCGCCATGCCCGCGGCGGTCTCGAGCTTGCGCGACACGCCCATGAACGGGCACAGGCCGAGGAACTTCACCAGCACGAAGTTGTTCACCAGCACGGTGGCCACGAGTATGAGCGCCAGTTCTTGCATCGCCGTCGGGTCCGGATCCGTCAACGTTTCAGGTGACCCGCATGCCGGGCTCGGCCCCGCTGTCGGGCGCGAGCAGGAAAATGCCGTCGCCGCCGGAGGCCGCCAGCACCATCCCCTCGGACAGGCCGAAACGCATTTTCCTCGGCTTCAGGTTGGCCACCACCACCGTCAGCCGTCCCGGGAGGTCTTCGGCGCGATACGCGGAGCGGATGCCGGAAAACACCTGGCGCTGGCTGTGGCCCAGGTCCAGGGTGAGCTTGAGCAGCTTGTCCGCGCCGTCCACGTAGTCGGCTGCGACGATGCGCGCCACGCGCAGGTCCACCTTGAGGAACTCGTCGATGCCGATTTCCTCCGGCCCTTCTTCGGGCGCCGGCGCCGCCGCCGCCCGCTGCGGCGCCGGCTTCTTCTCCAGGCTGTCGCGCGAGGCGTCGAGCAGGGCCTGCACCGCCTTCGGGTCCACCCGCTGCATGAGCGGTTCGAAGGGGCCGATCTCGTGGTCGAGCAGCGGCTGCCCGGCATCCGCCCAGGTCATGGGCGGGCAGCGCAGGAAGGCCTCCGACGCCGCCGCCAGGCGGGGCAGCACGGGCTTCAGGTAGGTCACGAGGGTGCGGAAACCGTTCAGGCCCTGGGTGCAGGCCGCCTGCACCTCGCGCTCGCGCCGGGCTTCCTTCGCCACGACCCAGGGCTTCTCGCGGTCGATGTACTGGTTCACGCGATCCGCCAGCGCCATGACCTGGCGCATGGCCTGGCCGTAGCGACGCTGCTCGAAGTACTCCGCGATGTCCGGCCCGGCCGCCGCCAGCGACGCCTGCAGCTCGGGCTCGGGCAGCTCGGCCGCGAGTCGCCCGCCGGCGACGCGGTGGATGAAGCCGGCGCAGCGGCTGGCGATGTTCACCAGCTTGCCGACCAGGTCGGAGTTGACCCGCTGCACGAAGTCGTCGAGGTTGAGGTCGATGTCCTCCGGCCCGGCGCCGAGCTTGGTGGCGTAGTAGTAGCGCAGCGCCTCCGGGTCGAGATGCTCCAGCCAGGTGCTGGCGCGGATGAAAGTGCCGCGCGACTTGGACATCTTCTCGCCGTTCACGGTCAGGAAGCCGTGGGCGAAGACCGCCGTCGGCATCCGGAAGCCGGAGCCGTGCAGCACCGCCGGCCAGAAGAGCGAGTGGAAATACACGATGTCCTTGCCGATGAAGTGATACAGCTCTTTGTCGCTGCCCGGGCGCCACCAGGCGTCGAAGTCCAGGTCACTGCGCCGGTCGCACAGGTGGCGGAAACTGGCGATGTAGCCGATGGGGGCGTCCAGCCAGACGTAGAAGTACTTGCCCGGCCGTCCCAGGATCTCGAAGCCGAAGTAGGGTGCGTCGCGGCTGATGTCCCAGTCCTGCAGCCCGGCCTCGAACCATTCCTCCAGCTTGTTGCGCATGCTGTCGTGCAGGCGCCCTTCAGCCATCCATGACTTGAGCAGGGCCTCGAAGTTCCCCAGCTTGAAGAACAGGTGCGCGGATTCCCGCTCCACGGGCCGCGTGCCGGACAACACCGAGACCGGGTCGAGCAGCTCGGCGGGACGGTAAGTGGCACCGCAGACTTCGCAGCTGTCGCCGTACTGGTCGGCGGCGCCGCAGCGCGGGCAGGTGCCGCGCACGAAACGGTCCGGCAGGAACATCTGCTCCTGCTCGTCGTAGGACTGGCGGATGGTGCGGCTCTCGATATGGCCCCGGGCCTCGAGCGCGGCAAAGATTTCTTCCACCAGCGCGCGGTTCTCGTCCGAGTGCGTGGTGTGGTAGTTGTCGAAGCTGACGTGGAAGCCGGCGAAGTCCTCGACCTGCCCGGCGTGGACCTGCCGGATCAGGGCTTCCGGCGTGATGCCGTCCTGGCGGGCCTTGAGCATGATCGGCGTGCCATGGGCGTCGCTGGCGCACACGTAAACGCAGCGATGCCCGCGCATGCGCTGGAAGCGCACCCAGATGTCGGTCTGGATGTACTCGACCATGTGGCCGAGATGCAGCGGGCCGTTGGCGTAGGGCAGGGCGCTGGTGACGAGGATTTCGCGGCTGTCGCTCATGGTGGCTTCCCGCCGATGATAAGCGGGAAATTATGCCATATCCGGGGCTCAGCCCCCGGGACGGACCGGCGGCGGCTCGGACTCCTCCGCGCGCTTGCGGAAGCGCTCCTTGGAGATGGCCTTGTCGTACGCCTCGCGGGCGGTGATGAAGCGCCGGTCGAGGAGCTCCTGCAACGCCGCGTCCATGGTGCGCATGCCGACCGCGGAGCCCGATTGCATGGCAGTCTCGAGCTGGTCCAGCTTGCCCTGGCGCAGCAGGTTGGCCACGGCGGGCGTGTTGATGAGGATTTCCAGGGCCGCCACCCGGCCTTCGCCGGCCTTGAGCCGGCACAGCTGCTGCGAAATGACGCCGCGCAGCGAGGTGGACATCATGGTGCGCACGTGCGGCTGCTTGTCGGGCGGGAAGGCGTGCACGATGCGGTCGACGGTGGCTGCGGCGCCGTTGGTGTGCAGCGTGCCCATGACCAGGATGCCCATCTCCGCCGCGGTGATCGCCGTGGCCATGGTGTCCAGGTCGCGCAACTCGCCCACCAGCACCACGTCCGGGTCCTCGCGCAAGGCCGAATGCAGCGCCTCGGAGAAGCTGGGGGTGTGGTTGCCGACCTCGCGCTGGCTGATGAGGCAGCCGATCCGCTTGTGCAGGAACTCGATCGGGTCCTCGATGGTGATGATGTGGCCCTTTCGCGCCCGGTTGATCTCGTTGATCATCGCCGCCAGCGTGGTCGACTTGCCCGAGCCGGTCTTGCCGGTGACGAGGATCATGCCCTGGCGGTGCTGGCACAGGCTGCGCACCACTTCCGGCAGCTTGAGCGACTCCAGGGTCACAGCCTCCGAGGGGATGGCGCGAATCACCGCGCCCATGCCGCCGAGGTGCCGGAACACGTTGACGCGGAAGCGCGACAGACCCTCGAGCGAGTAGGCAAAGTCGGCCTGGTCCTCGCGATCGAAAGTGGCTGCCGCCAACGTGGTGGCGATGGCCTGCAGATTGCCGGTCAGCTCCTGTTCGTCGAGCGGCCTGGGCTCCAGCACCTGCAGGTCGCCGTGCAGGCGGAAGCGCGGCGGGTAGTTGGCGATGAGGTGCAGGTCCGAGCCGCCGCGCTCGACGGTCATGCGCAGCAGGCGATCGACAAGGTCGCTGCGGCGGCCGCTGATGGTGGTGGCGCCGTTGCTCATTCGGCCAGGTCCAGCTTCGGCAGGATGCCGGTGTCGGTGACGAAGCGCGCGAACTGCTTCTTGTCGGTGGTGAAGCGGTAGGCGTCGTCGGGATCGATTTCGCGGCGCTGGATGGCTTCCAGCAGCGCCTGGTCCATTAGCTGCATGCCCAGCTCCTTGCCGGTCTGCAGCTGCGAAGGGATGAGGTGTGTCTGGTCGCTCATGATCAGCCGGGCGATGGCCTTGTTGCGGATCATGATCTCGTGGATGGCCTTGCGGTTGCGGCCGTCGGCGGTCTTCACCAGGACCTGGGTGATCACCGCCACCAGGCTCTGGGACAGGAAGCTCTTGGTCTGTTCGCGCTGGTTCGCCGGCAGCGCGTCGATGATGCGGTCGATGGTCTTGACCGCGCCGGTGGTGTGCAGCGTGCCGAGCACCAGGTGCCCGGTCTCCGCCGCCGTCATCGCCATGCTGATGGTCTCGGCGTCACGCATCTCGCCCACCAGGATGACGTCGGGATCCTCGCGCAGCGACGCACGCACGCCGTCCGCAAAACTCCGCATGTGGGTGTTCAGCTCGCGCTGGATGACCTGGGAGCTCTTGCACTTGTGCACGAACTCGATCGGGTCCTCGAGGCTGATGATGTTCATCTTGCGGGTCGAGTTGAGGAAATCGATCATCGCCGCCAGCGTGGTGGACTTGCCTGTGCCCGTGGCCCCGGTGACCAGCACCATGCCCTGGTGGTAGTCGCACAGCTTGCGGATGATGGGCGGCAGGCCGAGGGACTCGAGCGTGGGCACTTCGGCGGGGATGTAGCGGAACACGGCCCCGGGCCCGGAGTCCTTGCGAAACAGGTTGACGCGGAAGCGTCCGCCCTCGCCGCTGACGTAGGAGAAGTCGAGGTCGTGCCCCTGGCGGAAGACGTCTTTCTGCGCCGGGGTAAGGATCTCCGTGACGTAGCTTTCCAGCTCCGACGCCGACAGGTCGCGGAACTTGATCGGCAGCAGGTCACCGCGCAGGCGCAGCATCGGCGGCACGCCCACCGCCAGGTGGATGTCGGAGCAGCCCTGCGCCATGGCCAGCTGCAGGAAGGCGTCGATTCTCGCCAGGGCCTAGCTCTCCATGCCGAAGAAGGGCGCGAGCGCGGTGCGCACTTCGTCCATGCTGCCGAGGCGCTTGGATTTGTCCACGGCCATGCAGCGGGCGATGATGTCCGAGAGTTCCCCGGGGATGTTCGGGTTCAGCTCGCGGGCCTGCTTGGCCTTGCCCTGAACGTGCTGGTACATCACCGACATGTGGTCTCCACGGGTGTAGGGCGCAAAGCCGGTAAGCATCTCGTAGAGGATGACGCCGAGACTGTAGATATCCGCCTTCTCGTCGACCTTCTTGCCCAGGATCTGCTCCGGGGCCATGTACTTCGGCGAGCCTATCACATAGCCCGTGCGGGTGAGCTGCGTGTCGCCGGTGGCGCGTGCCGCGGCGACGCCGAAGTCCACGATCTTCAGCAGGCCGCTGTCGTCGATGAGCACGTTGGCCGGCTTGAGATCGCGATGGACCACGCCCGCCTGGTGCGCCACGAACATGCCGGTGGCAATGTCCGTGCCGTAGCGCAGCGCCGTGTCGAGAGGCAGCGGCTTCTCCTCCTTGAGTTCCTCCGCCAGGGCGTGCGAATCGAAGTACTCCATCGAGATGGCGTACAAACCGCCCAGCGCGAGGAAGTCGTAAATGCGGATCACGTTGCGATGGGTGATCTTGCGCGAGTAACGCAACTCGTGGATGAAGCGCTTCATCATCTCCTCGTCCTGGGCCACGCCCGGGTTGAGGAACTTCAGCACCAGCTCTTCTTCCACCACCTGGTCCTCCACCAGGAGCACGGTGCCGAAGGCGCCCTTGCCGATCTGCTTGAGGAACTTGTAGCGGCCGTCGATGAGATCGCCGGCCTCGAGCTTGGTGATGTCCAGCGTCTGGCCGTACTGTGCCGCCGCCTTGAGCAGTTCGCGCCAGTCCTTGCCTTCGCCCAGCGCGCCCTCGCCGCCGCCCCCGGCGCCCGGAGCGCCGGACAGGGTGCCCGTGGAGGTGCCGGTGCGCTCGTGCAGGCGCTGCACCGCGGAGGCGGCCGCCTCACTCACGCTCGGGTCGCGCGAGCCGCTCTCGCGCGCCAGGCGCGCTATGACCGTGTCGGCCTCGGCGGGATCGGCGGCCTCGGCCAGCGCCTTCATGGCCTCGATGCGCACTTCCTTGTCCTTGTGGTCGAGCAACGGCTTCAGGTGCGGCACGGCGGCCGCGCCGGCGACCCTGGCGAGCGCCCGGATCGCCGCGGGCATGGAGCGGGGCTCCGCGCCCAGCATCTCCACCAGCGCGGGGATGGCACGCTCGTCGCCGATCGCCCCGAGCGCATCGGCGGCCCGCTCACGCACCCACCAGTCCTCGTCCCGCGTCGCCGCGATGAGGTGCTGCACGGCGCGCTCGTCTTTCGTGGTGTTGAGGATCTCCACGGCGGCGCGCCGCACGGACTCGTCCTTGTCGTTGATCAGGCGCAGCACGGCGTCGATGACGCGTGGGCCGCCGATGCGGGCGAGGGCGTCGGTGGCGCGCGCACGCACCCACCAGTCATCGTCGCCGAGCGCGCTCAGCAGGTCCTTGATGGAATCCTGGTCACCGATCTCGTTGAGGACCTCCACCGCCGCGCGGCGCGCGAAATCGGACTCATCCTTGAGCACTTCCACGAGATGCTTGAGCGTCTTCGGGTGGCGCTTGGCGATGATCAGCTCGACGGCGCGGTTCTGCACCCCGAGGTCGGGGTCGCGCAGCAGCGCGCACAGCAGGCCGATATTCGGCTCGCCGCTCATTTTCTCCAGCGCCGTGAGCGCGGCCTGGCGGATGAGCTTGTTGTCGCTCTGCAGCTCGCGCTCGAGGGCGTCCTGGACGTCGAGCCGGTCGAAGCGGGACAGGATCTCGATGATGTGCGCCTTGGCGCCCACGTCCTTGCCGGTGAGGCGGCTCATGAGCTCCGGCACCACGCTCTCGTCGGCGGCCCCGGCAACCAGCTTGAACAGGGCGGCCTTTTCCGTGGCCTCGGCCTGGTAGGCCCGGTTGAGCAGGGCCCGCACCTCGAGCCGGTCCTGTTGCGCGCCCAGGATCTCCAGCAAGGCCGGGCGCGGCGCGTTCTCGTCCGTCAGGTGTTCCAGCAGCTTGTTCGGGTTGTAATCGCGACTGTTGCTGAGCGCCCACACCAGGCCCTGCAAGGCCTTGGCGTTGCTCGACACCATCAGCTCGACGGCATCAGGCAGGGTCTTGGCAGAGACCAGGATGCCGAGCACGCGTGACAGGGCCTGGGCCCGGGTCGCATCCGCCGTTTCCAGCTCTGCGACGGTCTTGCGCAGTGCCGGCGCGCCGATCTTGCGCAACCGGGCGACCGCCTTGCGTCCCGACTGGCTGTCGAGGTCTTGCGGTGTGCGTATGCGCGCCAGCAGGCGCTCGGCGAACAGGCCGCCGAACGGGTTCACGAGGCGCCCCTCGCGGCGGCCGGCACCGGCGCGCCGGGGGCGCGGTCGAGCTGCGCAGGCAGGGTCTGTGCTTTGGGCCTGAGGTCGATCAAGCAGTCTTTCCGGCTTCCACCAGCGGCATTCTAAGTCCCCGGGACCGCCGCGCGGAGCCTCGGCTCCACGGCATGCCCGGGGGGCTGCGAACCCCGTACAGTACACCGGGGACCGGCAACCGTCCAAGCCATGCTGCCCGCTCCCGCGCTGTCGGCTACAATGCGCGCCTCTCAACGGCAAGCAGGCAATCTGCGGGGATGCAAATGACCCAGGAAACCATCGAACGCGCGCGCGCGCTGCTGGCGGAGCGCGTTGATCCGGTTATCGAGCAGGACCTGGTCTCGGCCGGCGCCGTGACCGACCTCAGCCTGGCGGACGGCGAGCTGCGCGTGCGCCTGCGCCTCGGCTTTCCCGCGGATCGCTACGCCCGGGAGCTGGAACAGGAGTTCGGCGCGCTGATGGGCGGCTTGCCCGGGGTGTCGCGGGTGAAGGTCGAGGCCGAGTGGGGCGTGGAGACGCGGTCCGTGCAGCCGGGCCTGTCGCCCCTGCCCGGGATCCGCAACATCATCGCCGTGTCCTCCGGCAAGGGCGGGGTGGGCAAGTCCACCACCACGGTGAACCTGGCGCTGGCCCTGGCGGCGGAAGGCGCCAAGGTCGGCATCCTCGACGCGGACATCTACGGCCCGAGCCAGCCCCGCATGCTGGGGCTGTCCGGCCGGCGCCCCACCAGCGAGGACGGCAAGCGGATCCGCCCGCTCGATGCCTTCGGCGTGAAGTGCATGTCGATCGGCTTCCTCATCGACGAGGACCAGCCGATGATCTGGCGCGGGCCGATGGTGACCCAGGCCCTGCAGCAGCTGCTCGGCGACACCGACTGGGGCGACATCGACTACCTCATGGTGGACATGCCGCCGGGCACCGGCGACATCCAGCTGACGCTGTCGCAGCGCGTGCCGGTCAGCGGCGCGGTCATCGTCACGACACCGCAGGACATCGCCCTGCTCGATGCGCGCAAGGGGCTGCGCATGTACGAGAAGGTGAAGGTGCCGGTGCTCGGCATCGTGGAGAACATGAGCCTGCACGTGTGCTCAAACTGCGGCCACCAGGAGCCGATCTTCGGCACCGGCGGCGGCGAGCGCATGGCGGAGCAGTACGGCGTGCCGCTGCTGGGCAACCTGCCGCTGGACATCCACATCCGCGAGGAGGCCGACGCGGGCCAGCCCTCGGTGGTGGCGGACCCCGAAGGCCCCGCGGCGCGCGCCTATCTCGACATCGCGCGGCGCATGTGCGCCCGGCTGGCGGCGGGCGGCGCGCTTCCCGGCGCCAAGTTCCCCACCATCAGCTTCGAGGACGACTGATGAGCATCAAGTCCGACCGCTGGATCCGCCGCATGGCGGAGTCGCACGGCATGATCGAGCCTTTCGAGCCGGGCCAGGTGCGGGCGGTGGACGGCCGCAAGGTCGTCAGCTTCGGCACCTCCAGCTACGGCTATGACGTGCGCTGCGCGCCGGATTTCAAGATTTTCACCAACATCAACTCGGCGGTGGTCGACCCGAAGGCGTTCGACGCCTCCAGCTTCGTCGACGTCAGCGCCGACGTGTGCATCATCCCGCCCAATTCCTTCGCCCTGGCGCGCACGGTGGAGTACTTCCGCATCCCGCGCAGCGTCCTGACCATCTGCCTGGGAAAGAGCACGTACGCGCGCTGCGGCATCATCGTCAACGTGACGCCGCTGGAGCCGGAGTGGGAAGGGCACGTCACGCTGGAGTTCTCCAACACCACGCCGCTGCCGGCCAAGATCTATGCCAACGAGGGCGTGGCGCAGATGCTGTTCCTGGAGTCGGACGAGGTGTGCGAGACGTCCTACGCGGACCGCGGCGGCAAGTACCAGGGCCAGCGCGGGGTCACCCTGCCCAAGGCCTGAGGCGCCCCGCGCTCAGACCACCACCGGCCGGTGCAGCGGGCGGTCGTACAGCCAGGGCCGGCCTGCGCGCCACTGCAGCCAGCCCTCCGCCGCCCAGCGCACCACGCGCGGGTAAACATCGTGCTCCCGGGCCTGCACGCGCCGGGCCAGGCCCTCCGGGTCGTCACCCGGCAGTACCGGCAGGCGCGCCTGCAGGACCACCGGGCCGCCGTCGAGCTCTTCCGTGACGAAATGGATGCTGGTGCCGTGCATGCGGTCACCGGCCTCCAGGGCGCGGCGGTGGGTGTGCAGGCCGCGGTGCCGCGGCAGCAGCGAAGGATGGATGTTGAGCATGCGCCCTTCCCAGGCCCGCACCAGTTCTGGCGCCAGCACGCGCATGAAGCCCGCGAGCACGACGAGTTCCGCACCGGAATCCGCCAGCAGCGCGCCCAGTGCTTCATTCCAGGCGGCGCGATCGGCGCTGGCGCCGGGCGCCACCGCCTCGGCCCGTACGCCCGCGCGGCGCGCGCGTGCCAAGCCCTGGGCCTCTGGCCGATCCGAGGCCACGAGCCGGAAGTCCACCGGCAGGCGTCCCGCGGCGCGGGCGTCGAGCAGGGCCTGCAGGTTGCTGCCGTAGCCGGAAACGAGCACGGCGACGGGCAGCGCGGGGCGTGGCATCAGGCCAGCACCACCTTGCGCTCACCGGCCTCGATCCGCCCTGCGAGCCAGGCCTGCTCGCCGTGCGCCGCCAGCACTTCGATGGCGCGCTGCGCCTGTGCGGCCGGCAGCACCACGGCCATGCCGAGACCGCAGTTGAAGGTGCGGTAAAGCTCGGCGTCGGCGATCCCGCCCTCGGCCTGCAGCCAGTCGAACACCGCCGGACGTCGCCAGCTGCGTGTGTCGATCGTGGCGGTGGTGTTCTCGGGCAGCACCCGCGGCAGGTTCTCCGGCAGGCCGCCGCCGGTGATGTGCGCCATGGCATGCACCTCCACCTCGCCCAGCAGGGCCAGCAGCGGCTTGACGTAAATACGCGTCGGCGCCAGCAGTTGATCGAACAGGGAACGGCCCTCGAGGAGGGTGTCCGGGCCTGCACCGCTGCGCGCCAGGACCTTGCGGGCGAGCGAGTAGCCGTTCGAGTGCAGCCCGGAGGAGGCGATGCCGACGACGGCGTCGCCGGGGGCGACGCGGGCACCGTCGATGATGCGGTCATGCTCCACCACGCCGACGCAGAAGCCGGCCAGGTCGTATTCGCCGCCCTCGTAGAACCCGGGCAGCTCCGCCGTCTCGCCGCCGAGCAACGCCGCGCCCGCCTGGCGGCAGCCCGCGGCGATGCCCGCGATCACGCTGGCGGCGACGTCGACGTCGAGGCGCCCGGTGGCGTAGTAATCGAGGAAGAACAGCGGTTCCGCACCCTGCACGATGACGTCGTTTACGCACATCGCCACGAGGTCGATGCCGACCGTGTCGTGCCTGCCGGTCTCGATGGCCAGTTTCAGTTTCGTGCCCACGCCGTCCGTGCCCGCCACCAGTACCGGGCGCTGGTAACCGGCCGGAACCTCGAACAGCCCGCCGAAGCCGCCGATCCCGGACAGCACGCCGGGCCGATGGGTGGCCCGCACGGCGGGCTTGATGCGCTCGACCAGGGCGTTGCCCGCGTCTATGTCGACGCCGGCGTCCTTGTACGTCAGCGGAGTGTGATCGCTCATGGGAATGACATCCAGTTGCGGCCCCGGCCGGGGCGGTGGCGTGTTATTTTATCCGACGCTTCGACGCGAGGCAGGATACTCCGAAAGTGCGCCGCTTCATCCGTTTTCTTTCTCACGCGCCTGCGCTCGCGGGCGCAGCCCTGCTGCTGGCCGCCGGTCCCCTGCCGGCCGATCGCGTGGACGGCCTGTACGACGCCGAGGGCGTCTTCGAGGATGACCGCAGCGAGGCCTTCGCCGCTGCGCTCGGCCAGGTCCTGGTGCGCGTCACGGGGCGTCGCGACATCGCCGGCCGGGCCGAGGCCCGCGCCGTGCTGGACAACGCGGCAAGCTATGCGCAGCAGTTCCGTCAGCCGGCCCCCGGCAAGCTGTGGGTGGCATTCGATGGTGCGGCGCTGGAGCGCGCGCTTGGCGAAGCCGGGCTGCCGGTATGGGGTCAGGACCGGCCCGCCACCCTGCTGTGGGTGGCGGTCGACGCAGGCGGCGGGCGGCGTTTCGTGCTGTCTTCCGGCGCCGAATCCGAGGTCGAAACCCGCCTGCGCGACACGCTCCTCGCTGCCGCCGCGCGGCGGGGCATCCCGGTGATGTTCCCGCTCATGGATGCAGAGGACCGGGCGCGGGCCTCGTTCGCAGAGGTGTGGGGCGGGTTCGAGGATTCGATCCTGGCGGCGTCGGCGAGATACGGCGCTGACGCCGTGCTGGTGGGGCGCGTGGACGCGAGCGATCCCGGGTTCGCGCGCTGGACGCTGCTGGACGAGAGCGGGTCGCAGCGCTGGAGCGGCGGGCTCGAGGAGAGCGTCGACCGTGTCGCGGACTTGTTCGCCGCGCGGTTCGCCGTCGTGTCCTCGGGCGAGTCCGCCACCGTGCGCCTGGCAGTGGGCGGGATCGAGACCACGGCAGACTACGCCCGCGTGCTCCGTTTTCTCGAGCGTCTCACGGCAGTCGAGTCATGTTCGGTGGAGCGCGTGGAGGGGGAGGAGGTGCTGTTCAGGCTCACCCTGCGCGGCGACTCCGCGGCCCTGGAGGAGGCCATCGGGCTCGGGCGCGTCCTCTCTCGCGAGTCCCCTGTGCCGGGCGAGCCGGGCCTGCGCTACCGCGTGTCCCGATGAGGGCCCGCGACATCCCGAACCTGCTGTGCGTGCTGCGCATCCTGCTGACGCTGCCGGTGGGATGGGGCGTGGTCACCGGCCGCTACGAGCTGGCGCTGGTGTTGTTCTTCATCGCCGGCCTCACCGACGGCGTGGACGGTTTTCTCGCCAAGCGCTTCCATTGGCAGAGCCGCCTTGGCGGCATGCTCGATCCCGCGGCCGACAAGCTGCTGCTGGTGACCGGTTTCGTCACGCTCTGGCTGGCCGGGTACGTGCCGGACTGGCTGCTGGCGGCAGTGGTGGCCCGCGACCTGGTGATCGTGGCCGGCGCCGGACTGTATCACTGGCTCATCGGCGCCTTCGAGGCGGAGCCCACCGCCATCAGCAAGTTCAATTCCATGCTCCAGCTCAGCTACGTGATCCTGACCCTGGCGAAGCTGGCATTCGGCGTCCCGGCGCCGGCGATCATCGCCGCGCTGGGCTGGTGCGTGCTGGCGACCACGGTCACCAGCGGAGTCGATTACGTCGTGCGCTGGGGTGCGCGGGCGCGCGCTGCGGGCCGCTGATGCGCCAGCTTCCCCTGCCGGTGCGACTGCGGGACTTCGCGGTTTTCGACACCTTCGAGCCGGGACCGAACGGCGCGGTGGTGGCATGGCTGGCGGATCCCGGCCGGCCCGGGCCCGCGGCCTGGCTTTGGGGGCCGGAAGGGTGCGGCAAGAGCCACTTGCTGCAGGCCGCCTGCGCGGCGCGCCCCGGCGCAGCTTACCTGCCCGCGGCCGAGCTGCTGCCGGCCGGCCCCGACGCCCTGGCGGGATGGGAGGAGCGCGGCCTCGTCTGCATTGATGACGTCGATCGCCTGCTGGGCCGGCGCGACTGGGAACTGGCGCTGTTCGGCCTCTTCAACGCCTTGTGGGAGCGGCGGGGATGCCTGGTGGTGAGCGCTGCAGCGGCGCCGGCCACGCTCGCTTTCGAGTTGCCCGACCTGGCCTCTCGCCTGGCCTGGGGCGGAGTGTTCCATCTCCTGCCGCTGGACGACGAGGCTCGCGTCGCCGCGTTGCGCCGGCGGGCTGCGCATCGCGGCCTGGAGCTGCCGCAGGACGTGGCGCGCTACCTGATGAAGCGACTGCCGCGCGACATGCGCGCTTTGTGCGACTGGCTCGACCGCCTGGACACGGCCTCGCTGGCTGCGGGCCGGCGGCTGACCACGCCCTTCGTGCGCGAGGTCATCGCGAGCGAGCGTCGGGAGCCCCGCGCCTGATCCACCCCACCGCGGCGCCGAAGGCGAGCGTCGCCGAGAAGGCGCCGGCGCTGACCCAGCCGCGCGCGTCCGGATTGCCCACGGCGCCGACCAGGAACAGTGCGCCGTAGAAGGGCAGCAGCAGGCTCAACCAACGCGCTGTGCGCAGCCGCGCCAGCGCCAGGCCGCGCAGCCCGAGCAGCAGCGGCGCCAGCACCAGCAGCAGGATCGCCGTACCGGGCCAGCCGCTGGCGGCGGCCTGGGGCAACAGCCAGCCGGCCACACACACCACCGTGCCGGCCAGTGCGAGCAGGGCGACGGCCCTGGCGGTCGCCATGCGGTTCAACGCAGGCCGTCCCGGTGTCCGGCCAGCGCGATTGCCGCGACCGCGAGGCGGCGGCCGAGGGCGCGGGCCAGCGCCTGCTCGTGTTCATCGAGGCGGTTGCCGGCTGCGCTGGACGCCACGTGGGAGGGCCCGTAAGGCGTGCCGCCACTGCGGGTGTCGCTGAGCGGCTGCAGCGTGTACGGGAGCCCGAGCACCAGCGCGCCGTGGTGCAACAGGGGCACCATCATGGTGAGCAGCGTGCTTTCCTGGCCGCCGTGCTGCGTCGACGTCGAGGTGAACACGCCCGCGGGCTTGCCTGACAGCGCGCCCTCCAGCCACAGCTCACTGGTGCCGTCGAGGAAGTATTTCATTGGCGCCGCCATGTTGCCGAAGCGGGTCGGGCTGCCCATGGCCAGGGCGTCGCACTCCCTGAGGTCGGCCAGCGTGGCGTAAGGCGCGCCTTCCTCGGGTACCGGCGGGCTGGCCGCCCGGGTTTCCGGCGCCACCGGCGGCACGGTACGCAGTATGGCCTCGGCTCCGCTCACGCTCGCCACGCCGCGGGCGACCTGGCGCGCCAAGGCCGCCGTGCTGCCATGGCGGGAATAGAACAGCACCAGGACCCGCGTCACGGCAGGATCTCGAGCACGGCTTCCGGTGGCCGCCCGATGCGCGCCTTGCGCCCGCAGACGACGATGGGCCGTTCGAGCAGCCGCGGGTGGCTGGCGAGAGCGTCCAGCATCGCGTCCTCGCTGGTGCCGGGGCGGTCGAGCCCGAGGGCCTTGAACTCTTCTTCCTTGCGGCGCACCAGCGCACTCGCGGGCATGCCCAGCTTGCGCAGCAGCGACTGCAGGGTGGCGCGGTCCGGCGGGGACTTCAGGTATTCCACGATGCGCGGCTTGATGCCGCGCTCTTCAAGCAGCTCGAGTGTTTGCCGCGACTTTGAACAACGAGGATTATGATAGATCGTCACTGCCATGATTTGACTCCAGTTTTTTGCCCCTGGCACGTTCTGCCACAGCTTGACTCGCCAAAGCGGTGACTGCTAGTTTCTGCGCACGGCCAGTTGCTTGAGAGTGGCTTCACCTATGATCAACGCCCCCGGCGCAAGGAGCATGGCGGCGCGCCTGACGGCCGTGGCCGCGTTGCTGCTGCTGGCTGCATGCGCCGGCGCGCCGGTCCAGGAAATGAGCGACGCCCGCCAGGCCATCCAGGCGGCAGAGGAGGCCGGCGCCCGCGAGCATGCGCCCGGGGCCCTCAGCGACGCTCAACGGCTGCTCAGCAGCGCCGAACAGAAGCTGCAGATCAGAGCTTACTCGGGCGCGCGCCACGATGCGCGCGAGGCGCGCCGCCGCGCCGCCGAGGCCTTGCGCGCTTCCCAGGTCAACGAGAACTGAGGCGCGGGTGCTGGTCGCCCGGCGCTGCATCGTCACCGGTCTTGTCCAGGGCGTGTTCTTCCGTGCCAGCACCGCGCGGCGCGCCGGCGAACTGGGCGTGCGCGGGTATGCCTGCAACCTCCCCGACGGCACGGTGGAAGTCCTGGCCGTGGGGGCCGAGGACGCAGTGGAGGCCTTGTGCGCGTGGTTGCACCAGGGGCCGCCCGCGGCCCGGGTGGATGCCGTCAGCGTAGCGCCGGTCGCGTTGCCGCAGCCGTTGCCCGCCGGCTTCGCCACCGCGTGAGCCCGTGCCCCCGGGACGGCCGGGGTCAGTAGCGATACCACTTCGTGCTCAGCCGGTCGAAGACCCGGTCCGGATACCAGCGCTGGCCGCGGCTGCCGTTGTAGCGCGCCAGCGCCGCGCGCCGGTCGCCTTTTTCCTTCTCGAGGTAATAGGCCAGGATGCGGCAGCCGTAGAGCAGGTTGGTCTCGATATCGTGCAGGTTGTCGTCGGGACGCCCGATCTCTTCGCGCCAGAAGGGCATGACCTGCATCAGCCCGAGCGCGCCGGCGTAGGAAATCGCGTAGCGGTCGAAATTGCTCTCCACGTCGATCACGGCCATGACCAGCTCCGGCGGCAGCTCGAACATCTCGGCATGGCGGTGCACCAGCCTGAGAATGAGCATGCGCTCGTCCTCGTCGGGCACCTGGCGCGCCAGGCGCGCCGACATGTCGGTGAGCCAGACCTCGGCGTCGAAACGGTCGGCGAAGCTGTCGGCCATCTCCACCGCGCTGCGCAGGGCATCGCGCAGCTCCGGGTCGACCGGCGCCTCGGCGCGGTCCGCGCACACGGGCGCGCTGACGAGCAGGAGCAGCGCCGTGAGCAGCCGCCTCATGGCGTGTGCCGGGCGATTCCCTGGCGCACGCGCTCGACGAGGGCCTCGACGGCACCCTGCACGGGCAGCGCCTCGTTCTCTTCGCTGCGGCGCGCGCGGTATTCGAGCGTGCCTTCGTTGAGGCCGCGCTCGCCGACCACGACGCGGTGCGGGATGCCGAGCAGTTCCATGTCCGCGAACTTCACGCCCGGGCGCACGTCGCGGTCGTCCAGCAGGACCTCCACGCCGGCGGCCAGCAGCGCATCGTAGAGCGGTTCCACCGCCGCGCGCACGGCCTCGCTCTTGTGCAGGTTCATCGGCACAAGCGCAACCTGGAAGGGGGCGATGGTCTCCGGCCAGACGATGCCACGCTCGTCGAAGTGCTGCTCGATCGCGGCCGCCACCAGCCGGGTGACGCCGATACCGTAGCAGCCCATGCACATCGCCTGCTCGCGGCCGTCGGCGTCCAGCACCAATGCGCCCATGGACTCGCTGTACTTGCGGCCCAGCTGGAACACGTGGCCGACCTCGATGCCGCGTGCGATCTCCAGCGTGCCCTGGCCATCGGGGCTGGGGTCGCCAGCGACCACGTTGCGGATGTCCGCGGCCGCCGGCTCCGCCAGGTCGCGGCCCCAGTTGACGCCTGCCAGGTGGGTGTCGGCCTCGTTGGCGCCGCAGGTGAAATCGGCCGCGGCGAGCGCGGCGTGGTCGGCGTAGACCTGCAGCGCAAGACCGACCGGCCCGACGAAGCCCGGCTCGCATCCGGCAGCTGCGCGGACCTCCTCGGGGGTGGCCATGCGCAGCGGCGACGCCACGCCGGGCAGCTTTTCCGCCTTCACGGCATTCAGTTCGTGGTCGCCGCGAATGACCAGTGCCACCGCGCCGCCGTCCTCGCCCTGGACGATCAGCGTCTTCAGGCACTGTTCGGGGCCGATGCCGAGGAAGGCGGTCAGCTCGGCAATCGTGCGCACGCCCGGTGTGGCGATCCGCTCCATTTCCCGCGTCGCGACGGCGCGCGGCGCGGCCGGCGGCAGCGCGGGTGCAAGCTCGACATTGGCGGCATAAGCGGAGGTGTTGGAAAACGCGATCGCATCCTCGCCCGACTCCGCCAGCACGTGGAACTCGTGCGACAGGTTGCCGCCGATGCTGCCGGTGTCCGCTTCCACCGCGCGGTAGGCGAGGCCCAGCCGGTCGCAGACACGACCGTAGGCTGCGTACATTTTTTCGTAGGTTCGCCCGAGACAGGCCTCGTCGAGGTGGAAGGAGTACGCGTCCTTCATGATGAACTCGCGCGAGCGCATGACGCCGAAGCGCGGGCGGATCTCGTCACGGAACTTGGACTGGATCTGGTACCAGTTGATGGGCAGCTGCTTGTAGCTTTTCAGCTCGCGCCGGGCCAGGTCGGTGATCACCTCTTCATGGGTCGGGCCGAGGCAGAAGTCGCGCTGGTGACGGTCCTTGAGCCGCAGCAGCTCGGGACCAAAGTGGTCCCAGCGGCCCGATTCGCACCACAGCTCGGCCGGCTGCACCATGGGCATGAGCATTTCCTGGGCGCCGGCGCGGTTCATCTCCGCGCGCACGATGGCCTCGACCTTGCGCAGCACCCGCACGCCGAGCGGCAGCCAGGTGTAGAGGCCCGAGGCGAGCTGGCGGATCAGCCCCGCGCGCAGCATCAGCTGGTGGCTGACGATTTCCGCGCCGGCGGGGACTTCCTTTAGAGTGTTGAGCGGGAACTCGGAGAGGCGCATCAGGATGCCTTTGCTGTTACGTACGGATCGGCGGCCGGCAGCCCGGCCACGAAGGCTGCATTCTAAAGGCCGGCCCGGCTGCCGGTACAGTTCGGCGCAGGGCGGCCGGTGAGCATGGCGCCGCTGTCGCCTGACAGGCTCGACCCGGCGGCGTTGGACGGGCGCCGCGTCGCGGTGCTCGGTTTCGGCGCCCAGGGCCGGGCCCAGGCGCTGAACCTGCGTGATTCCGGGATCGATGTCGTGGTGGGTTTGCGGGACGCCTCGCCGCACCGCGCCGAGTGCGCCCGCGAGGGGCTGGAAGTACTGGACCCCGCCGCCGCGGCGCGCGCCTGCGATGTGTGCGCCATGCTGGTTCCCGACGAGGTCCAGCCGCGCCTGTACGCGGAAACGCTGGCGCCCGCGCTCAGGCCGGGCAGCGCGTTGCTGTTCGCGCACGGTTACAACATCCACTACCGCAAGCTGCTGCCGCGCGCCGATCTCGACGTGGTCATGGTGGCGCCGCTGGGCATCGGCGAGCAGGTGCGCCGCCAGTACGAACTCGGGCGCGGCGTGCCGGCATTGCTGGCGGTGCACCAGGACGCCAGCGGGCAGGCCGCGGCCGTGGCGGGCGCCTATGCCACGGCCGACGGGCATGCCCGCGCGGCGGTGTTCCAGACCACGTTCAGCGCCGAGACGGAGACCGATCTCTTCGCCGAGCAGGCCGTGCTGTGCGGCGGGCTCGGCCAGCTCATCACCGCCGCCTTCGAAACCCTCACTGAGGCCGGCTATCCGGAGGAACTGGCTTATTTCTGCTGCCTGCACGAGGTGCAGCTCATCGCCGGCCTGGTGCAGAGCCGCGGCATCGCCGGCATGCGGCGCTCCATCTCCAGTACCGCCGCCTACGGCGACGCCAGCCGCGGTCCGCGCGTGATCGGCGCGCAGAGTCGCCAGGCGATGCGCGAAATGCTGGCGGAGATTCGCGACGGGCGCTTTGCCGCCGAGCTCGGCGCCGAGATGGCGCGTGGCGCACCGACCCTGGCTGCATGGCGCAAAGCGGCCGAGGAACACCCGATCGAGGCGGTCGGGGCGCGCCTGCGCGCGCTCATGCCCTGGCTGGAGCAGGGCTGAGCGCTGGAAATCCGGGGCTCGAAATGAGTAAATGTCGGGTCCATACAGCCCGCGACATCCCATGGACGACTCCCGCCCGCCACGCAAGGGCATCTACATCCTGCCCAACCTGATCACCACCGGCGCCCTGTTCGCCGGCTTCGCCGCCGTGGTCACGGCCATGGACGGCAATTTCGTCACCGCCGCGATCGCCATCTACATCGCCGGCGCGCTGGACGGTATGGACGGGCGGGTAGCGCGCATGACCAGCACCGAGAGCGAGTTCGGCAAGCAGTACGACAGCCTCGCCGACATGGTGTCCTTCGGCCTGGCGCCGGCCCTGGTGTTCTATTCCTGGGGCGCGCGGCAGCTGCAGGAACTCGGCTGGCTGTGGGGCAAGCTGGGCTGGCTGGTGGCTTTCTTCTTTGCCGTGGCGGCAGCGATGCGCCTGGCGCGCTTCAACTCCCGCTCCGGCAGCGCAGACAAGCGCTATTTCGAAGGTCTGCCGAGCCCGTCCGCGGCGGCGCTGGTGGCCGGCCTGGTATGGCTGAGCACCGTGCTGGAAGCCTCGGGTGCCTTCACGATGATCGTCGCGCTGGTGATTACGGCCGGGGCCGGCGGGCTGATGGTGAGCCGTTTCGCCTTCTACAGCGGCAAGGACTTCAACCTCGGCGGACGCATCCCCTTCGGCTACGCCCTGCTCATACCGGCCATTTTCATTCTCATCAGCCTCAATCCGCCCACGGTGCTGTTCCTGCTCTTCCTCGGCTACGCCCTGTCGGCGCCCGCGCTCGCCGCATGGCGCTGGAGCCGGCGCCGGCGCCGCCGGCTGGCGCGGCAGGAGGCGAGTGATGCCGAGGGGCCGGAGTCGGACTGAGGTGGACCCGCGCCGCATCGCCTGCCTGCATGCCATGGGGTTCCCGGCCTGGGCACGGCGGCCGGGCAGCGTCCTGCCGGGTGCGCCCCCGGAACTGCGGGACACGACGCCCGCGACACGGGCGCCGGCGGCCGAGGACGCCGGGTCCGATGCTGAGGTCGGGAGCCTGGAGTGGGACGCGCTCGAAGCCCGGGTCAGCGCCTGCGTCCTGTGCCCGCTGCATGCCGGGCGCAGCCGGACGGTATTCGGTGTCGGCAACCGCAAGGCCGAGTGGCTGGTGATCGGCGAGGCCCCCGGCGCCGAAGAGGATCGCCGCGGCGAGCCTTTTGTCGGCCGGGCGGGCAAGCTGCTGGACGCCATGCTGGCCGCCGCGGGACATGCGCGCAGCCAGGTCTATATCGCCAACGTGGTGAAGTGCCGACCGCCGGAAAACCGTGATCCGCAGCCCGAGGAGGCTGCGTGCTGCGCGCCCTACCTTGACCGGCAGATCGCCTTGCTGCGACCGAAAATCATCCTGGCCGTGGGTCGTGTCGCCGCACAGCGGCTGCTGCAAACCGATGCGCCGGTCGGACGCTTGCGCGGCAAGATCCATCGTCACGAGCCCTCCGGCACGCCGCTGGTGGTGACCTGGCACCCCGCCTACCTGCTGCGCCGCCCCGAGGCGAAGGCAGAGGCCTGGCGGGACCTGGTGCTGGCCATGGCGGCGGCGGAGGGGGCATGAGCGCGGCCGTCGAGCCGGCGGTGCCGCGCATGCGCCGGATGACCGAGGCCGACCTCGAGGCGGTCTGGGACATCGAGCAGCGGGCCTACGTCTATCCTTGGTCGCGCGGGATTTTCATCGATTGCCTGCGGGTGCCCTACGAGTGCGACGTGGTGGAGCAGGACGGCCGCGTGCTCGGCTACACCATCGTGTCCATGGCCGCCGACGAGGCGCATCTCCTCAACCTGTGTCTCGATCCGCAGGCCCAGGGGCAGGGCCTGGGACGCTTCATGCTGGAGCACGTGCTGGAAACGGCGCAGGCGCAGAAGGCACGCGTGATTTACCTCGAGGTCCGCCCCTCCAACAAGCGGGCCATAGAGCTGTACCTGCGCAACGGGTTCCGGCGTATCGGCGTGCGCCCGCGCTATTACCGCAGCGGTGACGGGCGCGAGGATGCGCTGGTGCTGGCGCGCACGCCCTGAGGGCGCTTCCTGCTAGAATGCCGCGCCCTGTCAACCCCGGCGGCCGGACGGCCGCAACTGTCACATGAGCTCACTACCCCCCGAAGTCGCGCGGCGACGCACCTTCGCCATCATTTCGCATCCGGACGCGGGCAAGACCACGCTGACGGAAAAGCTCTTGCTGTTCGGCGGCGCGATCCAGATGGCCGGTTCCGTCAAGGGTCGCAAGGCCGAGCGCCACGCCACCTCCGACTGGATGGCGCTGGAGCAGCAGCGCGGAATCTCGGTGACCTCGTCAGTGATGCAGTTTCCCTACCGGGAGCGGGTCATCAACCTGCTCGACACGCCGGGCCACGCCGACTTCTCCGAGGACACCTACCGCACCCTCACCGCGGTGGACTCCGCGCTGATGGTGATCGACGCCGCCAAGGGCGTGGAGGAGCGCACCATCAAGCTGATGGAGGTGTGCCGGCTGCGCACCACGCCGATCATCAGCTTCATCAACAAGCTCGACCGCGACGGGCGCGAGCCGCTGGAACTGCTGGACGAGATCGAGCGCGTGCTGAAGATCCGCTGTACGCCGGTGACCTGGCCGATCGGCATGGGACGCGACTTCCGCGGCGTCTACCATTTCCTGCAGGACCGCATTTACGTCTATCGCGAGGCCGCGAAGGGCGCGGCGGGTCATACCGACGTCATCGAGGGGCTGGACTCCCCGGCCGCCGAGGCCCTGCTGGGGAGTAGCGCGGACGGTTTCCGCGAGGAGGTCGAGCTGGTGCGCGAGGCCTGCGACGACTTCGATCTCGACGCCTATCTCGGCGGCCTGCAGACACCGGTGTTCTTCGGTTCGGCCATCAGCAACTTCGGCGTGCGCGAACTGCTGGACGGGTTCATCGAGTGGGCGCCGCCGCCCATGCACCGGCCCACCACCACGCGGGAGGTCGACGCGGGCGAGCCTGCGCTCACCGGCTTCGTGTTCAAGATCCAGGCGAACATGGATCCGGCCCATCGCGACCGCATCGCGTTCTTCCGCATCTGTTCCGGGCACTACACGCGGGGCATGAAGCTGCGCCACGTGCGCCTCGGCCGCGACGTGCGTATCGCCGACGCGCTGACCTTCATGGCCTCGGACCGCGAGCGTGCGGAAGAGGCCTGGGCGGGGGACATCCTCGGCCTGCACAACCACGGCACCATCAACATCGGCGACACCTTCACCGAGGGCGAGGAGCTCACCTTCACCGGTATCCCGAACTTCGCCCCGGAATTGTTCCGGCGCGCCGTGCTCGGCGACCCGCTGCGCGCCAAGGCGCTGCACAAGGGGCTCGACCAGCTGTGCGAAGAGGGTGCCACCCAGCTGTTCCGGCCGATGCGCAACAACGACGTCATTCTCGGCGCCGTCGGCCCGCTGCAGTTCGACGTCGTGGCCTGGCGCCTGAAGGAGGAATACGGCGTCGAGTGCCGCTTCGAGAACATCAACGTGGCCACGGCGCGCTGGGTGTACGCCGACGACGCCAGGCGGCTGGAAGAGTTTCGCAACAAGGCGGCGGAGCACCTCGCGGTGGACCACGCCGGGGCGCTGGTCTATGTCGCGCCGTCGCGCGTCAACCTGCAGCTGACCCAGGAGCGCTGGCCGGAAATCCGCTTCATGCCGACGCGGGAGCACTTCGCCGCCTGACGGGGGCCGTCACCCGCGCCGTCCCTGGCCTCAGGTGCGCAGGCGCCGCAGCTCCAGCCGCAACAACGACAGCAGCGCCTCGTCGCCGCCGCGCGGCTCGTAACGCAAGGCCAGGTAGAGGCGCGTGATGCGCTCTGCGGCCGGCGCCAGCGCGGGGCGCTGGGCGGCGATGCGCGCGGCGAAGTCTTGCGGGCCTTCCTGCGGCCGGCGCTCCAGGCTCGCCTTCGCCATGCGGCGGCAGAACTCGCGGTAGAGACGCACCACCTCGGGTTCCGGCGGCGGTCGCAGCCGCCAGGCCAGCCACAGCGTCAGGCTGCCCATGATGAGGGCGACCAGCACCACCAGGCCGACCACCAGGGCACGCCAGTCCGCGTTGGGCAGGCCGAGCCGCGCCAGCAGCGCGAGCTGCCGCTCCGGGCCGTAGCCCAGCACCCAGTCAGTCCACATGCTGTTCAGCGCGTCCCAGCCCTGGCTCAAAGTCCGCACGCCGTACAGCTCGCGCAAGGCAGCGCCTGGGACCCGTTCGCCCGCCGGCAGGGCTTCGCCCAGCCCCTGCTCGACGCGCTCCGGGGCGATGGCGCCGGTTGGGTCGACGCGCACCCAGCCGCGGCCCTCCAGCCAGACCTCGGACCAGGCGTGGGCATCCGACTGGCGCACCACCAGGCGCCCGCCGATAGGGTTGATCTCGCCCCCCTGGTAGCCGGTCACGACGCGGGCCGGAATGCCTGCGGCGCGGGCCATCATGGTGAACGCCGAGGCGTAGTGTTCGCAGAAGCCCCGCCGGGTGCGAAACAGGAACTCGTCCACCGGGTGCGTCGAGGTGAGCGCAGGCGGCTGCAAGGTGTAGACGAAGGGCTCGTTGCGGAAATGCGCCAGCACCGCGTCCACGAATGCCTGGTCCGATCCTGCCGACGCCCGCAGCGACTGCGCCATTTCCGCTGTGCGTGGATTTCGGTCCTGCGGCAATTGCAGGCCGCGGAAGCGGGCCAGCGGCTTGAGCTCAGGTTCCACCAGGGCGTCCGGCCAGGATTCGACGTCGATGGCCTTCACGCTGTCCACCGGCCGCCGCGACACCAGCTGGAACTCGTGCGTGAGGAATGCGTCGCTGTCCGCCCAGTCACCCGGGAAGTCCATGCCCAGCAGCCAGGCCCGGCCGTGCGGCTCGAGCGTGATGCGGTAGCGGTACGAGGCGCCACGCAGTTCCACCTGCTGGCTGAGGCGTGGCAGCCGCTCCAGGTCCGACCAGGTCCAGCCGTCGAAACGCTCCAACACCGGGCCGCGCCAGTAACGCTGGGACGGTGGTGGCAGCGGCCCGTCGAAGCTGGCCCGGAACGCGACTTCGTCCGACTGGATCAGGTTCGAGATCGTGCCAGGCGACATCTCGTCGGACAGGCCAGAAACCCCCGCATCGCCGCGCGAGGGCAGCGCCCAGAACGGCCCGGGGACGCGCGGGAACAGCAGGAACAGCACCAGCGCCACCGGGACCGCGAAGGCCAGCATGCGCAGCACCATGGCGCTCGCGGTGCGCCAGGGCAGCGGCGCGCCCACGCGCACGCCCTGCAACAACGCCAGCGTGATGACCGCGACGCCGAGCGCCAGCCACGGCAGGCTCCAGATGGGCTGGTCGTAGAGCAGCTGCATCATGACGATGAAATAGCCGATGAAGGCGAGCACCTGGATGTCGCGGCGACTGCGGGTCTCGAGCAGCTTCATCGCGCCCATCACGACCAGCAGCGCGCCGCCCGCCTCGAGCCCGTTCAGGGTGCGATAGGTGAACAGCACGCCGACGACGCAGGCGCCGGCGAGGGCGAGGCGCAGCCACGACGGCGGCAGGCGCCAGCCATGCCGCTGCATCGCCAGGCGCCACGCCGCGGCAGCGACGAACACCAGCGTGATCCATGGCGGCAGCCGGGGTACCGCGGGCGCCAGCGCCAGCGCCAGCGCAGCGAGCATCCAGCCGAGACGCAGCGCCGTGGGATCAGCCATCCGCCGGGCCCGCGCCGCCGGGGTAGAGTGCCAGCGCGGCGAGACAGCGATGGCGATGGGCCGGCCCGATCGCCGGCGCGATGACCGTGCCCGGGAGGCGCAGCCCGAAAGCCCCGCCGCCCGCATGCGCATCCAGCACCCAGCGGCACAGCACCGACAGCCGCTCCTCGTCGCTCAGCGGCGGCAGGCTGTGCCAGTCCAGCCACGCGCTGCCGCGGGCGCTGCCGGCAAATTGCTTCACCGGCAGTTCACCGCCCCGTGCAGCCGCCTTCCAGGCGATGCGGCGCGGCGAGTCGCCGCTGCGGAACGCGCGCAGCCCGGCAAAGTCGTCCTCGCCCTGGTGTTCGTTCCAGCGGCCCTCGGCGTCTTCCGGACCACCGCTGGGAGGCGCTGGCGCATGGCGGGCCGGTACCGGATAAACCACGGTCTGGCACTCGGGATGAATCCACGCCCAGGCGCGGAACAGGCCGAAGGGGAATGCGGTGCTGACCCGGATGCGCTCGACCCGCAGCCGCCCGCGCCGCGTGGTGGGCAGCTCGATGTGCACCTCGCCAGTGCGCAGGGGCGCCAGGTCGAGCGCGGCCGAACGCGCCCCTGCACATTCACTCTCGAGATCGTGGCGGGGCCCGGAGCCGGTATTTTCCAGCGTCATTTCGAGGCGGGCGGGGCTGCCGGCGAAGGCCGGGCGCAGATGCAGGCCGCGCGCCACCAGGCCGCTGAGATTCTGGTGGCACCAGTGCATGGTCACCAGGCCGAGCCCGGCGAGCAGGAACGTCAGCATGAAGCCCATGCTGTTGTTGTAGTTCATCGACGCCAGCAACATGCCGAACAGGCTGAGGCCATAGCCTGCGCCCAGCGCCGTGGGCAGGATGTAGATGCGCTGGCGATGCAGGCTTACCGGGTCGGGGTCGGGACCCTGCCGCCGCCGCGCCCAGTTCGCCGCCAGGCGCGCGAGGCGGTTGCGCACGCGGCTGCCGGCGGCGCGGGCCGCCGGTGCCGCTGTCTCAGGGGATGGGGACGGCTGCGACAAGGCGTTCCCCGGGATCGTCGCCCGTCGATTCGCCCTCGGTGCGCAAGCGATGGCCGACCACGGCCGGGGTGACGGCCTGGACGTCTTCCGGGATGACGGCGTGGCGGCCGTCGAGCAGCGCCCAGGCGCGGGCGGCGCGCAACAGGGCGATGGCGGCGCGCGGCGAGAGCCCGGCGCCGTAGCCCGGATGCTCGCGACTCCACGCCACCAGCGCCTGCACGTAGTCGAGCAGCGCTTCCGAGGCGTGCACGCGCGACACTTCTTCGCGCAGCCGCAGCAGCGCCGCCGGCGCTGCCGCGGCCGGCAGGCGGCGCAGCAAGGCACGACGGTCTTCGCCGCGAAGCAACTCCCTTTCCAGCGCCCGCTCGGGATAGCCAAGGCGAATGCGCATGAGGAAACGATCCAGCTGCGACTCCGGCAAGGGAAAGGTGCCCACCTGTTCCGCGGGGTTCTGCGTGGCGACGACGAAGAAGGGTTCCGGCAGGGGGTGGCTGACGCCGTCCACCGTGACCTGGCGTTCCTCCATGGCTTCGAGCAGTGCGCTCTGTGCCTTCGGCGTGGCGCGGTTGACCTCGTCGGCCAGCACCAGTTGTGCGAACACCGGGCCCGGATGGAAGCTGAAACGGCCGCTGTCGCGCTGGTAGACGGAGACGCCGACGATGTCCGCGGGGAGCAGGTCGCTGGTGAACTGGATGCGGTGACAGGACAGGCCCAGGGCATGCGCCAGGCCGTGCGCGAGGGTGGTCTTGCCTACGCCGGGCACGTCCTCGATCAAAAGGTGGCCCCCCGCCAGCAGGCAGGAGATGCACAGCCGCAACTGGTTTTCCTTGCCCAGGATGACACCTTCGAGCAGTTGCAGTGCCTGGCGCAGTTGCTCGAGGTCCGCGGCGGCCTGCTCGCCGGGCATGGCACGTGACTCAGGCGAGCGCACGGACGCGCTCCAGCTGCTGCTCGATCTTGCTGATGGCGCTGCCCAGCTCCTCGGCCCGCTGGCGCTCCTTTTCCACCACCGCCGCCGGGGCGTTGTCGACGAAGGACGGCTTGTCGAGCTTGGCGCGGGTCTTGGCGAGGTCGCTGTCGAGCCTGGCGCGCTGTTTTTCCAGCCGCGCGATCTCGGCCGCGGCATCGATCAGCCCGGCCATGGGCACCAGCAGCCGCATCTCGCCCAGCAGCACCGCGGCGGCCGGGGGCGGCGGCTCGTCGTCCCCGAGCGGTCGCACGGACTCCAGCCGCGCCAGGCCGGTGAGCAGGCTGCGATGGGCGGCGAGCCAGGCCAGGTCGCGTGGGCTCGCGTCCTGCAGCAGGACCGGCAGCGGCTTGCCCGGGGCGATGTTCATCTCGCCGCGCACCTGGCGCAGGCCGAGCACGAAGCCCTGCAGCCATGCCATCTCCGCCTCGGCGGACTCGTCGCGCGGGTAGTCCGCGGCGTCGGGATAGGGCTGCAGCATGATGGTGTCGCCGGTGACACCGGCCAGCGGCGCGGCGCGCTGCCACAGTTCCTCAGTGATGAAGGGCATGAGCGGGTGCAGCAAGCGCAGCAACGCCTCCAGCACCTCGACCAGCGTGCGCCGCGTGCCGCGCTTGCGGGCCGGGTCGGCCGCATCGTCGTTGAGCACCGGCTTCACCAGCTCCAAGTACCAGTCGCAGAACTCGTGCCAGGTGAAGTCGTAGATCGCCTGCGCGGCAAGGTCCAGGCGGTAGCCGTCGAAGGCCTCGAGCGCGGCATGCGCCGCTGCGCCGAGGCGGGAGCGGATCCAGCGATCGGCGATGCCCAGCTCGATGTCGCCGTCCGTGCCGCAGTCCTGGCCCTCGGTGTTCATGAGCACGAAACGCGAGGCGTTCCAGAGCTTGTTGCAGAAGTTGCGATAGCCCTCGACCCGTCCCAGGTCGAGGCGCACGTCACGGCCGGTGGTCGCGAGCGAGGCGAAGGTGAAGCGCAGCGCGTCGGTGCCGAAGGCGGGGATGCCGTCGGGGAATTCCTTGCGCGTGGCTTTTTCGATGCGGGCCTGGAGCTGCGGCTGCATCATGCCGGTTGTGCGCTTCGCCACCAGCGTCTCCAGGTCGACGCCATCGATGAGGTCCAGCGGGTCCAGCACGTTGCCCTTGGACTTCGACATCTTCTGGCCTTCGCCGTCGCGTACCAGGCCGTGGATGTAGACCTCGCGGAAGGGCACGTCGCCCATGAACTTCAGGCCCATCATGATCATCCGGGCGACCCAGAAGAAGATGATGTCGAAGCCGGTCACGAGCACTGAGCCCGGGTACCAGGTCGCCAGGGCCGGCGTCTTGTCGGGCCAGCCGAGCGTGCTGAATGGCCACAGCGCGGAGGAGAACCAGGTGTCGAGGACGTCCTCGTCCTGCGCCAGCGGTACGTCTGCGCCCAGGCCGCTGCGGTGCCGCGCGTCGGCCTCGTCCAGGCCCACGTGCACGCCGCCGTCCGGGTCGTACCACGCCGGGATGCGATGTCCCCACCACAGCTGGCGGCTGATGCACCAGTCCTGGATGTTGCGCATCCACTCGAAGTAGGTCTTGGACCAGTTTTCCGGCACGAAGCGCACGCGGCCGTCTTCCACCGCCTCGATGGCAGGCTCGGCCAGGGGCGCGATCTTCACGTACCACTGGTCCGTCAGGTAGGGCTCCAGCACCGCGCCGCTGCGGTCGCCGCGCGGCACGAACATGCGATGGTCCTGCGTGCGCTCCAGCAGGCCCAGGGCGTCGAGGTCGGCGACGATGCGCTCGCGCGCGGCAAAGCGGTCGAGCCCGCGATAGGCCGCCGGCACGCTGTCGTTGAGCGAGGCGTCGTCGTCGAGCACGTTGATCGTCGCGAGCCCGTGGCGGCGCCCGATCTCGTAGTCGTTGAAGTCATGCGCCGGCGTGATCTTGACGCAGCCGCTGCCGAACTCGGGATCGACATAGTCGTCGGCGATGATCGGGATGCGGCGGCCGGTCAGGGGGAGCTCGATCTCGCGTCCCACCAGCGCCGCGTAACGTTCGTCGTCCGGGTGCACGGCGACGGCGGTGTCGCCCAGCATGGTCTCAGGGCGCGTGGTCGCCACCACGAGGTGGCCGCTGCCGTCGGCCAGCGGATAGCGGAAATGCCACAGCTTGCCCTGTTCGTCTTCACTCACCACCTCGAGGTCGGACAACGCCGTGTGCAGCACCGGGTCCCAGTTGACCAGCCGCTTGCCGCGGTAGATCAGGCCCTCCTCGTACAGGCTGACGAACTCGTGCGTGACCGCCCGGGACAGCTCCGCATCCATGGTGAACTTGTGCCGGCTCCAGTCTACGGAGGCGCCGAGCCGCTTGAGCTGGCGCTCGATGGTGTCGCCGGACTCCTGCTTCCATTGCCACACCCGCGCCACGAAGCGCTCGCGGCCCAGTTCGCGCCGGTGCAGGCCCTCGGCATTCAGCTGCCGTTCCACCACCATCTGCGTGGCGATGCCGGCGTGGTCGGTGCCCGGCTGCCACAGGGTGTTGCGCCCGCGCATGCGCTGCAGGCGGGTGAGCGCATCCATGATGGTGTCCTGGAAGGCATGACCCATGTGCAGCGTGCCGGTGACATTCGGCGGCGGCAGCATGATGCAGTACGGCTCGCCCTCGCCGGAGGGTGCAAAACAGCCGCGCCGCTCCCAGTCGGCGTAGATGCGGGCCTCGATGTCCTCGGGGTTATAGGTCTTCTGCATGAGGAGTTGAATCCGGGTTCAGGAACGCAGGTGATTGCGCAGGGCGCGCTCGACGATGTCGGGCAGTTCGTCGCGCAGCCGCGAGGACACCTGCTCGAACAGGGCGGCCTCGACCTCGCGCACCGCCGAGTGCAGCAGGTCTACCACCACTTCCCAGGCCACCGCCACGAGTTCTGCCTTTAGCGCCGCGAGCTCGTGGTCCGACAACTGCCCGGGCGCCGGCACCGCCACGGCGCGCAGCACCGGGGGCGCGGAAGCAGCTTCGGCCGCCGCCTTTTGGCGCAGCACGGGGCGTGGGTCGGAAGGCTTGTCTTCGCTCATGTGCGCGGTACGCCGATCTGGTGATATTCCAGGGTGTAGCCCCGGTCACGGTAGAAGCGGAAGCGCTCGCGTGCCGCCGCCTTGTCGTCCTCGCCCGCGACGATCTCGGCCACGCGCTCGAAGCGGCTGAAGAACAGCGGCACCTCGCGGTCCAGGTTGACCAGCAGGTCGGCATCGAAGCCCGGCTCCGCGCCCGACCCGATGCGCACCGGTGTGGCTGCCGCCAGGGTGTCGTCGAGCGCGCCGGACTCCAGCGCATGCGGCACGAAGCTGCCGTCGCGGAACGTCCACAACAGCTGGTCGACGCGCTGCGCCTCCTGCGCAGAGGCCGCATGCAGGTAGATCTTGTGCTTCAGGCGCCAGGCTTTCTCGACCAGCCGGCAGGCGAAACGCTCCCGTGCCTGGTCGGCCGTATCCTCGAGGACGTAGAAGTCGACGCGCGTCATCCCGCTCGGGTGCGCGGCCGTCAGGCCACGCCCGCCCGGCTCATCAGGAACTGCGACAGCAGCGGCACCGGGCGGCCGGTGGCGCCCTTGGCCTGGCCGGTCTTCCATGCGGTGCCGGCGATGTCCAGGTGGGCCCAGCTGAGATCGCGGGTGAAGCGGTTGAGGAAGCACGCCGCCGTGACCGCGCCGGCGTCGCGCCCGGCGACGTTGGCAAAGTCGGCGAAGTTGCTCTTCAGCTGCTCGTCGTAATCCGGGCCGATGGGCAGGTGCCAGGCACGGTCCTCGGCATCGATCCCGGCGCGAAGCAACTCGTTGGCGAGCATGTCGTCGCTGCTCATGAGGCCGCTGAGGTGGTGGCCGAGCGCGATCACGCAGGCGCCGGTAAGGGTGGCGATGTCGATCACGGCGGAGGGCTTGTAGCGGCGCGAATAGGTGAGGGCGTCGCACAGGATGAGCCGGCCCTCGGCGTCCGTGTTCAGAATCTCCACGGTCTGGCCGGACATGGTCTTGACGATGTCGCCGGGACGGCTGGCCAGGCCGTCGGGCATGTTCTCCGCCGCGGGCACCAGGCCGACCACGTTGATCGGCAGGTTCAGTCGCGCCACGGTGGCCATGGTGCCGATGACGCTGGCGCCGCCGCACATGTCGAACTTCATCTCGTCCATGGCCGGGGCGGGCTTAATCGAGATGCCGCCGGTGTCGAAAGTGATGGCCTTGCCGACCAGTGCCACCGGCGCCTTCTGCTTCGGGCCGCCGCGCCATTCCAGCACGATCAGCTTGGGCGGCTGGCGGCTGCCCTGGGCTACGGAGAGCAGGGCGTTCATGCCCAGCTTCTTCATCTGCGCCTGCTCCACCACGGAGATTTTCAGGCCCTGGTGCGCGGCGGCCAGTTTCTTCGCTGCTGCGGCGAGATAGGTCGGGGTGCAGACGTTGCCGGGCAGGTTGCCGAGACGCCGCGCGAGGGACTGTCCCTCGGCGACGGCCTGGCCGTGCTTGAAGCCTGTGCTGGCGGCGGACTGCGACTTGCGGTCGGCGACCCACATGGCCAGCTTGCCGAACACGGGCGGCGGCGTGTCCAGGCTGGACTTCAGTTCGTCGAAGCGATACGCCGCTTCTTCCGCGGCCTCGGCGGCATGTCGCGCCAGGGTGTAGGTGTCGGCATCCGCGACGGTTTCACTGGAAAGGAAGCTGAACGCTTCCTTCGCGCCGGTACCGAGCAGGGCCTTCACCGCCGCCCCATGCGCCTTGCGCCAGCCCTTGAGGTCGAGCTTGCCGGCTTCGCCCAGGCCGACCAGCAGCAGGCGCTTCGCGCTCGCGCCGGCGGGCTTGTGCACCAGCAGCGTGGCGCCGGCCTGGCCGCGGAAGTCACCGGACTTGACCAGGCCGCTGACCAGCTTGTCGGACACCGCGTCGATTTCCATGGCGGCCGCGGAGAGCCTGCCGTCCTTGTACACGCCGACGATGGCGCAATCGGTCCTGACGGTCGCCGCCGAGCCGGTCTTCGCCGTGAAATCCATCATTCGCTCTCCTCAGGTTCTGCCGCCGGGAGCGGCGTGACGCGCCTTGGACGCGGTAAGATGCGGAAGTTTAATGGATTAGGGGGCAGGCCGAAACTGCGCGCGCCGTGTCAGGGATCATCAATCGCTACATACTGCGTGAGACCGTGCGCAACTTCCTCGGCGTCACGGTCGTGCTCATGCTGATCCTGCTCGGCGACCAGTTCGCCCGCGGGCTGGCGCGAGCCGCCGCCGACCGTATCCCCCGCGAAACCGTGCTGCAGCTCATGGGGCTGACCACCGTCGAGTATCTCAGCCTGCTCGTGCCGGCCGCTTTTTTCTTCGCCGTGATGCTCGCCCTGGGCCGCCTGTACCGCGACAGCGAGATGGCGGCGCTGAATGCCTGCGGCATCGGCGCCGTCCAGATCCTGCGGCCGCTGCTCTGGGGTGCCGCGCTGGCGGCCAGCGTGCTGGCCTGGCTCAGCTTCGATGTTGCGCCTTGGGCTGCGGCCAAGGCGCAGGACATCCGCCAGGAGGGCCAGCGCCAGGTCCAGCTCACCGCGTTGGAGCCGGGGCGCTTTCGCAGTGCGTCCGCCGGCAGGCTGGTGTTCTATGCGCGTGACCGGGACGCGGACGGGCAACTGACGGGCATTTTCATCCAGCAGCGCGTGGAGGAGACTGTCGAGGTGGTGACGGCGGCGCGTGCCGAGCAGCGCCTGTCACTCGAGCGCGACGAGAACTTCCTCGTGCTCTACGACGGCGTCCGGTACTCGGGGCGGCCGGGCAGCGCCGAGTTCCGCACCGCGCGTTTCGAGGAACACGGCATTCCCCTGCCGGTGCCCCGACGCAGCGACCCGACACGCAAGCGCGAGCAGATGCCCACGCTCAGCCTGCTCGGCACCGGGGCGCCCGAGGACCATGCCGAATTGCACTGGCGCCTGTCGGCGCCGGTGTCCCTGCTCATCCTCACCCTGCTCGCCGTACCCCTGGGTCGCGCGCCGCCGCGCTCGGGCCGCTACGGCAGGCTGGGTTTCGCCGTCCTCGTGTTCATCATCTACAGCAACGCGCTGGGCGTCGGCCGCATGCTGCTGGAGACCGGTCGCGTGCCCGTCTGGCTCGGCCTGTGGTGGGTCCATGTGGCGATCGGCGGCGTCGCCCTGCTGATGCTTTACCTGCAGGACGGCGGGGCCTGGCGGCTGCGCGCACGGCGGCGGGCGGCATGAACATCCTCGACCGCTATATGGCGTTGGCGGCGGGCCGGGCCACGCTGCTCGTGCTCGTCGTGTTGCTCGCGCTGATCGGCTTCATCGGCCTGACCGGCGAGCTGCAGGACGTGGGCAAGGGCACTTTCCAGGCGGTGGACGCCTTCGTCGTCGTCATCGCACACCTGCCGCGCAATGCTTTCGACGTGTTCCCCATCGCCGCCTTGCTGGGCGGGATGATGGGCCTCGGCGCGCTGGCCAAGCACAGCGAGCTGGTGGCGCTGCGTGCCGCCGGGGTCGGGCTGCGCCGCCTGGCCTATTCCATGCTCCTGGCCGGCGCCGTATTCGCCGGCGCGGCCGGCGCGGTCGGGGAGCTGGTGATGCCCGGCGCGGAGCGTTTTGCCGACGCCTACTCGGACGAGCTGAAGCGCGACCGCGACAGCCTCTCCGGCCTGTCTGGCAGCTGGCTGCGCGATGGCGAGCGCATCTTCAACATCCTCCAGCTGGAGAGCCTGGAGCGGCTCGGCGGCGTCTATGTCTATCGCTTTGACGAGGGCGGCCGCCTCGAGTCGGTTGCGCTCGCCCGCCGCGCCCAGGTCGGCGCTGATCGCCAGTGGACGCTGGAAGATGTCGCGGTGACGCGCATCGGGGCGACCATCCTGACCGAGCAGCTGGACACGCTGGTGCTCGAGACCGGCATCGATCCCGGCGTGATGTCGGTCTCCGTCATCGACACCAACAGCATGAGCATACCGATGTTGCGCGAGTACATCCGTTATCTCGAGGCCAACGACCTGCAGGCGGGCCGCTACGAGATGGCGCTGTGGCAGCGCGTCGCCAACGTGGCCGCGGTGCCCGCCATGCTGTTGCTGGCGCTGCCCTTCGTGTTCGGCCCGTTGCGCTCAGGCGGAAACAGCGCGCGCTTTGTCGTCGGCTTCCTGGTCGGTATCGTCTACATCCTGGGCAAGGGCGCGCTGGCCGACGGCGCGCAGGTGTATGGGGCGCCGATCTGGCTGACGGCGTGGTTGCCGGTGGCGGCAATCTTCCTGGCCGCGATGTTCGGCCTGTCACGGGTGCGCTGAACCTGCCCTGGCGCCGGGCGGCGCTAGTCAGTACGCAGGACCAGGCGCGTGCCCGACAGCCGGTCATGCCAGGCGAGACGGTCCCGGTCCACCAGGACCCACAGGAAACCCAGCCCGGCGGGCAACCAAGACAGGATGGCTGCGGCAAAGCGGAGCAGGGCGCGCCCCCATCCCGGGGGGCGCCCGTTCGGACCCTCGATCCGCAGCTTCCAGGCGCGCAGGCCCAGCGTCTCGCCGCGGGTCCAGAAGCCGGCATAGAACACTGCGCAGACCGCCAGCAGGTAGGCGCGGAAGGCCCAGTCGCCGGGCGGCGCGGCGGCGCGATGCAGGGCGACCCAGGTGGCGCCTGCGACCATGAGCAGCGCACACAGCACCAGTCCGTCGTAGAGCATGGCCATGAGCCGGCGCGGCAGGCCCGGGGGCGCTTGCGACAGCTCAGCGTTCATGGGCGAGCGTCTCCATTGCGGCCGCGTCGAAGCGGCGCGTGCCGGGCGCAGGGTCCTGCCCGGCAGCGTCCAGGGCGCGCGCGACGATCTCGACCGGCACGCTGCGATAGCGTGCCAGCGGGCCCAGCAAGATGCGGTCGGCCAGGGGCGCGACGACCTGGCCGACGCGCTCGCCGAGACGGAACTCGCGCCGCGCGCCGCGCAGGAGGCCCGGCTGCATGATGGCGAGGCTGGGGAAAGCCAGGGCCGCGACGCGCGCCTCCGCCTCGCCCTTGGTACGCAGGTAGAAATTGCGTGCCCTCGGGTCGGCGCCGGCCGCAGAGACGAGGCCGAAGAAGCTTGCGCCGGCGGCGTGCGCCGCAGCGGCGAACGCGGCCACGCCGTGCAGGTCCACGGCGCGGAAGGCGGCCCTGCTGCCGGCCTGCCTCATGGTGGTGCCCAGGCAGCAAAAAGCCGCATCGGCCTGCAGGCCCGCCAGGGCCTGCGCCTGGTTGTCCAGCTCGGCATGCACCCAGCGCAAGCGGGCGTGCCGCAACGGCGCCGGACTGCGCGCGACCACTACGACCTGGGCAAGACCGGGGCGTTCGAGCAGGCGTGCCAGCAGGCGACTGCCGACGGCGCCGGTGGCGCCTGCGAGAAGGGCAACTGGGGCATGGCTCATGGCGTTGCGACCTCGGGCGGATCTGCCGCGGGAAGGTGGCGCTCCGTAGGGGATTCGAACCCCTGTTACCGGCGTGAGAGGCCAGCGTCCTAACCACTAGACGAACGGAGCGTCGGGCCGCCTTGCGCACCGGGAGGTGCAGCGAGCGGCGCATTGTAACGGCACCGCCCGCCCGACTCAATGGGCCGGCGCCGGGGCTGCGCCTTGGTGGTAAACTTGCGGGCTTGGTTCATACAGGCGGACACGGATTGGCCAGCGCGGCGACAGGCATGGGCACGCCCCCTCGGGTGATACCCCGGCCGGAACACAACATCTCCAGGTCGAATATCTCGCGCAACGCGCTGAAGGTGATGTATCGCCTGCGCGAGGCCGGATACCAGGCGTTCCTCGTCGGCGGCGGGGTGCGCGACCTGCTGCTCGGGCGCGAGCCGAAGGACTTCGACATCGCCACCGACGCCCACCCGGAGGACGTGCGGCGGCTGTTCCGTAACTGCCGCCTCATCGGTCGGCGCTTTCGGCTCGCCCACGTCTACTTCGGTCGCGACATCGTCGAGGTCGCGACCTTCCGTGCCTCCGGCGACGAGGGCGAAGCGGGGGCGGACGAGGCGCTGGTGGTGCTGGACGATGAAGGCCGCATCCTGCGCGACAATCGCTACGGCAGCATCGACGACGACATCTGGCGCCGTGATTTCACGGCCAATGCGCTGTACTACAACATCGAAGACTTCTCGATCTGGGACTACGCCGGCGGCGTGGACGACATCCGGGCCGGCGTGCTGCGCCTCATCGGCGACCCCGAAGCGCGCTACCGCGAAGATCCCGTGCGACTGCTGCGCGCGGTGCGTTTCGCCGCGAAGCTTGGTTTTCGCGTCGATCCGGAGAGCGAACGGCCGCTGCGCGAACTTGCGGGGCTGCTCGATTCGGTGCCGCCCGCGCGGCTGTTTGAGGAAGTGCTGAAACTGTTCCTGGGTGGGCATGGCGTAGCCTCCTATGAGCTGTTGCGGCACTACGGCCATTTCGCCCAGCTGTTCCCGGCCACGGACCGGCTGCTCGACAGCGAGGAAGGCGACCCGTATCGCGCCCTGCTGCTTGCAGCGCTGAAGAACACCGACCAGCGGGTGGCGGAAGACGAGCCGGTCACGCCGGTCTTTCTGTTCGCCGTGCTGCTCTGGGGACCGGTGCGACTGCGCGCCGCCGCGCTCGAGGCAGCGGGCGAGCCACCCATACAGGCGATGTTGCTCGCCGCGGACGAGGTCGCGGACGGCCAGCAGGGCCGCGTGGCCGTGCCGCGCCGGATCACCACGCCCATGAAGGAGCTGATGGTGATGCAACTGCGGCTGCAGCGGACCCGCGGCCGCCGGGTGCTCGGCATGCTGGGGCAGGGACGTTTCCGCGCCGCTTACGATTTCCTCTGCCTGCGCGCGCAGGTGGGCGACGCGGACCCGGCGCTGGCCGAATTCTGGACCGGGCTGCAGGCGATGGACGAGAACGCCCGTGTCGCCGCGGTGGATTCCGCTGCCCGGCGCGAGGCCGGCGCCACCCCGACGGCCGAGCCGGCCGACGATGGAGCTGAGCCCGCCTCCAGGCCGCGTCGACGCCGCCGGCGGCCGCGCAAGCGCAAGCCCACGGGCGGCGCCGGCTGACCATGCCCCCTGCCGGTTTCATGCCTGCCTACGTCGGCCTGGGCAGCAATCTGGACGACCCTGCGGCGCAGCTGGCCATGGCCCTGGAGGCACTCGCGGCACTGCCGGATACACGGCTGGTCGCGTTGTCCGGCCGCTATCACAACCCGCCCATGGGGCCGCAGGACCAGCCCGATTACCTGAACGCCGTGGCGGGGCTGCTGACGCGCCTGCCGGCGGAGGCGCTGCTGGCAGCGCTGCAGGGCATCGAGGATGCACAGGGGCGCCGCCGCGAGGGTCCACGCTGGGGGCCGCGCACCGTGGACCTGGACCTGCTCGCGTACGGCAACACGCGGATCGAATCCGATGCGCTCACCCTGCCGCACCCCGGGATCTGCAGCCGTCCCTTCGTGCTGGTGCCGCTGGCCGAGGTGGCGCCGGGCCTGCATCTCCCGGACGGGCAGAGCGTGGCCGCACTGGCGGCGGCGGCAGACGCCACGGGCCTGCGCCGGGAGGAGCCCTGATGCCGCGGCAACTGCGCTACCTGGCCATCGAGGGCCCCATCGGTGTCGGCAAGACTTCGCTGGCGCGCCGCCTGGCCGAGACGCTGCAGTTCGACCTGGTGCTCGAGCAGGCGGAGGAGAACCCTTTTCTCGAGCGCTTTTATCGCGATCCCGCGGCGAACGCCCTGCCGACGCAGCTGCATTTCCTGTTCCAGCGCGCGCGCCAGGCACAGGAGATGCGCCAGGCCGACCTGTTTGCGGGCGGGCGCGTGGCCGATTTCCTGCTCGAGAAGGACCGCATCTTCGCGCGGCTGACGTTGCCCGACGAGGAATACCGTCTCTACGAGCAGGTGTACCAGGGGCTGGCCCTGGATGCGCCGACGCCCGATCTCGTGGTCTACCTGCAGGCGCCGGTGGAGGTGCTGGTGGACCGCGTGCAGCGCCGCGGCATCGCCTATGAGCAGCAGGTCCGCCCGGATTACCTGCGCCGGCTGTCGGAGGCCTACATGGATTTCTTCCATCGCTACGATGCCGGGCCGCTGCTGATCGTGAACGCCGCGACCATCGACCCGGTGCGGCGCGAGGCGGACTACCAGGACCTGCTGCAGCGGATCCGCGCCATGGAAGGGGGTCGCCAGTACTACAACCCGACGCCCTTCGGCGTCGCCGGCTGAGCGCCGATTGATGTTGACGGACGAATTGTCCATGCTGGCCGGCGAGCGAACGAGGGGGGTCGCGCCATGACCATGTACAGCCACCTGCAGGACCGCGCGCGCGCCGAGAAACCGGTGACGCTCGACACCCTGCGGCACATGAAAGCGGAAGGCGAGAAAATCGCCTGTCTCACCGCCTACGACGCCAGCTTCGCCGCTGCGGTGGACGCCGCAGGCACCGACCTCGTGCTGGTGGGCGATTCGCTCGGGATGGTCGTGCAGGGTCACGACACGACGGTCCCGGTGACCATGGACGACATGGTCTACCACACCCGTTGCGTGACGCGCGGACTGCGGCGCGGCTTCCTGGTGGCGGACATGCCTTTCGGCAGTTACAGCCTGCCGGAGCCTGCCTTTGCCAACGCCGTGCGGCTGATGCAGGAGGGCGGCGCCGCCATGGTCAAGCTGGAGGGTGGCGAACTGCAGGTCCGCACGGTCGAGTTCCTCGCCTCGCGCGACATCCCCGTGTGCGCCCACATCGGCCTGACGCCGCAGTCGATCCACAAGCTCGGCGGCTTCAAGGTGCAGGGGAGAGAGCAGGCGGCGGCCGAGCAGATGGTGAAGGATGCGCATGCGCTGCAGGAAGCGGGCGCGGACATCGTGCTGCTGGAGTGCGTGCCCTCCGTGCTGGGCCAGGCCATCGCTGCGGCGTTGCGCGTCCCGGTCATCGGCATCGGGGCGGGTCCGGCCGTAGACGGCCAGATCCTGGTGCTCTACGACATTCTCTCCGTGACGCCCGGCAGGAAGCCGCGTTTCGCCAGGGATTTCCTTGCCGGCGCGGACGGGCTGCAGGACGCGCTGGCACGTTACGTCGCCGCGGTGAAGGACGGCAGCTACCCGGCGCCGGAGCACTGCTTCTCGTGAGCGGCCTGCCGGTCGTCAGCGACGGGTGCGGCCTGCGGGCCACGCTGGCGGACTGGCGGCGCGCCGGCGCGCGGGTTGCATTCGTCCCGACCATGGGCAACCTGCACCAGGGACACCTCGACCTGGTGCATGCGGCGGCAGCAGCAGCGGATCGGGTCGTGGTCAGCATCTTCGTCAATCCGCTGCAGTTCGGTCCGGGCGAAGATTTCGCCGCCTATCCGCGCACCCTGGAGGACGACCTGGCCCGGCTGGAAGGCTCGGCTTGCAGCCTGGTGTTCGCGCCCCCCGAGGCGGTGATGTATCCCTCAGGCCGCACGGGCACGACGCGCGTGGAAGTGCCGGGGCTGGCGGACCTTCTTTGCGGCGCCAGCCGGCCGGGGCATTTCGCCGGGGTGACGACGGTGGTGGCGAAGCTGTTCAACCTGGTGCAGCCGGACCTGGCCGCATTCGGGCAGAAGGATTACCAGCAGCTGACCATCGTGCGTCGCATGGTGGCGGACCTGGACTTTCCCGTGGAGATCCTCGGCGTCCCCACGCGGCGCGAGGCCGACGGGCTCGCCATGAGCTCCCGCAACCGCTACCTCGGCGCCGCGGAGCGCCGCGTGGCACCCGCCCTGCACGGCGCCCTGCAGGCCGCGGCCGACGCGCTGCGGCGGGGAGAACGAGACTTTGTTGCATTACAGCAGGCCGGCATGGACAATATTCGGTCAGCCGGAATGTCCCCGGAGTACTTCGAGGTGCGCCGGCAGGATGATCTCGGGACGCCGAACGGCAACGACAGGAACCTCGTCGTGCTGGCGGCGTCCAAGCTGGGGCGGGCACGGTTGATCGACAACCTGCTCGTCGACCTGGATTAGATCCGGTCCCTGCGTGGGAAGGAGGAACCGATGCAGCTGACTTTGCTCAAGGCCAAGCTACACCGGGCCTGCGTGACTCACGCAGAGCTCGACTACGAGGGTTCGTGCGCCATCGACTCGGACCTGCTCGAGCTCGCCGGGATCATGGAGTACGAGCAGATCCAGATCTACAACGTCACGGGCGGCGAGCGCTTCACCACCTACGCCATCCGCGCCGAGGCCGGTTCGCGCGTCATCTCGGTGAACGGGGCCGCCGCGCACAAGGCACGGCCGGGCGACCGGGTGATCATCTGCGCCTACGGCGGCATGAGCGAGCAGGAAGCGCGCCTGCACAAGCCGAAGCTGGTCTACCTCGACGAGGACAACCGCGTCACGCGCACCGGCGACACCATCCCCGTCCAGGCCGCCTGAGCCCCTGCTAGATCGCGATCTGGTTCCTGCCGCCGATCTTGGCGCGGTACAGGGCGTCGTCCGCGCGCGCGATGAGGTGCTCGAGCGTATCCCCGGGCTCGGCCTCCGCGACCCCCGCCGACAGCGTCACCTTGGGGGCGCCGGGATCCTCGTCGGTCGCCTTGAGAACAGACCAGCGCGCGCGCTCGGCACAGGTCCGCGCTGCTTCCTTGTCCGCGCCCGGCAGCAGGATGCAGAACTCGTCGCCGCCGAACCGCGCCACCATGTCGCCGGGGCGGAAATGGTTGCGCAGCGTCTCGGCCACCAGCCGCAAGGCGCGGTCGCCGGCCACGTGCCCGAAGCGATCATTGAATTTCTTGAACTGGTCGACGTCGATCATCACCATCGCGGTCGGCGTCTCGTCCTTCAGGCAGCGCTCCAGCCGGCGCCGGAACATGTTCTCCAGCCAGTGGCGGTTGTGCAGGTCCGTCAGTGCGTCCGTCACGGCGTGCTTTTCGAACTCCCTGAGGATGCCCGCGTTCTCGAGGATGACCTGGTTGTCGGAGCGCACCCGCGAGGACAGGATCACCAGCAGGTTGCGGGCGAAGGCGTGCGACACGTTGATCATGCGCCAGAGGATGTCCTGCTCGATCACCATGAGGTGCGAGTCGCGCGCCGCCACCACCCAGGCGGAGGGATGTTTCTCCTCGATGATGGACATTTCCCCGGCGCACTGGCCCGGTTGCAGGACCGTCAGCGGCTCGCTTTCCAGCGTGCCCAGGCGGACCTCGAGCGCACCCGAGAGGATGACGAACACGCGCGAGTTGGTGGTGGAGGGCGCCAGCAGCACCTCGCCGGCGCGCACGTCGCGGCGACGGGTGCGCGCCAGGAAGGGGCCGACCGAGCGGATGTCCACGCCGTTGAACAACTGCAGGCCGGAAAGGAAGTGCCTGATGTCAGGCGCATCGACGAAGTCCAATCCCTTTGTCCTCCCGCCCGGGCGCTCGGGCTTTGCCCGCCATTCTGTGTGCAAAGCGGCGCGAACTCAACGCTCCCCTGCCGCGGCATGGCGCTCCAGGGCCCATGCCACGTGTTCGCGCAGCAGCGGCGAGGGATCGTGCCGGCGGCATTCCAGTGCCTGCCGCGCGGCGGCGTCGGGCGCCGCATTGCCCAGGGCCACGGCAATGTTCCGCAGCCAGCGCTGGTAGCCGATACGTCGGATCGCCGAACCCTCCATGCGCGCCAGGAACTCTTCCTCCGACCAGCCGAACAGCTCCGCCAGTACCGGCGCGTCGAGTCCGGCGCGGACCTTGAAGTCGGGCGAGGCGGCAGCCTGCGCATAGCGGTTCCAGGGGCAGACCAGCTGGCAGTCGTCGCAGCCGTAGATGCGGTTGCCCATCGCGGCGCGAAATTCCTCGGGGATGGCCCCGTCGTGCTCGATGGTGAGGTAAGAGATACAGCGGCGCGCATCCAGCTCGTAGGGCGCGACGATGGCCGCGGTCGGGCAGGCGTCGATGCAGGCGGTGCAGCTGCCGCAGTGGGCGCCGGGCGGTGCATCGGCCGGGAGCGGCAAGTCGGTGTAGATCTCGCCGAGAAAGAACCAGCTGCCGGCGTCGCGCGCGAGCAGGTTGGTGTGCTTGCCGATCCATCCCAGCCCGGCGTCGCGCGCCAGGGCTTTTTCCAGCACCGGGGCGCTGTCGGTGAACACGCGGTAGCCGAAGGGGCCGACCGCCGCAGTCATGCGGTCCGCGAGTTGTTGCAGCCGTTTGCGCAACACCTTGTGGTAGTCCCGGCCGAGGGCGTAACGCGAGACGTAGGCCAGGCCCGGGTCTGACAGCACCTGCTCCGGCGGCGTTGCGTCCGGCGGCAGGTAGTCCATGCGGACGGAGATCACGGTCACGGTGCCCGGCAGCAGCTCTGCCGGGCGGCTGCGGCGTGTGCCGTGGCGCGCCATCCACGCCATGCCGCCATGGCGCCCGAGCGCCAGCCAGCGCTTCAGCCAGGCCTCGTCGTCGGGCAGCGGCGCACGCGCGACGCCGACCGCGCCGAAGCCGAGCTCGCGGCCCCAGTCCTTGACCTGCCGGACCAGACTCTCCATGCGCGGCAGTATAATCCGGCGCATGTCAGCCATGCCCCGGGAACTGTGGACCGCCGCGCAGGTGCGCGAGCTCGATCGCCGTGCCATCGAGACGCATGGCATTGCGGGGCGGGAACTCATGGAACGCGCGGGCCGCGCGGCATTGGATGCGCTGCTGCAGCGCTGGCCGGCGGCACGGGATGTGGCTGTGCTGTGCGGTGGCGGCAACAACGCGGGGGACGGCTACGTGCTGGCGCGCCGCGCCATGCAATGCGGCCTGGCCGCACGGGTGGTCGGGTTGGCGGCGCCGGAGACGCTGCGGGGCGACGCCGCGGCGGCCTGCGCGGACTACCTGGCGGCTGGCGGCGTCATCGAGCCCTGGGCGGGTGACGGACCTCTGCCCGGCGACGGGCCGCTGGTGGACGGCCTGCTCGGCACCGGGCTCGACCGGACGCTGGAAGGTCGCTATGCGCAGGTCGTGGAGGCGGTGAACGCCGACGGGCGTCCGGTGCTGGCGCTGGATATCCCGACCGGCCTGCATGCGGACACCGGGCGCATACTCGGCGTGGCCGTGCGCGCGACGGTCACGGTCTGTTTCATCGGTCTCAAGCTGGGATTGTTCACCGGGCGCGGCCGCGCCTGCGCCGGCGAGGTGCTGTTTGCCGATCTCGACGTGCCGCAGCGACTCGAGGCGGGGCTGGAGCCAGCCGCGCGCCGGCTCGAACCCGCCTGCCTCGGCGAGTGGCTCAGGCCGCGGGAGCGCGACGCCCACAAGGGCCGGTTCGGCCACGTGCTGGTCGTCGGGGGCGACCATGGCATGGGCGGGGCCGCGCTGCTCGCCGGCCGCGCCGCGCTGCGCAGCGGCGCCGGCCTGGTCAGCGTGGCCACGCGGCCCGCTCACGCCGCAGCCATGTTCGCTGCCCAGCCCGAGCTGATGTGCCGGGGCGTGGAGGGACCGCGCGAGCTCGAACCGCTGCTGGAGCGTGCCACCGTGCTCGTCGCCGGGCCGGGCCTGGGTCGCTCGGGATGGGCGCAGGAGCTGCTGGCCGTCGCGCTGGACAGCGGCCTGCCCTGCATTCTCGACGCCGACGCACTGAACCTGCTCTCCGAGCATCCGCGCCGCATCTCCCGCGGGGTCCTGACGCCGCACCCCGGCGAGGCCGCGCGGCTGCTGGACAGCACTGCCGCCGAGGTCGAGGCCGACCGGCCCGCGGCGTTGCGTGCCCTGCAGTCGCGTTTCGGCGGCGTCGTGTTGCTGAAAGGCGCCGGTACGCTGGTGGCTGGTGCCGGACCCGTGCCCTGGCTGTGCGGCGCCGGCAATCCCGGCATGGCGAGCGGCGGCATGGGCGATGTGCTCAGCGGGCTCATCGGCGGGCTCGCGGCGCAGCTCCAGGACCTGGAGCGCGCCGCCTGCGCCGGGGTCCTGGTGCATGCCCTGGCCGCCGATGACGCCGCCGCACACGGCGAGCGCGGACTCGCGGCCGGTGACCTGCTGCAACATGTCCGGCCCTGGGTCAACCCGCGTGCTGCGCATCCACCTGCCTGACGCCGCCGCCACCGAGGCGCTGGGGAGCCGGCTGGCGGCACGGCTGGCCGACGCCTGTCGGCAGGCGCCCCTGGTGGTGCACCTCGAGGGGCCGCTGGGGGCGGGGAAGACCACCCTGGTGCGCGGGCTGTTGCGCGGCCTCGGCCATACGGGACGGGTGCGCAGCCCGACGTTCACGTTACTTGAGCCTTATGAGCTCCCGCGTTGCGAGGTGGCTCACCTCGACCTGTACCGACTTGCCGACCCAGCGGAGCTGGACTACCTGGGGCTGCCGGACATGCTCCACCCCGGCGCCCTGGTGCTGGTGGAGTGGGCCGGGAAGGGTGGCGACCGGCTTCCGGGCGCAGATATAAGGGTCGCGCTCGAGTACGAAGGGGAGGGTCGTTGCGCTCGCTGCGAGGCAGGCTCATCCCGGGGAGAGCCCGTGCTCGCGGCCCTGGAGCCTGCTCCCGCTGCGCCGGTCCCGCCAAAGAATCACCCCTAAGTTTCCTTCGCAGCAGCCTGTTTCTAAAGAAAGTTATTGCCTTCGGCGCCCGGCTGTGGTTAAAGTTGGTTCCCGAAATCCAACCAAACTGTTGGAAATGTCGAGGAATATTCTAAAAGGCTTGCTGCTGGCGACGCTGTTCCTGGCCACGGTCGCAAGAGCCGAGGTGCTGGTGCAGGACGTGCGCCTGTGGGCGGGGCCGAACGCCACCCGCGTCGTCCTCGACCTGTCGGCCCCGGTCGGGCACAAGCTGTTCACCCTGGATCACCCTGCGCGCGTGGTCGTGGACCTGAAGCCGGCGCGCCTTGGCGCCGGGCTGGGCCAGATGCCCGGCGGCACCGGGCTGGTGCAGGCGGTGCGAGGCGCGAACAAGGCCGACGGCGAGGCGCGGATCGTGCTGGACCTCGCGTCGAGCGCGAAGCCGCGGAGCTTCCTCGTCCGGCCCGAAGGGCGTTACGGGCACCGGCTGATCATCGAGCTCGACAACCAGCAATCGCAGCTGCGGACGCCGGTCGTGCGTGCGAATGAAGGCGAGCGCGACCTGGTGATCGCCATCGACCCCGGCCACGGCGGCGAGGATCCGGGCGCCATCGGCCCGCGCGGAACCTATGAGAAAGACGTGGTGCTGGCGGTGTCACGCAAGCTCGCCGAGCGCATCAACCGTGAGCCCGGCATGCGCGCGGTGATGACGCGCGAGGGCGATTACTTCCTCAGCCTCCGGCAGCGCGTCGAACGGGCGCGCCTGCTCGGGGCCGACCTGTTCGTTTCGGTGCACGCCGACGCTTTCAAGAACCCGAAGGCCCACGGGTCGTCGGTGTACGTGCTCTCCAGCAAGGGCGCCACCGATGAGGCGGCGCGCTGGCTGGCTGCGCGTGAGAACGCGGCCGACCTCGTCGGCGGTGTCAGCCTGGACGACAAGGACGACCTGCTGGCCTCGGTGCTGCTCGACCTGTCGCAGAACGCGTCCATCGGCGCGAGCCTGGAGGTCGGCGAGTTCGTGCTCGAGCGTCTCGGCGCGGTGAACCGTCTGCACAAGGCTTCCGTGCAGCAGGCCGGCTTCGCCGTGCTCAAGGCACCGGACATCCCCTCGATCCTGGTGGAGACCGCGTTCATCTCCAACCATGACGAGGAGAAGCGCCTGCGCGACAAGCGCTACCAGGAGCAGCTCGCGGCCGCGCTGGTGAGCGGCATCCGCGAATACTTTTACCGCAATCCGCCGCCCGGCACCTGGGTCGCGCACAACCGTCAGCGCGCGCCGGGGCCGCGCGAGGTCGTGATCGCGCGTGGCGATACGCTGTCTGCGATCGCCACCCGCTACAACACCAGCGTGCCGGCGCTGCGACGCCACAACGGTTTGCGCGGGGACAACATCCGCGTCGGACAGGTGCTGACCATCCCCGGCGGGTAGCCGCCGCGCGCTCGGTGGGGACTGTCGCGCTGCGGGGTTTCCCGTATCCTAGTGGGCCCATGCCCATCCGCCAGCTTCCCCCCCAGTTGATCGACCAGATCGCCGCCGGCGAGGTGGTAGAGCGCCCGGCGTCCGTCATCAAGGAGCTGGTCGAGAACAGCCTCGACGCCGGCGCCGGGCGCGTGGAGCTTGAGATCGAGGGTGGCGGGCTGCGACGCTGCCTGGTGCGCGACGACGGCAACGGCATCCCGCGCGACGAGCTCGCGCTTGCCTTGTCGCGCCATGCCACCAGCAAGATCACCAGCCTCGAAGACCTCGAGCGTGTCGGTACGCTGGGCTTTCGCGGCGAGGCGCTGCCGAGCATCGCGTCGGTGTCGCGCCTGACCATGACGTCGCGGGCCGCGGGGGCGGAGGCCGCCTGGACGGTGGAAGTGGACGGGGGCAGCCTCGCGGCGCCTGCGCCCGCCGCGCACCCGAGCGGCACGACGATCGTGGTACGCGACCTGTTCTACAACACCCCGGCGCGGCGGCGTTTCATGCGTAGCGAGCGCACCGAGGCCGGCCACGTGGAGCGCGTCGCGCGCCGCCTGGCGCTGTCGCGTTTCGATGCCGGTTTCAGCCTGCGGCGCGACGGCCGGGCGCTCTTCGAGCTGCGCCCGGCGCCGGACGCTGCTGCGCGTGCGCGGCGCGTCGCCGAGCTGTGCGGGGAAACCTTCGCGGCGCACATGATGGAAGTCGAGTACGGCGCGGCAGGGCTGAGATTGTCCGGATGGCTCGGCCTGCCGACTTTTTCCCGCTCGCAGCCCGACCTGCAGTATTTCTTCGTCAACGGACGCATGATCCGCGACCGGCTGGTCACGCATGCGCTGCGCCAGGCCTACGCCGACGTCCTGTTCCACGGGCGTCACCCGGCTTACGTCCTGTACCTGGAAATGGATCCCGCGCTGGTCGACGTCAACGCGCACCCGACCAAGCACGAGGTGCGCTTTCGGGATGCGCGCAGCATGCATGGCTTCATTTACAAGGTGGTGGAAAGTGCCCTGGCGGGCACGCGCCCCGCGGCCGGGGTGGGCGCGCCGCCGCCGGCGACCCCCCGGTTCAGCGCCCCGGGCGCCGAGGCTTCCGGCTGGCAACGGCCGCACCAGGGCGCCATGCCGCTGGCGGTGCGCGATGCGCCGGAGCCGACGCAGCCGGACGCGGGCGCACATCCACGTGCCGCGACCGTGCCGGTTGCCGGCGCTGCCCCCGCGCCGCAAGACGACAGCCCGGCGCTCGGTTACGCCGTCGGCCAGCTCGGCGGGGTGTACATCCTGGCGCAGAACCGCGCCGGCCTAGTCGTGGTCGACATGCATGCGGCGCATGAGCGGGTGTTGTACGAGCGCCTCAAGAACGCCCTCTCCGGCGACGCGGCCGCGGGGCAGCCCCTGCTGGTGCCGCTGAGCGTGCGGGTGTCGCCCCAGGAGGCTGAGCTGGCGGAAGCCATGCAGGAAGCGCTGGCGGCCGTCGGGCTGGTCATCGACCGGCGCGGTCCCGACGTCGTCGTCGTCCGGCAGCTGCCGGCCCTGCTGGCCAATGCCGACGCCGAGTCGCTGCTGCGCGACCTGCTGTCGGACCTCGCGGAGCAGGGCAGCAGCCGGCGGGTCGAGGAGCGCATGAACGAGGTGCTCGCCACCATGGCCTGCCACGGCTCGGTGCGCGCCAATCGCCAGCTGACGCTGGCCGAGATGAACGCCCTGCTCAGGGACATGGAGCGGACCGAACGCGCCGACCAGTGCAACCACGGCCGCCCCACCTGGACCCAGCTCAGCATGGCGGAGCTCGACAAGCTGTTCCTGCGCGGGCGCTGAGGATCGACTTGGAGCTCGAGCCGGCCATCCTGCTCATGGGGCCTACGGCATCGGGCAAGACCGGGCTTGCCCTGGAGCTGGCACGCGCGCTGCCGGTGGAGATCGTGAGCGTCGATTCGGCGCTGGTCTACCGCGGTATGGATATCGGCACCGCCAAGCCTGCGGCGGCCTTGCGCGCCGAGATTCCCCATCACCTGGTCGATCTGCTCGACCCCGCAGAGGCTTATTCGGCGGGGCGCTTCCGCCGCGACGCGCTCGAGGCCATGCGTGACATTCGGGCCCGCGGGCGCGTGCCGCTGCTGGTCGGCGGCACCATGCTGTATTTCCGCGCGTTGCAGCGGGGCCTGGCGGAGTTGCCCCAGGCGGACCCGGTGGTGCGCGCCGAGCTCGACCGCGACGCTGCCGCTCGCGGCTGGCCGGCGCTGCATGCCGAGTTGCACCGGGTCGACCCGATGGCGGCGGCGCGCATCCAGCCCGCCGACGCGCAACGTATCCAGCGTGCGCTCGAGGTGTGGCGGCTGACCGGCCGGCCGCTCTCCGAGCTCCAGGCCGCCGGCGACTGCCCGCTGGAGGGCTGGCGACTGTTGAAACTCGGGCTCGCCCCGACCAGCCGGACTGCGCTGCACGAGGCCATCGCAGCGCGTTTCGCGGCAATGATGGCCGCCGGCTTCCTGCAGGAGGTGGAGCAGCTGCATGCACGCGGCGACCTGCACCCGGGTCTGCCCTCGATTCGTGCCGTCGGCTACCGCCAGCTTTGGGCGGCCGTGGCGGGCGAGAGCGAAGTGGATGACGCTGTGGCGGCCGCCGTCACGGCAACGCGCCGGCTGGCGAAGCGGCAGATGACCTGGTTACGGGCGGAGACGGGCCTGCACTGGCTGCAGGGGCCGGCGGAGGCGCTTGGGCTGGCCGCCGGGTGGGTCTCGCCCGGCAGCGGCGAGTCGGCACCGGTATGATAAGATTTCGCGCTGGGTGCACGGGCTCGGGCCTGTCCGTGCATCGCCGGCGGAGGGAACTCCCGGAATAATGACTGGCCCGCCACGGAGAGTTCATTCAATGGCCAGAGGACAGTCGCTGCAGGATCCATTCCTCAACGCCCTGCGCAGGGAAAAAGTGCCGGTTTCCATCTACCTGGTGAACGGCATCAAGCTGCAGGGGCAGATCGAGTCTTTCGACCAGTTCGTCGTGTTGCTCAGGAACAGCGTGAGCCAGATGGTCTACAAGCATGCCATCTCCACTGTCGTGCCCTCGCGCAACGTGCGCATCACCAGCGGCGACGACGAGCTGGACGAAGTCGCTGGCGACTAAGGCTTAGCGCGGGAGAATCGGTTGTTCGAACGTCCGGGGCACGGCGAGCGTGCCATCCTGGTACAGATCGGATTCGGCGGCCGTGCTTCCGCGGAGGAACTCGAGGAACTCGAGCGCCTGGCGGTTTCGGCCGGCGCCACCGTCGTGGCGCGGCTGACTGCCACGAGGGCCGCCCCGGATCCACGCTATTTCATCGGCTCCGGCAAGGCCGAGGAGCTGGCTGCGCTCATCCGCGAGACGGGTGCGGACCTGGTGCTGTTCAACCATGCCTTGTCGCCCAGCCAGGAGCGCAACCTGGAGAAGGCGCTGAGTTGCCGCGTGCTCGACCGCACCGGCCTGATTCTCGACATCTTCGCCCAGCGGGCGCGCAGTTTCGAAGGCAAGCTCCAGGTGGAGCTGGCGCAGCTGCGCCATCTGTCCACGCGCCTGGTGCGGGGCTGGACCCACCTGGAGCGGCAGAAGGGCGGCATCGGCCTGCGCGGGCCGGGCGAGACCCAGCTCGAGACCGACCGCCGCCTGCTCGCCAACCGCATCCGCATGCTCACCCGCCGCCTGGAGAAGGTGGACAAGCAGCGCGAGCAGGGGCGGCGCACGCGCGCCAAGGCCGAGGTGCCGACGATCGCGCTGGTGGGCTATACCAACGCCGGCAAGTCGACGCTGTTCAACCGCCTGACGGAGGCGGAGGTCTATGCGGCTGACAAGCTGTTCGCCACGCTGGATCCGACGCTGCGGGGCCTGCAGCTCGGGCCCGGTCTCGAACTCGTGCTGGCCGATACCGTGGGCTTTGTGCGCGACCTGCCGCACGAGCTGGTGGCGGCGTTCCGCTCCACGCTGAAAGAAACGCGGGACGCGGCCCTGCTGCTGCACGTGGTGGACAGTGCAGACCCGTTGCGCGACGAGCGCGTCGAGCACGTCAACCGGGTGCTGGCCGAAATCGGCGCCGAGGACCTGCCGCAATTACTGGTTTACAACAAGATCGACGAGGCGGGCGAGATCCCCGGCCTCACCCGCGACGAGGACGGACGCGTACGCTCGGTGCGCGTGTCGGCACGCACCGGCGCCGGCATCAACCTGCTGATCGAGACGCTGAGGGATTATTTCGGCGAGGGCCGGGTCAGCGGCACGGTCCATCTCGATGCATCGGAAGGCGGCATGCGGGCGAAACTCTATGGCGCGGAGATGGTGCGGAGGGAGACCGGGGACGAGGCCGGCGGGTGGGACATCGAGCTGGAGGCCCCGAAGGTGGCGCTGGAACGATTCTGCCGGGATACTGGTCTGAGTCGTAGCCGTATCCGGTCCCGTCCTTGTGAGGGCTCCGGCGCATCCCTACAATCGCGGACAGTGGCCTGAGCGCGGCGCTCTGCGCGCGTCACAATCAACGAAGGAACATCATGGCTTGGAACGAACCTGGCAAGGGCGGTAATCCCTGGAACGCGGGCGGTGGCAAAGAAGGGCCGCCGGACCTGGACAAGGTCGTACGCGACCTGCAGCGGAAGCTCTCGGGGGTGTTCGGCGGCAAAGGCCGCTCCGGTGGTTCCGGCGGCGGTGCGGCAGGCGCCGGCATCGGCCTGGTGGCTGCGGCCGCGATCGTGCTGTGGCTGTTGTCGGGCTTTTACCAGGTGGACGAGGCGGAGCGCGGCGTGGTGCTGCAGTTCGGCGCCTACCAGAAGACCACCCTGCCGGGCCTGCACTGGCATCTCCCGTATCCTTTCCAGCGCGTCGAGACGGTGAACGTCTCCCAGGTGGATTCTTTCAACCACTCCACGCGCATGCTGACCTCGGACGAGAACATCGTCAGCGTCGACCTGCGGGTGCAGTTCCGGCGCACCGACGCCCAGGCCTTCCTGTTCAATGTGCGTAACCCCGAGGAGACGCTCGGCGAGGTGACCGAGACCGCCATTCGCGAGGTGGTGGGTAAGAGCACGCTCGATTTCGTGCTCACCGAGGGCCGCGCCGAGGTCGCTGCCCGCGCGCGCGAGATCATCCAGTCCACGCTGGACGCCTACGGCGCCGGCATCGAGATCACCTCGGTGAACCTCGAGGACGCCAACTTCCCCTCCCAGGTCGAGGCGGCCGTGCAGGACGCCATCAAGGCGCGCGAGGATCGCGATCGCCTGGCCCTGGAGGCGGAAGCGTATGCCAATGACGTCGTGCCGCGGGCCCGTGGTAACGCCGCCAGGCTGCTGGAAAGCGCCGAGGCCTACCGCGCCCAGGTGATCGCGGAGGCGGAAGGTGAAAGCGACCGCTTCATCGCGCTGCTGACGGAGTACCAGCGCGCGCCCGCAGTGACGCGCCAGCGCCTTTACTACGAGACGCTGGAGCAGGTGCTCGGCAACTCGGCCAAGGTGCTCATCGACGCCGAGGGCAGCGGGACGCTGATGTACCTGCCCATCGAAGAGTTGCTGAAGCGCTCGGGTGGCAGTGCCACCCGCCTGGTGGACCCGGCCGACCAGGGCCAGCCGAATACGCTGCGCCAGACGGAAACGTCGCCCACGCCGACAACCGACCTGCGCTCGAGGGGGACTCGCTGATGGGTGCCAAGACCACTACCCTGATCCTGGCCGTCGCGGCGGCCGCGCTGCTGCTGTCGATGTCCGTATTCACGGTCGATGAGCGCGAGTACGCCATCAAGCTGCGTTTCGGCGAAATCGTGCGAATGGACTTCGAGCCGGGGCTGCATTTCAAGATGCCCTTCGTCAACACCGTGCGTAAGTTCGATAACCGCGTGTTGACCCGCAACAACCCCAACGAGCCCTTCCTGACGGCGGAGAAGAAGAACCTGCGGGTGGACTTCTACGTCAAGTGGCGCATCGTGGACGTGGGCCAGTATTTCCGCGCCACGGCCGGTGACGAGCGCCTGGCCACCAGCCGCTTGCTGGAAATCATGAAGGACGGGCTGCGCGCGCAGTTTGCGCGCCAGACGGTGCAGGAGGTCGTGACGGCCGATCGCTCCGATGTCGTCAACGAGCTCATGGACACCGCGGGTGTGACCGCGCGCGAGCTGGGCATCGAGATCGTGGACGTGCGCGTCAAGACGCTCGACCTGCCGCCGGATGTGAGCGAGAGCGTGTTCAACCGCATGCGCCAGGAGCGCGCCCGCGTCGCGGCCCAGCTGCGCGCCGAGGGCGCCGAGACGGCGGAGCGCATCCGTTCGGACGCCGACCGCCAGCGCACCATCATCATCGCCGAGGCGCAGCGCGACTCGCAGCGTATCCGCGGTGCCGGCGACGCCCGTGCGGCCGACATCTACGCCGAGGCCTTCAATCGCGACCAGGGCTTCTTCCAGTTCTGGCGCAGCATGCAGGCCTACCGCACGGCGGTCGGGCGCGGCGACGACATGCTGGTGATCGCGCCGGACGGCGAGTTCTTCCGCTTCCTCAAGGATCCGGCCGGCGGCGCAGGGCCCTGAGGAGCGCCCTGGCGCCATGAACTGGACCGACCTGTTGTCGGCCGTCGCGCTGGTCATGGTGATCGAGGGCTTGCTGCCCTTCGCCAACCCGCGCGGATCGCGCCGCGCCATGGCCATGCTGGCGCAGATGCCGGACGACAAGCTGCGTCTCGCGGGCCTCGCCAGCATCGTGGCGGGCGTGGTGCTGCTGTATTTCGTGCGTTCCTGAACTGAACGAGGGGAGGGCTCCGCCCGTGGGCAAGAACGTGGTGGTTATCGGCACCCAGTGGGGTGACGAGGGCAAGGGCAAGATCGTCGACCTCCTGACCGACCGGGTTGCCGCAGTGGTTCGCTTCCAGGGCGGCCACAACGCCGGACATACGCTGGTCATCGAGGGACGCAAGACCATCGTGCGCCTGTTGCCGTCCGGCATCCTGCGCGAGGGCGTGGCCTGCCTCATCGGCAACGGCGTCGTGGTTTCGCCTGAGGCATTGCTGGGCGAGCTCGACGAACTCACGGCAAACGGCGTGCCGGTGGCGGAGCGGCTGCGCATCAGCCCGGCCTGCCCGCTGATCATTCCCTCCCACGTGGCGCTGGATGCAGCCCGGGAGCATGCCAAGGGCGCGGCCAAGATCGGCACCACCGGTCGCGGCATCGGTCCGGCCTACGAGGACAAGGTGGCGCGCCGCGCGCTGCGTGTCTCCGACCTGGCGCACCGCGAGCGCTTCGCCGCCAAGCTGGGCGAGGTGCTGGACTTCCACAATTTCGTTTTGCAGCGCTATTTCCAGCGCGACCCGGTGGATTTCCAGGAGACCCTGGAGACCCTGCTGGTGCAGGGGGAACGGATCCTGCCGATGATGGCGGACGTCGCCAGCCTGCTCGAAGACTATCGGCGCGCCGGCAGCAACGTGCTGTTCGAGGGCGCACAGGGCGCCCTGCTGGACATCGACCAGGGCACTTATCCCTACGTCACCTCCTCGAACACGACCGCCGGCGGCGCCTGCACCGGCGCCGGGGTGGGGCCGCGCGCCATCGACCACGTGCTTGGCATCGTCAAGGCCTATACCACGCGCGTGGGCGCCGGGCCGTTCCCGACGGAGCTGTTCGACGAGATGGGCGAGCATCTCGCCCGCGTCGGGCACGAGTTCGGCTCGGTCACCGGCCGCGCCCGGCGCTGCGGCTGGTTCGACGCCGTGGCGCTGCGGCGGTCCATCGCCCTCAACAGCGTCTCCGGGCTGTGCATTACCAAGCTCGACGTGCTGGACGCCATCGACACCATCCGCATCTGCGTGGGTTACGAGGTGGGCGGCAAGCTGGTGGAGACGCCGCCGCTGGCCGCCGACCAGTATGCGGAGATCGTGCCCGTGTACGAGGACGTGCCGGGGTGGAAAAGCTCCACGGTCGGCCTGACCCGGTACGAGGAGTTGCCCGAAAACGCGCGCGCATACCTCGACCGCCTGCAAGAGGTGGTGGGCGTGCCGATCGAAATCATTTCCACCGGGCCCGACCGGGCCGAGACCATCGTCCTGCGCAACCCCTTCGACTGAGGCGGGCGGACCGCCAGTGTCCTCACTTCTTCTCGAGGTCGATCTTGTTGCGCACTTCGGCGACGCCGCCGGTGTTAGCTGCGATCACTTCTGCCAGCTCCTTCTCGGCCTCGGAGGCGACTGCGCCGCCAAGCGTGACCACGCCGTCTTCGCTACTGACCGAAATCGCAAGCCCTGAAGTGTTGTCGCTGGCCAGCAGGCGCGCCTTCACGCGTGTCGTCAAGGCAGCGTCCCGCGCCGTGTCCTGCATTTGTTCGAGCACGCCGGGTTCCCCGCCGTCGACGACCAGGCCGTTGCGCACCGTGCGGACGCCCTCGACAGACCGGGCGAGCTCTGTGGCAAGTTCCTTGCGGGCTTCGCTTTCCACCGCGCCTTCGAGATAGGCCACGCCGTCCTTGACATCGGTGTCGATTTCGAACGCGCTGAGGGTGTCGCTTGCAGCGAGCTTGGTTTCGAGCGCCAGGTGGATGCGTACGTCCGCTGCAGTATCGCGCACCGTTTCCGCAATTTGTTCGGTGGACTTCCCGGCTTCATCGGCGCCTACATCGGCCGCCGACGTCGAGGTGATCGCGGGCAACGGTGCCAGGAACAACCCCACCATCAGCCATGCGGCCACTTTGGGATTACTGGTTTCACGTGCGCTGTGCAACAGATTCATGGTTGGCGTTTCCTTTGGTTGTTGGTGGCCGAAAGCGCCGTTCTCCGGCGCGCTGTGCTGTGGTTCGCAATGCAGTTCACACGCGGGGCCCGGAGCGTGGCCCGACCAGGCGGGCCAACAGCGACACCGCCAGTAGAGCGAGAAATATGAAGAACAGGATTTGCGCTATCCACGCAGCGGAGCCGGCAATGCCGCCGAATCCCAGGAACCCCGCGATGAGGGCGATGATGAAAAATGCGAGTGCCCAGCCAAGCATCAGATTCTCCCTATTCGATTCCAAGCCAAAGTCGGTGTTCATCCGTCACGGCGATCCCGTCACGGTGATCCGTCACCTGGAAATGATGCAATCACTGTGCCAACGTCTTTCCGGGGTTGCCCCGGCTCTACATAGCCCTGTCACCGGGAATTCACGGTACGAGCGCAGAAGAATTTTCCCGCGGGTAGGAAACTATTTCCGCGGCGGCCGTCCTGCAGGCGGCGGGATGTCGCGCATCTGCCGCAACGCCTCGCCGCTGACGCCAAGCTTGATGGCATCCCCTTGCTCGCCGGGGGAAACGAGCCTCCATGGCACGGCCACGGTACGGCACGCGGCGCCTTCCGCGGGCGCGGTGTTAACCAGCAGGTAGCAGATGGTGGCCGGGGCCGGGTCGTCCAGGAGGAGATCACTGACCGTGCCGAGTGGCCGGCCGTGCCGGTCCACGACGGGCATGCCGAATAGAGTACTTGCGCGCATTCCGCTTACCGCTCGCTCGATGATTGAATTACCTGCTTGTGTGCAGGAAACGTGCCGGACGGCTACGAAGAGCGGTACTTTTTCAGCTTGGAATAGAGAGTCCTCCGGCTGATGCCGAGTGCCTCGGCCGCGGCTTTGCGGTCATCCCCGAAGTGAGACACCGTGGCGAGGATGGTGCGCCGTTCGACCTCGGCCAGTGGCTGCCCGACACGGACGCGCAGGTAGTCCCCCTGGTTCGGGTCGGGGTCGATGATGCGGGCGGGGAGGTCGTCGGGGCGAATGCTGTCGTCCGCCAGCACGAAGGCCCGGGCCATGGTGTTCTTGAGTTCACGCACATTGCCCGGCCACTCATGCAGGCGCAGCAGTTCCAACGCCTCGTCGGAAAGGCTTTTCGCCGTGCCATTGGCCGCATTCATTGCGGCGAGGAATGTGTCTGCCAGCAGCCCGATGTCTTCGCCGCGTTCGCGCAGCGCAGGGATCCGGATCGGGAATTGAGCCAGGCGATAATACAGGTCCTCCCGCAACGTTCCGTCGTGGACGGCCTCGTCCGGATCGCGGTTGGTCGCCGCTACCACCCGCGTGTCGATCGGGATTTCCTGCTCGCCCCCAACCCGCCGAATCCCGGCGGATTCCAGCACCCGCAAGAGCTTGACCTGGAGCGGGGGCGACATTTCCGTGATCTCGTCGAGGAACAGGGTGCCGCCCTCGGCACGCTCGAAGAAACCGACGTGCTTGCTGCTGGCGCCGGTAAAGCTGCCTTTCTCATGGCCGAAGAGCTCGCTCTCGAGAATGTCCGGGCTGATGGCCCCGCAGTTCACGGGCACCAGCGGCCCCTCCCGCCGCTTGCTGAAGCCGTGGATGGCCTGTGCCGCAAGTTCCTTGCCGACGCCGCTCTCGCCGCACAACAGCACCGTCATGTCAGTCGGACCCACCTTGCGCAGCAGTCGGAACAGGCGCTGCATCGGGCGCGATTCCCCTTGCATCCCATGGCGCTCGGCCAGCAGGATGTCCTCCGTGGCGGACGGGTCGGGCTGCGTCACCGCGGCCTTGATCCTGCCGAGCGCCTGGTGCAGCCGCGCCGGATCGATGGGCTTCGCCAGGTAGTCGGCGGCCCCCAGGTGCATGCCGCGTACGGCGCTGGAGAGCCGGGGGTCGTCAGTCATCAAGAGCAGCTTGACGATCCGGCCGAGCTGGCCCGATGCAAGGAACTCCATCGTGTCGGGCTCGAGGATGTCGTAGTCGACGAGCGCCATGTCTGGCGGATCCCGCAGCAGCGCCCCGCGCAGGTCCTTCAGGGTGGTCGCGACCTGGACCGCATACCCTGCTTCCCGGAACGTATCGGAAAGGGGGACCACGGTCTCGGCATCGTCACAATAGATCAGGGCCTGCAGCATCGGGCCTCAGCGCTCCTTGCCTGGCCCCTGATTTTAGCCGATCGGGCGCGAACTACGACCCGGCGCCGAACAGGTACGGATCCCCTTCCGCCGCGGCGAGTATTTCGCGCGCCTTGTGTGCCTGCTTGCGGTCCGTCGCGTGAACCACGACCGGGAAGTCGCCAGCGCGCGCATCGTCGCGTGCCGCCGCCGCCAGCCAGCCCTTGGTCGGGCGGATCGAGAGCAGCCCGCCCAGCAACAATCCGGCCACCACGCCGAATGCGACCGCGACAAACAGCATCAGCCCGGGCATCGCCAGCACCAGCGGCAGGCGCGCGTACCAGGCGAACAGCCAGCAGAGTGCGCCGACCAGGAGTCCGGCCGCGCCAAGCAACGCGTGCCAGCGAATCAGTGCCGTGCGCGTGGCGCGCTTCTCAGCGCTCCGCGCGACCCGCATGTGGCCCTGGCCTTCCAGGATCTCGACTTGAGCGGGTGCGATGTCTTGCGCCGCGAGCTCCCGCACGGCGCGTTCGGCGGCGGCCCTGGAGCGGAAGCGCGCGCCAACGTCGACCGGGGCGGGATCAATGGCAACTTTGTCTTTCATGTCGAGCATGTGAACTCCTCTTGCAGCATCTCCTAGCGTTTACGAAGCAAGTAGCGTGAAGCAAGTAGCGTGCCACCCTGGCGCCGGGAAATCAGACGGAACTCTCGCGGCTCACATGCAACGAATATAGGTACATGCAAGAAAAATCGGGGGCTTCATGCAGCCCATCAGCAGAGAGACACTGGAAAAAATGAACGAGCAGAAGAAGGAAGACTTCGTGCTCATTAACGTGCTTCCCCGCGAGGCGTTCCGGGACGCGCACATCAGGACGTCCATCAATATCCCGCACGAGGATGACGATTTCGCCAAGGACGTCGAGAAGGTCGCCGGCGGCAAGGACCGGAAGGTCGTCCTATACTGTGCGAGCAAGGATTGCGATGCGTCGCCCACAGCGGCGCGGAAACTCGACCAGGCCGGTTTCGAGAAAGTCTATGACTACGAAGGGGGCACCAGGGACTGGCTGCAGAATCACTAGATGATCGCTGACGACCACGACATCCAGCGATTCGAGGACCTTCTGCAGCAGTTCGATCATGCCATGCTGGTGAGCGTGGCACGCGACGGCACACTGCATGCCCGGCCGATGGCCATCGCGGAGAGCGATGGCGCGGTGCTGCGCTTTGCGACCAGTAACCGCTCCGCCAAGACGGCTGAGGTCGCGATGGACCCGAGGGTCTCCGTCGTCATGCAGGGCAACGGCACTTACCTGGCCGTTTCGGGCACGGCCTCCGTCAGCGAAGAGCCCGCGCGCATCCGGCAACTGTGGCAGCCCGCATGGCGGCCATGGTTCCCCGAGGGCCCCGACGATCCCAGCCTGGTGCTGCTCGAGGTCGATCCCGAGCGTGCGGAGTACTGGGACCGCAAGGGCGCGCGCCGGCTCGAATACCTGTGGGAGGCCGGCAAGGCGCTGGCGACCGGCCGCCGCGTATCCGAGGAGGCGCTCTCCGGGCACGGGAAGTTCTTCTTCGGCTGATCCCGAGCCGTGCCTTACGCCGAGCCGGAAGCTCTATATTTCAAGGAGATATTTATGAATTATGAATTCGCCGACAGGAATAGAATCCTGCGCACCGCATGCCTCGTCACGTTGCTGGCAGCACCGCTGGCGGCGTGTTCTGATCGCCCGGACACACCGGAGGGTGCGCAGCCGGACGTGCAGCAGATGGTGCGCGACAAGGAAGCCGAGCGCAGGCCGGGAAGCGAGCAGCCCGAGGTGACGGCGAACGACGTCGACTACGACGATGAGTACGGCAAGCCGCGCGAATCCTGGACGGGCGGTACGACCGCGGGCGACGGTGAGATCGAAGGCTCCGCGGAGAACGATGCACGCGCCGAGCGCATGCTCAGGGAAGAACTCGCGGGGCGCGATGGGTTCCGCGCCATTGAAATCGATGTACAGGATGGTATCGCGCATCTCCGGGGTGAGGTGGAATCCATCGTCGAGTACCGCGAGGCCGAGACCCTGGCTATGGCCATGGAAGACGTCGTCGAGGTCAGGAACGACCTGGAGATCGCTGCGCGTAGCGATTAGCCGTCACAGCGATGCGTGGGGCAGCAGCGTGAGGGATGTGCCCGCGGCTTAATCCCTATGGATTATCGCGGCGACTGCCGGTTAGCCTCACGCGATGATTGCGCGTCAACGTGAACATGCGCCGCTGCGCTACCTGGCGGCGCCGGCAGGAACGGTATGCCTGGCGCTGCTTGCAGCCGCGGCGGCTGCCGCGGCAGGCGCGCCGGCAATCGCCCGAAGAGTCCTCGGCGACGTACAGGAACAAGTCGAGCCCGAGACCTGGCTGCTTGTCGTGCCTCCCGAAGACGAGATGGAAGCGGCGCTGGATCGCCTGCTCGAGGCCTACGACGGCGAGGATTGAGTGAGCATGAAGTCGTGTGGCGCGGGCTGTTGATTGCCGTACTTGCCGTATTGGGCGCCGGAGCTTGGAGTGGCGAGGCGCCTGCCCAACTGAAAGCGCAGGCGCCGACAAGCATCGTTTTCGATGGCTTGGAACACGCCGGAGTCATTGATGCGTGACGCTGACGTGTCAGTGTATGTGCTCACTATCCGCCCGGATCGCTGATTCGTTCAGCGCAATCCCGGTCAGGGAGTCGTGGCGAAGTATTTGGTGCCGAGGAGAGGACTTGAACCTCCACGGGGTTACCCCCACTGGCACCTGAAGCCAGCGCGTCTACCAATTCCGCCACCTCGGCACGAGGGAAAAGCAGGGAACCCTGCTGAGCGGGACGCGAAGAATACGGCCGCCGTGTATCCTTGTCAACGCGGCCGGGCCAGATTCCGGGCGCCACTCTCCATGAATTCCAGGAAGCACATATGAAACGTACCGGACGGCGTGGTGGCACGCCGACTCGACCCCGCAATGACAAGCCGGACAGCGAGCGTTACCGCGTCGCCATCCCCTCCCGCGAGGAGGTCTTGAAGGCGCTGGAACAGGCCGGCCGGCCGCTGGAGCCGAAGGCGCTGCACGAGGCGCTGGGCATCGCGGACGACGAGGTGCGCAGCGCGCTCGGCAACCGGCTGCGCGCCATGATCCGCGACGGCCAGATCATCGCCAACCGGCGCGGGCATTACTGCCTGGTGGGCCATATCGGCCTGGTGACCGGCATCGTCACGGGCCATCGCGACGGCTACGGCTTCGTCACGCCCGACGCGGGCGGCGAGGACATCTACCTCTCGCCGCGCGAGATGCGCGAAGCCATGCATGGCGACAAGGTTGCAGTGCGCATCGCCCGCACCGATGCGCGCGGCCGTGCCGAGGGCAAGCTGGTCGAGGTATTGGCGCGCAACACGTCCGAGATCGTGGGGCGCTACGTGCGCGAGAGCGGCATCGGCTTCGTGGTGCCCGACAACCGCCGCTTCAGCCAGAGCATCGCCGTGCCGCCGCGTGACGCCAAGGGCGCGAAGCCCGGCGACATCGTGGTGGTTGAATTGACCGATGCGCCGAGCCGCGACACTCAACCGGTCGGCCGGGTAGTGGAGAACCTCGGCGAGGCCGGCGGCCCCGGGATGGAAACCGAGATCGCCATGCGTGCCCATGGCCTGCCGTTCCGCTGGCCGGAGGAGGCGCTGGCCGAGGCCGAGGCCTGGGGCGACCGGGTGCGGCCGTCCGCCAAGCGCGGGCGGCTCGACCTGCGCGACGTGCCGCTGGTCACCATCGACGGTGCCGATGCCAAGGATTTCGACGACGCCGTGTGGTGCGAGCGGGTGGGCAAGGGCTGGCGCCTTCTCGTCGCCATTGCCGACGTGTCGCACCACGTCCCGGCAGACGGCCCGCTGGACACGGAGGCGCGCGAGCGCGGCACCTCGGTGTACTTCCCGCGCAAGGTGATCCCCATGCTGCCGGAGAGCCTGTCCAACGGACTGTGCTCCCTCAACCCCGGCGTGGACCGGCTGTGCATGGTGTGCGAGATGGAGGTTGGCCCCACCGGCACGGTCCGGTCCGCGAAGTTCCACGAGGGGCTGATGCGTTCGCACGCACGCCTCACTTATGACGAGGTCGCAGGCATCCTGGTCGAGGGTGATCCGGGGCTGCGGCGCCGCCACGAGAAGCTGCTGCCTCATCTCGAGGCGCTGCACGAGCTGTGGCGGGCGCTGGCGAAGGCCAGGGCGCGGCGCGGTGCGGTGGACTTCGACCTGCCCGAGGTGGTGCTGCGCTTCGATCCCAAGGGACACATCGCACGCATCGAGCCGCGCCATCGCAACGACGCCCACCGCATCATCGAGGAGTGCATGATCGCGGCCAACGTCGAGGCGGCGAGTTTCCTCGAGAAGCACAAGATCCCGACGCTCTACCGGGTGCATGCCCCGCCCGAGGAGGACCGGCTCACGGCCCTGCGGGAGTTCCTCGGGGCTTTCGGCCTCAAGCTGCCGACCCGCGAGCGCCTGGAACCGAAGCACCTCTCGGAGCTGGTGGCGGAGGTGGCCGGGCGTCCCGACGCGGACCTGATCGAGACGGTGATCCTGCGCTCCATGAGCCAGGCGGTGTACCGGCCGGAGAACATCGGTCACTTCGGCCTGGCACTGGAGCGCTACGCCCACTTCACCTCGCCGATCCGGCGTTACCCGGACCTGCTCGTCCACCGCGCCATCCGTCACCTGCTGCGCAACGGCAAGGCCGAGGGCTTCGAGCACGGGGGGCGCGAGATGGAAGGCTTCGGCCGCCATTGCTCCATGACCGAGCGGCGCGCCGACGAGGCCACGCGCGACGCCATGGACTGGCTGAAGTGCGAGTTCATGCAGGACCGCATCGGCGAGGAGTTCGACGCCATCGTCACCGGCGTGGTGGAGTTCGGCTTGTTCGTGCAGATCCCCGAATACCAGATCGACGGCCTGGTGCATGTCAGTTCCCTGGGCGGCGACTACTACCAGCGCGACCCCGTGCACCAGCGGCTGGTGGGCGAGCATACCGGGCGGGTGTTCCGGCTCAGTGACCGGCTGCCGGTGCGGCTCATCCGCGTCAGCATGGAGGATCGCAAGATCGACTTCGAGCTGGTGGAGGCGGCGCCCCCCGAGCGCGAGCCGAAAAAGGGCACACGCAAGCGCGGCGGACGAGGCGGGGGCGAGAAGAGCGGTCGCAGGGGCGGGCGCCGGTGAGCACGCGGGAACTGGCCTGGGGGCTGCATCCGGTGCGCGAGGTGTTGCAGCGCGCACCGGAGCGGGTGCTCGAGCTGTGGGCCCTGGGCGGGCGTGCAGACGCGCGCATGGCCGAGGTGCTCGCGCTGGCCGAGGCGCAGGGTGTTCGCTGCCAGTTCGTGCCGCGTGAGACTCTCGACGGCATGGCCGGCGGCGGCGTGCACCAGGGGGTGGTGGCGCGGCTGGCCCCTGCGGCGCCCCTGGACGAGAACGACCTGTATGAACTGCTGGACCGGTTGCAGGAGCCGCCGTTCCTGCTGGTCCTGGACGGTGTGCAGGACCCGCATAACCTCGGCGCCTGCCTGCGCACCGCCGACGCCGCCGGGGCGCACGCGGTGATCGTGCCCAAGGATCGCGCCGCCGGGCTGACGCCGGCCGCGCGCAAGGCCGCGGCCGGGGCGGCCGAAACCGTGCCACTGGTCCAGGTCGTGAACCTTGCCCGCTGCCTGCGGGCCCTGAAGGAGAGGGGGATCTGGGTCGCCGGCGCAGAGGCCGGCGGCCAGCCTGCATTCGAGGCCGACCTGTCCGGCCCGTTGGCCCTGGTGCTCGGCGCCGAGGGCGCCGGCCTGCGCCGCCTGACCCGGGAGCATTGCGACCTGCTGCTGAGCCTGCCGATGAAGGGCGCGGTAGAGAGCCTCAACGTATCCGTGGCGGCCGGCATCCTGCTCTACCTGGCGCTTGCGCGCAGGGGGGATTAACCGTTATCCTGCCGGGCTTCGCGCTGGCATTGGGCCGGCGCGATTTCCCTGCCGCACCGCCATGCCGGGCGGGCGGCTGCACCAATCCGAAGGGAGACAACATGCGGCACTACGAGATCGTGTTCCTGGTCCATCCGGACCAGAGCGAGCAGGTCCCTGCCATGATCGAACGCTATCGCGGGATGATCGAGGCCGACGGGGGCACTATTCACCGCCAGGAAGACTGGGGCCGGCGCCAGCTCGCCTTTCCCATACTCAAGGTCCACAAGGCCCACTACGTGCTGCTCAACATCGAGTGCAGCAAGGCCACGCTGGACGAACTCACCGGCGCCTTCCGCTTCAACGACGCCGTCCTGCGTCACATGGTCATTGCCCGTGACGAGGCCGTCACCGAGCCTTCGCCCATGGCGAAGCCGGAGGAGGAGCGCGGCGAGGGCCGTCGCCGCAGCCGTGACGACGATGACGACAACGATGATGACGACGACGACGATGATGATCGTGGTCGCGCGTCGGATGACTGAGGAGTAGCAGGACATGGCACGTTTCATGCGCAGGAGAAAGTTCTGCCGCTTCACGGCAGACGATGTGAAGGAGATCGACTACAAGGATCTCGCCACGCTCAAGGCCTACGTGACGGAGACCGGGAAGATCGTTCCGAGCCGCATCACGGGGACGCGTTCGAACTACCAGCGCCAGCTCGCGGTCGCCATCAAGCGCGCCCGTTACCTGGCGCTGCTGCCCTACACCGACCGTCACTGACGGTCGGTGCCGCCCGGGCGGCGCAGAGCAGCGCAGAGCAGCGCCCGGGAGGTGCGGGGATGGCGGAATTTGCCCGCTGGATAACTGAGCGTGATTACCGCGCCGCCCTCATGGCGGCCGGCCTCGCCCTGTTACCGATGCTTGCGCCGTTGAGCTGCGCGGTCTTGTCGCTGGCGGCATTGCAGCGCGGGGCGGGCGCCGGCTGGCGGGCTGCAGCGGGTGCGGCGGCGCTGCTCGTGCTGGTCGGCTGGGCGTCGGGCGCGCACCCCTTGGCGGGCGTGATCTCGGCGGTGATGATCTGGGCGCCGACGCTCGCGGTGACGCAGTTGCTGATCAGCAGCGGTTCCCTGTCTGCGGCGGCGCGCCTGGCGACCATTGGCGCCCTGTTGCTGGCCGGTGGCTGGGCGCTTGCGGCGCCGGTGCAGGGCGAGCCGTGGCTGGGGCTGGTGAACGAACTGGTCACGCCGCTGGCGACCCAGACCGGGACGGACCCGGTGCTGCTGTCCGAGCGCCTGCTGGCGCTGATGCCCGGCATCATCGCAGCCTCGCTGCTGGTGGTGTCGCTGGGCGGGATGTTCCTCGCCATGTGGCTGCATGCGGCCCTGAAGACGCCGGGCGCCTTCGGCGAGGCCTTCCGCACGCTGCAGCTCGGGCCCGGCGTGGGCGGAGTAGGGGCCGTGGCGATGCTCGTGGGGCTGGCCGGCGGACCCGCCGGTGCCGCGGCAGTGGCGATGCCTGCCGGCGCGGCGCTGATGCTCCAGGGCATCGCAGTGATGCACGGCATGGTAAAAATCCGCGGCCTGCACCGCGGCTGGCTGATTGGCGGATGGGTGGCCCTGGTGCTGCTTTCGCCCTGGGCAATGATGGCGTTTGCGTTTTACGGCTTGCTGGACACCTTCCTGGACTTACGCCGCAGGGCGGCCGGCAGGAATTGATCACACAGGCTCCGGGGCAGGGTTCCGGAGGAGATAGAGGACGAGGACGATGGAAGTAATTCTGCTGGACAAGGTCGAGAACCTCGGCGGCATCGGCGACAAGGTCAAGGTGAAGCCGGGCTACGCGCGTAACTACCTGCTGCCGCAAGGCAAGGCGGCACGGGCGACGCCGGAGAACATCGCCGAATTCGAGGCGCGCCGCGCCGAGCTGGAAGCGAAAGCAGCCGCGGTGATCGCGGACGCCAAGGCCCGGGCCGAGAAGATCGAGGGTCTCGCGCTGACCATCCGCGCCAAGGCCGGTTCGGAGGGCAAGCTGTTCGGTTCCGTGGGCCCGGTGGACATCGCCGAGGCGGCCGAGGCTGCCGGCGTGACCATCGAGCGCAGCGAGATCCGCCTGGCGGAGGGCCCGCTGCGTGCCGTGGGTACGCACGAGGTCGAAGTGCACCTGCATTCAGAGGTCTCGGTGCCCATCACGGTGACGGTGGAAGCCGAGGAATGATCGGGCGGCCGTGCTGCCTGGCAGCACGGCCTGCCTGTGCTAATGTGGCAAGCTCGCGTTCGCGGGCAAGGTCGTAGTCCATTGGCAGGTATTCCTGAATCGGTATATCCGGGCCGCAACACCGAGGCGTTGCGCACCCCGCCGCACTCAGTGGAAGCCGAGCAGTCGGTGCTCGGCGGCCTGATGCTGGACAACAGCGCCTGGGACACCATCGCGGACGCGGTTTCGGCCGGCGATTTCTACCGCCGCGATCACAAGCTCATCTTCACTGCCATCGGTGAACTCGCCGAACGCGGCGAGCCGTCGGACGCCGTGACTGTCTCCGAGTTGCTCGACCGCAAGGGCGAGCTGGACGATGCGGGCGGGCTGGCCTATCTCGGGCAGCTGGCGCGCGAGACCCCGAGCGCCGCCAATATCAAGGCCTACGCCGCCATCGTGCGCGAGCGCGCCATGTTGCGCGAGCTCATCCGCATCGGCGGCGAGATCGCCTCCAGTGCCTACCAGCCGGAGGGCCGGGACGCCGGCGCGCTGGTCGACGAGGCCGAGCGCAAGGTGTTCGAGATCGCCGAGCAGGGCAAGCGGCGCGGCGCGGGTTTCCAGCCGCTGAAACGCATCCTCGGCACCACCATCGACCGGCTCGACGAGCTGCAGAAGAACGAGGGCGACGTCACCGGTCTCGGCACCGGCTTCAAGGACCTCGACACCATGACCGCCGGCCTCCAGCCGGGTGACCTGGTCATCATCGCGGGCCGTCCCTCCATGGGTAAAACCAGCTTCGCCATGAACATGGCCGAGCATGCCGCCATCGGGCTCGAGAAGTCCGTGGCCATTTTCAGCATGGAGATGTCGGCCGAGCAGCTGTCGTTCCGCATGATCTCCTCGCTGGGCCGGGTGAACCAGTCGAACCTGCGGCGCGGCCGGTTCTCGGACGAGGACTGGAGCCGGATCAATTCCGCCGTGTCCGTGATGTCCCGGGCCAGGGTGTTCATCGACGACACACCGGCCCTGAACCCGACCGAGCTGCGGGCGCGCTCGCGACGGCTGAAGCGCGAGCATGGCCTCGATCTCATCGTGGTCGATTACCTGCAGCTGATGCAGGTCAGCGGCACGGCAGAGAACCGGGCCACCGAGATCTCTGAGATCTCGCGTTCGCTCAAGGCGCTGGCGCGCGAACTCGAGGTGCCGGTGATCACCTTGTCGCAGCTCAATCGCAGCGTCGAGCAGCGCACTGACAAGCGGCCGGTGATGTCGGACCTGCGCGAGTCCGGCGCCATCGAGCAGGACGCCGACCTGATCGCTTTCATCTACCGCGAGGAGGTCTACAACAAGGACTCCACCCGCAAGGGCATCGCGGACATCATCGTCGCCAAGCAGCGGAACGGCCCGATCGGCGATGTGCAGCTGACCTTCCTCGGCGAATACACGAAGTTCGAGAATTACCTGCCCGATGCCTACGGCAGCGCCTCCTTCGGCTGAGCGGGACCCGGGCGAGCAGCCCCCGCGCCGCGCCGCTCGCGCCACCGTGTCGAGCGCTGCGCTGCGCCACAACCTGCGACGGGCACGCGAACTGGCCCGCGGGGCCCGCGTCATGGCCGTGATCAAGGCCAATGGCTACGGGCACGGCCTGGTCGGCACAGCCCGCGCCTTGCGGGACGCGGACGCCTTTGCCGTGGCGCGCATGGAGGAGGCGGTGGCGCTGCGCGAGGCAGCACTCGACAATCCCATCGTCCTGCTCGAGGGCGTGCTGGATGCGCAACAGCTGCCGCTGGCCTCGGCGCTGGGCCTCGAACTGGTGGTGCACTCGCCGGAACAGCTGGAGATGCTCGAGTCGACGACGCTGTCGCGGCCGGTGCAGGCCTGGCTCAAGCTGGACACCGGCATGAACCGGCTCGGCGTATCGCCCGAGATGGGACGCGAGGCCCTGCGCCGCCTGGAGAGAAGCGACAACGTGCTGCCCGGCGTGCGCCTGATGACGCACCTGGCGTGCGCCGACGAGCGCGACGAGGCGGTCACTGCGCAGCAGCTGGCCCGTTTCGACGCGGCTCTCGGCGACCTGCCGGGCGAGCGCAGCATTGCCAACTCGGCGGGTCTGCTGTGGCGGCCGGACGCCCATGCGGAGTGGGTCCGGCCCGGCATCATGCTGTACGGCGTGTCGCCGTTCGCCGACAACACTGGCGAGGACCTCGGCCTGCGGCCGGCGATGGAACTCCTCAGCACCGTGATCGCCCTGCGCACGGTGCGGCGCGGGGAGCGCGTCGGCTACGGCGGCGTCTGGACCGCGCGGGAGGACGCCCGCGTGGCCATCGCCGCGATCGGCTACGGCGACGGCTACAGTCGTCACCTGGGAAGCGGGGCCCCGGTGCTGGTGCGCAACCAGCGGGCGCCGCTTGCCGGTCGCATCTCCATGGACATGATCGCGGTCGACGTGACGCGCGTCCCCGAAGTCCGGGTCGGTGACGAGGTGACGCTCTGGGGCGCCGGCCTGCCGGTAGAGGAGCTGGCGCGGCTTGCCGGCACGATCCCCTACGAGCTGCTGTGCGGGGTGACGCAACGCGTCGGCGTCACCATGAGCTGACGGTGACGGGACACCGGGACTCAGCCCGCGAAGAAACCCATCTTGATGCCGGCCACTTCGAGCACGTCGTTGTCATTGAGCCGGCGCGCGCCGGCGCCGAGTGGCTCCCCGTTCACCATTGGCGTGCCCTTGCTCTCGCCCCGGTTCATGCTGATCGCGGAGTAGCTGTCGCCGCGCCGCGTCACGGCGATGACCTGTACTCCAGGCCTGCCGAGGGTGGTGATCGGCTTCTTCAGTTCCAGTTCGCGCCCGGCGAACGCGCCGGTGAGAATCTGCAGGCGGGCGGGGGGCGCCTGCAGCAGGCTGGTGGCTACCTCGGCATCCGCTCGCTCAGTGGAAACCGGTTCCGGCGGCGGACGGTCCATCCTGAGCTCGCGCGGCGACAGCACCAGGGTCTTTTCGATGGACTCGGCACCGTCCTCCAGCTCGCTGTCGACGAACTTCAGCTGGTGGTGCCCGATGGTGATGACGTCGCCGTGCGACAGAGCATGCTTCTTGATGAGCCGCCCGTTGACGTAAGTCCCGTTGGTGCTGTTCAAATCCTCGAGGAAGGAGTCGTTGAGGATGTTGATGACGAGCGAGTGATGCCCGCTCACGGCGGGGTTGTCGATGCGGATGTCGTTGTCCGCGAGACGGCCGACGGTATAGCGCTCCTTGCTGAGGTTGTACTCCGCAAGGGTCTGTCCGTTCAGGCTGAGAATCATCCGGGCCATATCTGCTCCGACCAGCGTCCGGGCGTCAACCGAACCAACCCTTGAGGCGGCTGACGATGCCGCGCGACTCGGCGAACGACTCGACCACCTGCGCCAGGCACACTGATATGTTGTCCCGGCCGCCGTTGGTGTTCGCCAGCTGCACCAGCTGTTCGCCGCCGGTGCTGAGGTTAGCACTAAAGGTGCTGAGCGTTAAATGGATGTCTTCCTCCTCGACCATGTCGGACAAGCCGTCGGAGCAGAGCATGTAGATGTCGTCTTTCTTGACCGTTTCTTCCTGGATCTCCACCTCGACGTTGGGCTCCACGCCGAGGGCCCGCGTGACGTAGTTGCGGTTGGCCGAGCGCATGGCCTCTTCATGCGAGAAATAGCCGCGATCGACCAGTTCCTGCATCAGCGAATGGTCGAGGGTCAGCTGTTCGAAGCGGCTCTTGCGCAGCCGGTAGACACGGGAGTCGCCGACGTGCGCGATCGAGGCGCGGTTGTCGTGGAACAGGCAGGCCGCGATGGTGGTGCCCATGCCGCGGCACTGCGGCTGGGTCTGGGCGGTCTGCCAGATGATCTTGTTGGCGCGGATGATGGCGTTGCGGAGCACGATGCTCTGGCGCATGAGGCCGCTGGTTTCGTCGATGTCGCTGCGTGTTTCCCGCTGCACGCCGGCGCGCACCATGTCGGCGACCGTCTTGATGGCGAGTTCGGCCGCAACCTCGCCGGCATTGTAGCCGCCCATGCCGTCTGCAAGGACCACGAGCCCGAGCTCCATGTCCCCGAACACGGCATCCTCGTTGTGATCCCGCACCTGGCCGGTGTGCGTGAACTCGAAGTAGCGGATTTTTTCCTTGAGGCTCATCAGTTGGTCTTGTCCGTAATGGTCCCGGTGCGCGCACTGCTGCCGTGCCATCACGGCCTGTCGGGCCGGTCTCTCCGCGCCCGACCGGTAATTGAACAGCTTAATACACCCTTTCCACAAGTCCGAGGAAAGCATCACATTAATCAGGCCCGGATGCGCCGCGCTTGCGGCCGGCATCCCGTGCCATATACCTTGTCTGACTGCCGCCGGCACCGGAGATCGCATGGCCAAGCCGAAGACATTGTTCGTCTGCAGCGAATGCGGAGGTTCCAGCCCGAAGTGGGTCGGACAGTGTCCCGACTGTGGACGCTGGAACACGCTCGAGGAGAGTCTCGACACCGCGCGGCCGCGCGCCGTCGGCTGGGCGGGCGAGGCGCCCCGGCTGGTGTCCGAAGTCGAGGCGGAGTCAGAGTCGCGCTGGCCCACGGGCATCGGCGAGCTGGACCGCGTGCTGGGTGGCGGGCTGGTGCCCGGCTCGGTCACCCTGATCGGCGGCGATCCCGGCATCGGCAAGTCCACCCTGCTGCTGCAGGCCGCGGTGCGCCTGGCCGGCGCCATGCCGACCCTGTACGTCACCGGCGAGGAGTCGCTGCGCCAGGTGGGGATGCGCGCGCGTCGCATCGGCATGGAAGAAGGCGCCCTCAAGCTGCTGGCGGAAACCAATATCGAGCGCATCCTGGCCCAGGCCGACACAGTGCGCCCGCGGGTGCTGGTGGTGGACTCGATCCAGACCATGCACACCGACGCGCTGCAGTCGGCCCCCGGCGCGGTGGCCCAGCTGCGCGAGAGTTCGGCGCGCCTGGTGCGTTATGCCAAGCAGGGCGGACCGGCAGTGTTCCTGGTCGGCCACGTCACCAAGGACGGCGCCATCGCCGGCCCGCGCGTGCTGGAGCACATGGTAGACGCGGTGTTGTATTTCGAGAGCGACGTGGGCAGCCGCTTCCGCATCATCCGCGCGGTCAAGAACCGCTTCGGCGCCGCCAACGAGATCGGCGTGTTCGCCATGACCGGCCAGGGCTTGCGCGAGGTGCTCAACCCGTCCTCGATCTTTCTCTCCGGTCACGACGCCGCCGTCTCGGGCAGCGCCGTCATGGTGGCGCGCGAGGGCAGCCGGCCGCTGCTGGTCGAGGTCCAGGCGCTGGTCGACGAGAGCCATGGCGGGCACCCCCGGCGCGTCTCGGTGGGGCTGGATTCCAACCGCCTGGCGCTGCTGCTCGCCGTGATGCACCGGCACGCGGGCATCGCGATGTACGACCAGGACGTGTTCGTCAACGTCGTGGGCGGGGTGCGCATCGTCGAGACCGCGGCGGACCTGCCGATGTTGCTGGCGGCGCTGGGCAGCCTGCGCGACCGGCCGCTGGAGCGCGGGCTGGTCTCCTTCGGGGAGGTCGGGCTGGCGGGCGAGATCCGGCCGGTGCCCTACGGCGAAGAGCGCCTGCGCGAAGCCGCCAAGCACGGCTTCCGGCGTGCCGTGGTGCCCGCGGCGAATGCGCCGCGCGCACGCCTGGAAGGTCTCGAAGTGGTGCCCGTGAAACGCCTCGGCGAGGCCATCGAGGCGGCCTTCGGCTAGCCGTCCGAACCGGCCGGCTTCCCCGGCGGGCGCACCCGCACGGCGCGCACGGCGTTGTCCGCAGTCTGCACGATCTCCAGCCCGTAGCCCGCCAGCTGCAGCGTGGCGCCAGCCTCGGGGATCGTCTCCAGTCGCTCGACTATCAGCCCGTTGAGTGTCTTCGGCCCGTCGGTGGGCAAGCGCCACGCCATCATGCGGTTGAGCTCGCGCACGTTCGCACCGCCGCTGACCATGTAGCTGCCATCCGGCTCGGCCTCGACATCGCGGTAGATGTCGGCCGGGTCCGTGGTGAATTCGCCCACGATCTCCTCGAGGATGTCGTCCAGGGTCACCAGCCCCTGGATGTCGCCGTATTCGTCCACCACCAGCGCGAGGCGCCGCTTGGCGCGCTGGAAATTCACCAGCTGCGTGTGCAGCGGCGTTCCCTCCGGGACGAAATAGGGCTCCAGCGCCTTGGCCTCCAGGTCTGCGCGGCTGAGCTCGCCGTCGGCCAGGCGACCGAGGATGGCGCGCAGGTGAATGATGCCGACGACCTGGTCGAGGTCGCCCCTGTACACCGGCATGCGCGTATGGCGGCTTTCCGCCAGTTGCTCCAGCAGGTCGTCCCAGTCGTCTTCGAGGTCAAGGCCATCGATGTCGTTGCGCGGCACCATGATGTCGTCGACGGTGACGTCCTGCAGCTCGAGCACGCTGATGAGCATGCGCTGGTGGCGCTTGGGGATCAGTGCACCCGCCTCGCTGACCACGGTGCGCAGCTCCTCGTGGGACAGCGCATGGCCCTGCACGTGCTCGGTGCTGACGCCCAGCAGCCGCAACACGCCGTTGGCCAGCAGGTTGACTGCCCACACCAGTGGATAGGTGACCTTGAGCAGCGGGTAGTAGATCAGAGCCGCAGGCAGCGCCAGGCGCTCCGGATGCAGGGCTGCAAGGGTTTTCGGTGCGACCTCGGAGAACACCAGGATCACCAGGGTCAGGATGCCGGCGCCGATCGCGATCGCTCCTTCGCCGCCGACGCGCAACGCGATCACGGTGACCAGCGAGGAGGCGAAGATGTTGACGAAGTTGTTGCCCAGCAGGATCAGGCCGATGAGGCGATCGGGGCGTTGCAGCAGGGCCTCCGCCATGCGCGCCGCGCGATGACCCTGGCGCGCGCGGTGGCGCAGCCGGTAGCGGTTGACGCTCATCAACGCCGTCTCGGTGCTGGAGAAGAACGCCGAGAGCAGCAGCAGCAGGGCCAGCAGGGAGAACAGTGTGCCTAGCGGGACCTCGTTCAAGGCGGGTGCGGACCTCCTAGCCCCACTGACGGCCGAGGATGAACTCCAGCACGAAGCGGCTGCCGAAATATGACAGCGCCAGCAGGCCGTATCCGGCCAGCACCCAGTGCACCGCCTGGCGGCCGCGCCAGCCGAGGCTCATGCGGCCGAACAGCAGCACCGCGAACACGCTCCAGGCCACGAGGGACAACACCGTCTTGTGCAGCAGGTGCTGCGCGAAGATGTCCTCGAGGAACATCAGCCCGCTGAAAAGCGCGAGCGTGAGCAGCGAAAAGCCGGCCACCAGCGCCGTGAACAGCGCGGACTCGAGGGACTCGAGCGGCGGCAGGATGCGTGTCCATGCCTGCAGGCGGCGCTGGCGCAGCGTGCGCTCGCGGTACAGGAACAGGATCGCCAGGGCGGCACCGAGACTCAGCAGGCTGTAGGCCAGGATGGACAGGGTCACGTGGGCGTGAATGCCCCAGTCCGGCGCGGCGCCGCTGGGCGCGACCGGGTCGGGCATCAGCGCCGCGAGGGCCGCCAGGCCCGCCGCCGGCAGAACCACGGCCGAGAGGCCGCGGAAACGCGGCTTGAGCGCCGCGAGCAGCGCGAAGGCGGCCAGCAGCCAGGCGACCAGGGAGAGGACGCCGCCCAGCGACAGGGCCGGGCCGCCAGCCGCGCCGATCAGCATGGCGAGGCCGAAGGAATGCAGTGCCAGCCCGGCCGCGCCGGTGAGCAGCGCGGGCGCGACACGGTCTAGCGCGGGCTCCGCGGATCCGCTCGCCAGCTGGCGCCGCAGCAACTGCAGCCCGGAAGCAAGGTAGAGGAGGAACACGATGATCGGTGTCATCAGGGCGCTCGATGGCCAGGGTCAAAACCGCATTCTGACACAGCGCCGCACCGGTATAGAAACGGGGAAATCCGAAGCGCGGCGCGGCGGGTATAATTGCCCACCGATTCCAGCAGCGACGCCGCCCGATGTTCGAGAACCTGACCGACCGCCTGTCCCGCGCCGGCGACGCCCTCAAGGGGCGTGGCCGCATCACCGAGGACAATATCCGCGACACCCTGCGCCAGGTGCGCATGGCCCTGCTGGAGGCGGACGTGGCCCTGCCCGTGGTCAAGGACTTCATCGCCCGCACCCGCGAGCGGGCGCTGGGCGCGGAGGTGGCCAAGAGCCTCACGCCGGGCCAGGCCTTCGTCAAGATCATCCACGACGAACTCGTGCGCACCATGGGCTCGGCCAACGAGAGCCTCAACCTGCGCGCCCAGCCGCCTGCGGTGGTAATGCTGGCGGGCCTGCAGGGCGCAGGCAAGACCACCACTGCCGCCAAGCTGGCGCGGCGCCTGCAGGAGCGTGACGGCAAGAAGGTGATGGTCGCCAGTGCCGACGTCTACCGTCCGGCCGCCATCCTCCAGCTCGAGCGCCTCGCCGCCGAGATCGGCGCGGCTTTTTTCCCCAGCGAGGCGGGGCAGGACCCGGTGGAGATCGCGCGGCGCGCGCTGGAGGCGGCACGGCGCGAATTGTGCGACGTGCTGATCATCGACACCGCCGGCCGCCTGCACGTGGACGGCGAGATGATGGCCGAGGCGGCGCGCATTCACGCGGCGGTGAGCCCGGTGGAGACGCTGTTCGTGGTCGACAGCATGGCCGGCCAGGACGCGGTGAACGCGGCGCGCGCCTTCGGCGAGGCGCTGGACCTCACCGGCGTGATCGTGACCAAGACCGACGGCGACGCGCGCGGCGGCGTGGCCCTCTCCGTGCGCCAGGTGACCGGCAAGCCGATCAAGTTCCTCGGCGCCGGCGAGAAGACCACTGCGCTCGAGCCCTTCCACCCCGACCGGCTGGCCTCGCGCATCCTCGGCATGGGGGACGTGGTGTCGCTGGTGGAGGAAGTCCAGCACAAGGTCGACCGCGAGCAGGCCGACAAGCTGGCGCGCAAGATTTCCAAGGGGCAGGGCTTCACGCTGCAGGACCTGCGCGACCAGATCCGGCAGATGCAGGACATGGGCGGACTGGCGGGCCTGCTGGACAAGCTCCCGGGCAAGGCCGTGCCGGCCAAGCTCGATTCCCGCCTCGGTGAGCGCGAGATGAAGCGCCAGGCCGCGGTGATCGACTCCATGACCCCGCGCGAGCGCCGTCATCCCGCGGTCATCGACGGCTCACGCAAGCGGCGCATCGCGGCCGGGGCGGGGGTGCAGGTACAGGAGGTCAACCGCCTGCTCAAGCAGCACGCCCAGATGCAGAAAATGATGAAGAAATTCAGCAAGGGCGGGATGACGAAGATGATGCGCGCCATGAAGGGGCGCCTGCCGCCGGGCTTCGGTTGAGGGCGCTGCGGCCTCGCTCTTCCCATCAGGCGAATTTCCAGTAGAATAGCGGGTTTACTTGCGGCAGCCCCTGGGCGGCCGCGTTGCGGTGCCCGGGTCCTGCCCGGCACGGCGTCCAGCGCAAACGAGGAAATCTGGATCCATGGTGACGATTCGTCTTACCCGGGGCGGCGCAAAGAAGCGGCCCTTCTATCACGTGGTGGTGACCGACAGCCGGAACCGTCGCGACGGGCGCTACATCGAGCGGCTCGGCTTCTTCAACCCGGTGGCGACCGGCAAGGAAGAGGGCCTCAAGCTCGACCTGGAGCGCGTGCAGTACTGGCTCGGCCAGGGTGCGCAGCCGTCGGAGCGCGTGGCCAGCCTGATCAAGCAGGTCGAGAAGCAGGCGGCCTGAGTCCGGCCGCGGAGCGACCGCGGCGGGGTTGATCATGAGCGCCGGCAAGCGGGTGATCCTGGGCAAGGTCGGCGCGGTGTTCGGTGTGCGGGGCTGGGTAAAGCTCTGGTCCTACACCGACCCGCCGGCGAACCTGCTCGATTACAGCGAGCTCGAGCTGGGACAGTCGGGCTCCTGGGCTCCGGCGAAGCTGGCCGAGGCGCGACCCCACGGCGAAGCCCTGGTCGGGCGCTTCGAGGGCGTTGCGGACCGGGACGCCGCTGCGGCGCTGGTCGGCGCGGAGTTGGCGGTAGCGCGGGAGGCGCTGCCGCAACCGGGCGAGGGAGAGTTTTACTGGACCGACCTGGTCGGGCTCGAGGTGTTCAATCGCGCGGGCGTGAACCTGGGCCGCGTCCGGGAGATGATGGCCACCGGGGCGAACGACGTCATGGTGGTCGAGGGCGACAGGGAAAGGCTGGTGCCTTTCCTGCCCGGGCACTGGGTGGACCGGGTGGACCTGGCAGGCGGACGGATCGTCGTCGACTGGGACCCGGATTTCTGAGGACGGCGGCATGCGCTTCGAAGTCGTGACGCTGTTCCCCGAGCTGGTCGCCGCGGTGGGCCGGTTCGGCGTGGTGGGACGCGCCGTGGAGCGGGGCCTGCTGCAACTGGGGATGACGGATCCGCGCGAGTTCGCGACGGATGCGCACCGCACGGTGGACGACCGGCCTTACGGCGGCGGCCCCGGGATGGTGATGAAGGTCGAACCGCTGCGCAGCGCGATCCGGGCCGCGCGGGCGAAGCTGCCGCGGGGCAGTCGCACCGTGGTGCTGTCGCCGCAGGGGCGGGTGTTCGACCAGCGGGTGGCGCGGGAGTACGCCGCGTTGCCGGCGCTGCTGCTCGTGGCGGGACGCTACGAGGGCATGGACGAGAGAGTCGTGCGCATGGAGGCGGACGAGACACTGACGGTCGGCGACTATGTCTTGAGCGGGGGCGAGATTCCCGCGATGCTGGTGGTCGACGCGGTCGCGCGGCTGGTGCCGGGCGTGCTGGGTGACGAGGACTCCGCGCTGGAGGACTCGTTCAGTGACGGGCTGCTGGATTGCCCGCACTACACGCGACCGGAGGAGGTCGACGGCCTGCGGGTGCCGCCGGTGCTGCTTTCTGGCGACCACGCCGCGATTCGGCGCTGGCGCCTGCAGCAGGCGCTGGGGCGGACCTGGAGCCGGCGTCCGGACCTGCTGGCCGGGCGCGAGCTGACGCAGGAAGAGCAGGGACTGCTGGAAGAATACATCGCCGCACGGGAAACCGACGGCGCGGAATGAACTGGAACTGGACTGGCTTTGGCCTGGGTGCGGGTGACGATATGAGCAACATCATCGAAGAACTGGAAAAGGAACAGATGCAGCGGGAGATTCCCGACTTTGCCCCCGGCGACACCGTCGTCGTGCAGGTCAAGGTCAAGGAAGGCAACCGCGAGCGCTTGCAGGCGTTCGAGGGCGTGGTGATCGCCCGGCGCAACCGCGGCCTGAACTCCGCCTTCACGGTGCGCAAGATCTCGCACGGCGAGGGCGTGGAGCGCGTGTTCCAGACCTACAGTCCGAGCATCGCGGGCATCCAGGTGAAGCGCCGCGGCGACGTGCGTCGCGCCAAGCTCTACTACCTGCGCGAGCGCACCGGCAAGGCTGCACGCATCAAGGAAAAGGTCTGATCCTTGCTGGGCCGTAGCATCGGCCGGGTGCTGGGCTTCGCCTGGCGGATCCTGGACGGGATCCGCCGCGTGGTCCACCTCGTGCTCATGCTGCTGGTGCTGGTGGTGCTTGGCGCCATCATCGCGCAACGCCCGGGCAAGCTGCCCGAGACCTTTGCCCTGGTGCTCAGTCCCCAGGGCGTGCTGGTCGAACAGTATGAGGGCGATCCGCTGGAGCGCGCGCTGGACGCCGCCCAGGGGCTGGATTCGAACCAGGTGCTGGTCAGCGAACTGGTCGACCTCATCGAAGACGCCGCGGCGGACTCGCGGGTCACCGCCATCCACCTGGAGCTCGACGGCTTCGAGGGCGGCAGCCTGGACAAGCTGGAGCGGGTCGCAGCAGCGATCACCCGCTTCCGCGATGCGGGCAAGCTGGTGGTCGCGTCGGGCGCCAGCATCGAGCAGGCGTCCCTTTACCTCGGGGCGCACGCCGACGAGTTGTACCTTGATCCGGCGGGCGACCTGTTCTTCACGGGCTACGGCTTCTACCGCAACTATTTCCGCAGCGCGCTGGACAAGATTTCAGTGGACTGGCACGTGTTCGCGGCCGGCGAGGCCAAGAGCTACGGCGACCCGTACGTGCGCGACAGCATGTCGGAGGCCGCCCGCGCCAACCTGCAGCCTATCGCGGACGGCCTCTGGGGCAGGTGGCGACGGGCCGTTGCCGAGGCGCGCGGGCTGGAGCCGGCGCTGCTCGACGATTACGTCGATCGCTTCCTGCCGCGGCTGCGCGCGGCCGAGGGCGACATGGCCCGGGCAGCGCTGGATGCCGGGCTGGTGGACGGCGTGCGCACCCTGGCAGAGCTCGAGGAGCGGCTGGCAGAGACCGGCGCGCGCGACGAGGACGGCAAGTTTGCCGGCGTCTTCGCAGAGGACTACCTGGCGGCGCAGCGAGTCGCGCAGGCAGCGCGGCCGGGCGACGGCGAGGGGCCTGCGGTCGGCCTGATCGTGGCTCGCGGCAACATCCTTCCGGGCTACCAGCCCTCCGGCAGCATCGGCGATGCCAGCCTGCGCGACCTGCTGCGCCGGGCGGCGGAAGACGAGGACGTCCGCGCCGTGGTGCTGCGCGTCGACAGCGGCGGCGGCAGCGCACTGGCCTCGGAGGCCATCCTGCGCGAGATGCAGATGGTGCGGGACGCCGGCAAGCCGGTGATCGTTTCCATGGGCGGGGTGGCGGCTTCGGGCGGATACATGATCTCCCTGGCCTCGGACGAGATCTGGGCCCATCCCACCACCGTGACCGGCTCCATCGGGGTGGTCGCCATGTTCCCGAATTTCGGGCGCCTGTTCGACCGGCTCGGGATCAGCGTGGACGGCGTCGGGACCACCCGTTTCAGCGGCGCCCTGCGGCTCGACGAGCCCATGAGCGACGAGGTGAAGGACGTCATCGAGACGGTCGTCGACGGCGTCTACACGCGCTTCAAGGGCCTGGTGGCGGAACACCGCGACATGTCCCCCGACGAGGTGCAGCGCTTCGCCGAGGGCCGTGTCTGGCTGGGTTCCACCGCGCTGGAGGCGGGCCTGGTCGATCGGCTGGGCACCCTCGACGAGGCCCTGGCGAGCGCGGCATCCATGGCCGGCCTGGAAGAGGATTTCCGCGTCGAGTCGATCGAGCCTGAGCTCGGATTCGCGGAACGGTTCATGGCCGACATGCTGACGCGCGGGGCCCGGGCGGGCTTGGTCCGCCTGCCGGGTTCATGGCTGGCGGAGGCACCCGCGCCGGTGCGCAGCGTGCTGCAGGAAGCCGGGCAGCTCGGCGAACTGTCCGACCCCCGCGACCTCTACTATCACTGCTTCTGCGACACCTTCTGAGGGCGCGGTTCAGCTCCAGTCGAGGATCACTTTCCCGGACTGGCCGGACCCCATGGTCTGGAAACCGGCCAGGTAGTCGTTCGCCGCGAAGCGGTGCGTGATCACGGGCGTGACGTCCAGCCCGCTCTGCAACATGCTCGCCATCTTGTACCAGGTCTCGAACATCTCGCGGCCGTAGATGCCCTTGATGGTCAGGCCCTTGAAGATGACCTGGTTCCAGTCGATCGCCATCTCTCCCGGCGGAATGCCGAGCAGGGCGACGCTGCCGCCATGGTGCAGGGTGCGCAACATGTCGCGGAAGGCTTGCGGGTTGCCGGACATCTCCAGGCCAACGTCGAAGCCCTCCTGCATTTCCAGCTCCTGCATCACCTCGTCCAGCGTCTGCCGGGACACGTTGACCGCGCGCGTGGCGCCCATCTTGCGCGCCAGCTCCAGGCGGTAGTCGTTGACGTCGGTGATGACGACGTGGCGCGCGCCGACATGGCGTGCTATGGCCACGGCCATGATGCCGATGGGACCGGCGCCGGTGATCAGCACGTCTTCGCCGACCAGGTCGAAGGACAGCGCGGTGTGCACCGCGTTGCCGAGCGGGTCGAGGATGGAGGCGACCTCGTCGCTGATGGCGTCGGGCAGCTTGAACACGTTGCTGGCGGGGATGCACAGGTACTCGGCAAAGCAACCCTGGCGGTTGACGCCCACGCCCACGGTGTTGCGACACAGGTGGCGTCGGCCGGCGCGGCAGTTGCGGCAATGGCCGCAGGTCAAGTGGCCTTCGCCCGACACGCGGTCGCCCGGCTGGATGCCCTGGACCTCACTGCCGACCGCCTCCACGACGCCGACGAACTCGTGCCCGGTCGCCATGGGTACCGGAATGGTGCGAGCCGCCCACTCGTCCCAGTTGTAGATGTGCATGTCGGTGCCGCAGATGGCCGTCTTGCGGACCTTTATGAGGACGTCGTTGTGGCCCGGTTGCGGGCGCGGGATGTCCTGCATCCAGATGCCGGGTTCGGCCTTGGCCTTGACGAGCGCGCGCATGTTGGACTCCGTGATGAAGAGGTTTGCTGTCGGGTTCGCCGGCCCGGCTTCAGCCGATGACACCGAGCTCGCGCCCGACTTTCTCGAACGCCGCGACGGCTTTCTCGAGGTGATGGGTACTGTGGCCCGCGGACATCTGGGTGCGGATGCGCGCCTCGCCGTGCGGCACGACCGGGTAGGAGAAGCCGATCACGTACACGCCTTCCTCCAGCAGCCGGTCGGCCATGGCGGTGGCAAGCTTCGCGTCGCCGAGCATGACGGGGATGATGGGGTGCGAGCCGGGCTTCAGGTCGAAGCCCAGGCGCGTCATGCGCTCGCGGAAGAAATGCGTGTTGTCCCACAGGCGACGGCGCAGCTCGTTGCCTGATTCCAGCAGGTCGAGCACGCGGATGGAGGTGGCGGCGATGACGGGCGCGACCGTGTTGGAGAACAGGTAGGGACGCGAGCGCTGGCGCAGCCAGTCGACGATGGGCGCGCGGGCCGAGACGAAACCGCCGGACGCGCCGCCGAGGGCCTTGCCCAGGGTCCCGGTGATGATGTCCACCCGGCCGAGCACGCCATGGCGCTCGTGTGTGCCGCGCCCGGTGGCGCCGAGAAAGCCGGTGGCGTGGCAGTCGTCGATCATCACCAGCGCGTCGTAGCGTTCCGCCAGCGCGCAGATGCGTGCCAGGTCGGCGATGGTGCCGTCCATGGAGAACACACCATCCGTGGCGATCAGGCGCACGCGTGCGTCGGCCGCCTCCGCCAGTTTTGCTTCCAGGTCGGCCATGTCGTTGTGGCGGTAGCGATAGCGACGCGCCTTGCACAAGCGGATGCCGTCGATGATGGAGGCGTGGTTCAGCTGGTCGCTGATGACTGCATCCTCTTCGCCGAGCAGGGTCTCGAAGAGCCCGCCGTTGGCATCGAAGCAGGAGGGATAGAGGATGGTGTCCTCCATGCCGAGGAAGGTGCTGATGCGCCGCTCGAGTTCCTTGTGCGGAGTCTGCGTGCCGCAGATGAAGCGCACCGACGCCATGCCGTAGCCGTAGCGGTCGAGCGCTTCGTGCGCCGCGGCAATGAGCTCCGGGTGATTGGCGAGGCCGAGGTAGTTGTTGGCGCACAGGTTGATGACCTCGCGGCCGCCCTGCATGTTCACCGCGGCCTGCTGCGGCGAGTCGATGACGCGTTCGGACTTGTAGAGACCCTGCGCCTTGAGCTGGTCGAGCTCCCCGCGCAGCCGGTCGAGCAAAGCCTGGTTCATCCTGGTGTCCTGCTGCATTGAAGCGGCAATTATAGCAAGGGCGACCCCTGCAACCGGAGCCTCCTGCGCTAAAATACGCGCATGGAACACGAGGAGGTCCGGCTGGATCGCTGGCTCTGGGCGGCGCGGTTCTTCAAGACCCGCGGCCTGGCGCAGGAAGCGATTGCGGGCGGGCATGTGCACGTCAACGGGCAGCGCAGCAAGGCGGCCCGCCCGGTGCATCCCGGCGACCGCCTGGAGATCACGCGCGGCGAGGAGCGTTTCGAGATCGAGGTTGTCGCGCTGGCCGTGCGCCGCGGGCCCGCGGCCACGGCGAGAACCCTGTACCAGGAGACTGCGGCCAGCGTTGCTGCGCGGGAGGCTGCGCAGCAGTTGCGGCGGGACCTGGCCGGCAGCCGGCCGCCGCCGACCCGCCCCGACAAGCGGGCCCGCCGCCGCATCATCAGCTTCACCAAGACCCATGAATCCTGAGATGATGGGCGGCCACGGGATGAGCCTGCTTGCGCCGCCCGCCAAGTCACTTCCCTTTGCGCGTTGTATCCGGAGCCGTTCATGAAGCCGCTGATTGCTGCACTCCTGTTAACCCTGTCATGCATTGCGAGCGGCGTTCCGGCGGCTGCAGCGGAGTTGCCCACGGCACAGCCCGCTGCGCTCCAGGACACGCTGCCGGCGCTGCAACAGGCGCTGGTCGAAATGCATGGCGAGGCACAGCGTGAGCGCATCCGCCGTGGATTGCGGCAGGCTGCCGGACTGTGGCGCGCCGAGGATGGCGATGCCGACGCGTTCGCGGAGTTCGCCCGCACGTATTTCGTCTCTGACCAGGAAGCGCTGGACGCGATGTTCGAGCGCTACCAGTACCTGCTGGAACGTTTCAACGGCCATATGAACAAGCTGGTGCAGGAACTGCGGCGCCACACCGACCTCGATCTCGGTCCGGTCGAGTCATTCGACAGGCTGTTCGCGGGGTTCGACCCGTCGGCGCACCTGGCCGAAGACATGTTCGGCAGCGGCATCGCTTTTGTCGCCCTGCTGAATTTCCCTCTGACCACGCTGGAGGAGCGCCTCGCCGAGGGCGACGAGTGGAGCCGCCGGCAATGGGCCGAGGCCCGTCTCGCGCAGCGCTTCGGGCGACGGGTTCCGGCCGAGGTGAACCAGGCGATCGCGCAAGCCAATGCACGGGCGGACCAGTACATCGCCGAGTACAACATCTATATGCACAACCTGGTCACCCAGGACGGCGAGCGCCTGTTTCCCGAGGGGATGCGGCTGCTTTCCCACTGGAACCTGCGCGACGAGATCAAGGCGAACTACGGCGCCGAGGACAGCGCGGAGGCGCTGGCGAAACAGCGCATGATCCAGCGCGTCATGGAGCATATCGTGGCGCAGACCATACCGGCAGTGGTGATCAATAATCCGGCGGTGGACTGGGACCCGTATGCCAACACGGTCGCATCGGGATCCGGCCGCGAAGGCATTCCGGGCGCCGCGGCGCCGGACAACGCCCCGGAACCCGACGAGCGCTACCGCGTGCTGCTGGACACTTTTCTCGCGGCTCGTCTCGCAGACCCGTATTCGCCCGCTGCGCCGACGCTGATCGCGCGCCGCTTCGACGAGAACCGCGAGATTCCGGAGGAGCAAGTCGAGGCCATGCTGAAGGCCGTCGTGTCCTCGCCACTGGTGCCGCGAGTCGCGCAGCTGATCGAGACTCGCCTCGGTCGCCCGTTGGAGCCGTTCGATATCTGGTACAACGGTTTCAGGGCGCCCAGCCCTTATTCCGCGGCCGAACTCGACGCGATTGTCGCCAAGCGATACCCCACGGCCGAGGCTTTCGATGCTGACCTGCCGAATTTGCTGGTCGAGTTGGGCTTCAGTCGCGAGCGTGCCGACTACCTGGCGGCGAACATAGTGGTGGAGCCGGCGCGGGGCTCAGGCCACGCCTGGGGTGCGGGAATGCGCTCGCAACAGGCGCACCTGCGCACCCGGGTCGAGCCCGGCGGCATGAACTACAAGGGCTACAACATCGCCATCCACGAGCTCGGCCACAATGTCGAGCAGACTTTCTCGCTGAACGAAATCGATTACACGCTGCTCGAGGGTGTGCCGAACACGGCGTTCACGGAGGCCCTGGCCTTCGTGTTCCAGGCGCGTGACCTGGAGCTCCTGGGCCTGGCGCAGCCGGACCCCGCCGCCGAGGCGCTCAAGACCCTGGACGACTTCTGGGGAACCTTCGAGATCGCCGGCGTCGCGCTGGTGGACATGGCGGTCTGGCACTGGATGTACGACAACCCCGATGCCACGCCGGCGGAACTCAAAGCAGCCACCCTGCAGATCGCGCGTGACGTCTGGAACGACTACTACGCGCCGGTATTCGGCATGCGCGACGTCCCGTTGCTGGGGATCTATTCTCACATGATCCACTCCCAGCTTTACTTGCCGGACTATCCCATCGGCGGGCTGATCGCGCACCAGATCGAGGAGCACGTGCGCAAGACGGGCGAGGTGGCCGCGGAGATCGAGCGGATGTCACGCATCGGCGACATCAGTCCCGACCTGTGGATGCGCCAGGCGACCGGGGCGCCGGTAGGCGCAGAAGCGTTGCTTGGCGCCACCGAGCGTGCGCTGGAGGAGTTCGAATGAGCGGTGATTCGGCCTTCATTTTTGCGGACAGCCAGGCAATGCCTTCAGGTGTGGCCGAGCGGGTCAATCCGCGCTACCTGGCAGACGAAACACCGCTGGTGCACGAGCTCGCGGACCTGGCGCGCCTCGGGCCGGAGGAAACTGCGGCGGTGCGGGCCACGGCGCTCAAGCTGGTGGAATCGGTGCGGCGCAATCGCAAGCGCGTCAGCGGGCTGGACGCTTTCCTGCAGCAATACGACCTGTCGAGCCAGGAAGGCGTGGTGCTGATGTGTCTGGCCGAGGCGTTGCTGCGCGTGCCCGACAAGGCCACCGCGGACCGCCTCATCGCCGACAAGCTCACTTCCGCCGACTGGCGCAGCCATCTCGGCACCAGCGATTCGACCTTCGTCAACGCCTCCACCTGGGGGCTGATGCTGACCGGGCGCATCATCCGCCCGGCCAGCCGCGACGTGGAGCAGCCGGGCAAGTTCATGCAGCGGCTGGTGAGCCGGCTCGGCGAGCCGGTGGTGCGCGGGGCCATGCGCCAGGCCATGCGCATCATGGGCCACCAGTTCGTCATGGGCCGCACTATAGGCGATGCGCTGAAGCGGGCTTCTGCGGGCGAGGGCGCGGCCTACCGCTATTCCTTCGACATGCTGGGAGAAGCGGCGCTGACCGCGGCGGACAGCCAGCGCTACCTCGAGGCCTACCATGCGGGCATCCGCGCCATCGCGGCGGCAGACCGCAAGCCGGCGTCGATTTTTGCCGCCGACAGCATCTCGGTGAAGCTTTCGGCGCTGTTCCCCCGCTACGAGTTCGCCAAGCGCGAGCGCGTGCTGGAAGAGCTCACGCCGCGCATCCTCGAGCTGGCCGTGGCGGCGCGCGAGGCCGGCGTCGGTCTCACCATCGACGCCGAGGAGGCCGACCGGCTGCAGATCTCGCTCGAGCTGTTCGAGCGCGTGTTCCGCGACGACGCCCTGCAGGGCTGGGACGGCTTCGGCCTCGCGGTGCAGTCCTATCTCAAGCGCGGCCTCGACGCCTGTCGCTGGGTGATCGCCCTAGCCGAGGAGACCGGGCGCTGCATCCCCATACGCCTAGTGAAAGGCGCCTACTGGGACGCGGAGATCAAGCGCGCGCAGGAAACCGGGCTGGAGAGCTATCCGGTCTTCACGCGCAAGGTGAACAGCGACGTCTCGTTTCTCGCCTGCGCGCGGGCGTTGCTCGCGGCCCAGGGCCGCGTCTATCCGCAGTTCGCCACCCACAACGCCCACAGCGTCGCCAGCATCATCCATTTCGCTGGCGAGAATCGCCAGTTCGAGTTCCAGCGCCTGCACGGCATGGGCGAGGAACTCTACGCAGAGGTGATCGGCAAGGACCATTTCGACCTGCCGTGCCGGGTCTACGCCCCGGTGGGCAACCACGAGGACCTGCTGCCTTACCTGGTGCGTCGCCTGCTGGAGAATGGCTCCAACACGTCCTTTGTGAACCGCATCGTCGACGAGGAGGCGCCGGTCGAGCAGATCGTTGCCGACCCGGTGGCCACCGTGGATGCGCTCGACAGCATGCCGCACCCCCGCATCCCGCCACCGGCCGGGATCTTCGGCGAGGAGCGCAGTAATTCGCGCGGCGTGAACCTCGCTGACCCGTCCGCGTTGCTGCCGCTGGCCGCGGCGATGCGCGCCGCCATGTCGCAGGCGCGGCGGGCGATGCCCGTCATCGACGGCCGGCACGCCGCCGGCGAGGCGCGACCGGTGCGTGATCCCGCCGACAACCGGCGCGTGGTCGGCGAGGTGGTGTGGGCCGCCGAGACGCAGGCGCGACAGGCGCTTGAGGTCGCGCACCAGGCCCAGCCGCGCTGGAATGCGGCCGGAGCGGCGGCGCGCGCGGCCGTGCTGGAGCGCGCGGCGGACCTGTTCGAGGTGAACGCGCCCGAGCTCCTGGCGCTGTGCATCCGCGAGGGCGGGAGGACCCTGCCGGACGCGGTCTCGGAGTTGCGCGAGGCGGTCGACTTCTTGCGCTATTACGCCGCGCAGGCGAAGCGCGAGTTCGCCGCGCCGGTTCGCCTGCCGGGTCCCACCGGGGAGAGCAACGAGCTGTCGGCCCACGGGCGCGGCGTGTTCCTGTGCATCAGCCCGTGGAATTTCCCGCTGGCGATCTTTACCGGCCAGGTCGCCGCCGCCCTGGTCACCGGCAACACCGTGCTGGCGAAGCCGGCGGAGCAGACGCCACTGACCGCGTCTGCAGCGGTGCGCCTGCTGCACGAGGCGGGGGTGCCTGGTGCGGTGCTGCACCTGCTGCCCGGCAGCGGCCCGCAGCTCGGCGGCGTGCTGCTCCCCGACGAGCGCATTGCCGGCGTCGCTTTCACCGGGTCCACGGAGGTCGCGCGGCTCATCAACCGCACGCTTGCGGCACGTGACACGGCCATCCCCACCCTCATCGCCGAGACTGGCGGGCAGAACGCCATGCTGGTGGACAGCTCCGCATTGCCGGAGCAGGTCGTGCTGGACACCGTCAAGTCGGCCTTCAACAGCGCCGGACAGCGCTGCTCGGCGCTGCGCGTGCTCTACCTGCAGAAAGACATCGCGGACCGCACGCTGCGGCTCCTCAAAGGCTTCATGCAGGAGCTGCGTATCGGCGACCCGGCGCTGCTGTCGACCGACGTCGGCCCGGTCATCGACCGCGAGGCGCTCGCGACCCTGGAAGCGCACGTCACGCGCATGGAGCAGCAGGGCAGGGTGCTGGCGCGCTGCCACCTGCCGGCGGCGGCGGTCAACGGCACCTTCCTGGCGCCGACCGTGGTCGAGCTCGACGGCATCGGCCAGCTCGAGGGCGAGGTCTTCGGCCCCGTGCTGCACGTCGTGCGCTACGCAGCTGCCGACCTGGAGCGCGTCCTCGACGAGATCAACGCCACGGGCTACGGCCTGACGCTCGGGGTGCACAGCCGCATCGACGCCCGGGCGCGGGAGATCTTCGCCAAGGCGCGTGCCGGCAACGTCTACGTCAACCGCAACATGGTCGGCGCCGTCGTGGGCGTGCAGCCCTTCGGCGGCTCCGGGCTGTCGGGCACCGGTCCCAAGGCCGGTGGCCCCGCCTACCTGCACCGCTTCAGCACCGAGCGCACCCTGACCATCAACACCTCGGCGGTGGGCGGCAACGCCAGCCTGCTGTCCCTGTCGGACGGTTGAGGCGAGCGTCGTGGCGATCAGCATATTCGACCTGGTCAAGATCGGTGTGGGCCCCTCCAGCTCCCACACCATGGGTCCGATGCTGGCGGCGCGGCAATTCCTGCTCGACCTGCAGGAGCGCGACCTGCTCGCGCGCGTGGAGCGCGTGGGCGCGCAGCTCTACGGCTCGCTGGCATTGACGGGCAAGGGACACTGCACCGACCGCGCCATCCTGCTGGGGCTCGAGGGGGAGGAGCCGAAAACCCTGGAGCCGGCGACCGTCGAAGAGCGCCTGGAACGCATTCGCGGCGCGGGGCGATTGCGCCTGCTGGGCGAGCGGGAGATCGCTTTCGACGAGCCCATGGACCTGCTGTTCCACAAGGAGCAGGTGCTGCCGCGCCACGCCAACGGCATGCGCTTCACTGCATTCGACGCCACAGGAGAGACACTGGCGAGCGAGAGCTTCTATTCCATCGGCGGCGGCTTCATCGTGCGCGGCGAGGAAGAGGAGGCGGGCCAGGGCGAGGCCAAGGTCTCGGTGCCGTTCCCCTTCGACAGTGCAGCGGAGCTGCTGGAGCAGTGCGGCCGCCACGACATGAAGATCCATGAACTGGTGCTGGCCAACGAGACGGCATGGCAGCCGCCGGAGGACACGCGGGCGCAGCTGCTGGATCTGTGGCAGGTTATGAAGACTTGCGTGCGGCAAGGCTTCGAGGCCAAGGGGGTGCTGCCCGGCGTGCTGAAAGTCCCGCGCCGCGCGCCGCGCCTGTACCGCGAGTTGTGCGGTGAAGGGGCCGCCGGCGACTTCATGGACTGGGTGAACGCCTATGCGCTGGCCGTGAACGAGGAGAACGCGGCCGGCGGGCGCGTCGTCACGGCCCCGACCAACGGCGCCGCCGGGATCATCCCCGCGGTGCTGCACTACTACCGCCGCTTCGTCAGCGGGGCGGACGAGGAGGGCGTGCTGCGCTTCCTGCTGACCGCCGGCGCCATCGCCATCCTGTACAAGAAGAATGCGTCCATTTCGGGCGCGGAAATGGGCTGCCAGGGCGAGGTCGGCGTAGCCTGCTCGATGGCCGCGGGCGGGCTGGTGGCGGCCATGGGCGGGAGCAATGCGCAGGTCGAGAACGCCGCGGAGATCGGCATGGAGCACAACCTGGGACTGACCTGCGACCCGATCGCGGGCCTGGTCCAGATTCCCTGCATCGAGCGCAACGCCATGGGCGCGGTGAAGGCCATCAACGCGGCGCGCATGGCTTTTCGCGGCGACGGCAGCCACAAGGTCAGCCTGGACCAGGTGATCGCCACCATGCGCCAGACCGGCCTCGACATGTCGACCAGTTACAAGGAAACCTCGCGCGGCGGCCTCGCGGTCAACGTGCCGGAGTGCTGAGCCGTGAGCAAGCGCGTCCAGTCCCGGGGCGAGGAGATCGCCAACAGCGTGAGCCACGGGGCCGGATTCGTCGCCGCTGCCGTCGCGACGCCGTTCCTGCTCGCCGAAGTGGGGCGCAATGGTGGGGTCGCCGACCTCGTCGGCGCGGTGGTGTTTGCCGTCACGGTGATGCTGGCCTACCTTTCTTCCACGCTCTACCACGCGGTGCCTCAGCCGCGCGCCAAGCAGTTGTTGCGCGCCATCGACCACGGCTCCATTTTCCTGCTGATCGCGGGGACATACACCCCTTTCACCCTGGGCGTGCTTCGCGGCGGCTGGGGCTGGACGCTGTTCGGGCTGGTCTGGACCCTGGCGCTGGCCGGGGTGGTGATGAAGGCGCTGGGCGGGGTGCGTTTCCGGCGCCTGTCAGTGGTGGTGTACCTGGCCATGGGGTGGCTGGTGATCGTCGCCATCGACCCGCTGCTGGAGCGGATGGAGCCGGCCGGCGTGGCCTGGCTGGTGGCCGGCGGCGTCGCCTACACCGCGGGCGTGGTGTTCTATGCCCTCGATCGCTACCGTTTCTGCCATTTCGTCTGGCACCTCTTTGTGCTCGCGGGCACGGTGTGCCACTTCATCGCAGTCATGCGTTATGCCTCGGGCGGCGCCGGCCTGGCGCCCGCCTGACCCCCCTGCGGAAACTGCTGACAGTATTCCTGCGGATGCCGCCCGGACGGATGCCGTCCTAAGCTCGAAACGGTAACGATCTCGGACCGGGCAGGGGCACCGTCCGCATGCGGGAGTACACGCCAGCCACGGAGGGCTACGCCGCCTTCCGCGGCTTCAAGACCCGCTTCAGGGTGGTCGGCAAGAGTCAGTCTCGCCGCGCGCTCCTCTGTATTCATGGCGGGCCGGGTTACGGACTCGACTACCTGGAGCCCCTGGATGCCATGCAGACCACGGGCCGACAGGTCGTGTTCTACGACCAGCTCGGATGCGGCCGCTCCGACCACCGCGGGCCGGACGCCGGGTGGTCGATGGCCCTGTTCCTCGAAGAATTGCAGGCAGTGCGGGACGCTGCGGGCCTCGCGGAGTGCCACCTGCTGGGACACGGCTGGGGCGGGATGCTCGCGCTGGAGTATGCGTTGGCCCAGCCCGGCGGGATCGAGAGCCTGGTGCTTGCGGACACGGTGGCCAGCATCCCGCAATGGCGCCAGGGACTCGCTCGCCTCGGCAGCAGCATGCCCGAGGAGATCAGCGGTCCGCTGCAGCGGCACCGTCTCACGGGAAGCCTCGCGACCCCGCCGTGCCGCTGCATCATCGACGCCTTCCTGCGGCGCCACTTCTGCCGTATGAACCCATGGCCGGAGTGCCTCGAGCGCAGTGTCGAGGAAGCCCGCCGCCACCCCGGGGCCCGGCTGGCCATGCTCGGACCCAGCGAACTGGAGCCGGCAGGGCAACTGGCGGACTGGGACGTCACGGCGCGCCTGGGGGAGATCGAGACGCCGACGCTGGTGGTCTCAGGGCGATACGACCTGGCGCCGCCGGAGGCTGCGGCGACGCTGTATCGCGGCGTTGCGAGCTCGGAGTGGGTCGTGTTCGAGCACAGCGCGCATGTCCCCCACCTGGAGGAGACGCAACGCTACCTCGAGGTGCTGGACGGATTCCTGGCCAGGACCGAGGGGCGGCGCGGGCCGGCCAGCGGTTGAAGAGGATGCCTCAGGCGGGTTGCTTGCGCGGATAGTCGAACCAGCACAGCTGGGCTTCTGTGGGGCGGATATCGGTCCAGGCTGTGGCAGCGAACTCCACGCACAGCATCGCTGCAGTCGGCATGTTGTCGATACGGATGTCGTCCAGCCGGTTGGCGACCTCGGTGAGGCCAGGGTTGTGGCCGACGACCATGAGGGTGTCGATGCCCGCCGGCGCCGCGCGGATCACGTCCAGTATCTCGTCCGGGGACGCCAGGTACAGCTGCGGCGCCTCCTCGATGCGATCTTCCCGATAGCCGATTTCCCGGGCCACCCCGCGCGCCGTCGCCAGTGCGCGTACGGCCGTGCTCGAGATCACCAGGTCAGGCACGAGCCGGCGCTGGGCCAGCCGTCGTCCCATCTCGGGCACATTGCGCAGCCCCCGCGGCGCGAGCGGACGCTCGAAGTCGTCGATGTGGGCATCATCCCAGCTCGACTTGCCGTGTCGCAGCAGGATCAGGCGCAGCATCGTTCAGTCCGGGAGTTCCACTTCGATGCGGCCCGCGTGGATGCGCACCGGAAAAGTCTGCACCGCCGCGTAGGCGGGCGGCGTGAGGGCGCGGCCCGTGCGCAGGCAGAAGCGTGCCCCGTGCCGCGGGCATACCACCTGGTCGCCGACGACCGGCCCGCCTGCCAGTTCCGCGCCGTCATGAGTGCACACATCCTCGATGGCGTAGAGCGTGCCGTCCACGTTGAACACTGCGGCTGTCAGGTCGTCCGTCTCCAGCAGGGCGAAACCGCCCGGCTCGATATCACCCTCAGCGGTCACGTCGTGCCACTTGCCCATCAGTACATCCCCGTCTGCAGTCGCGCCGCCTCGGACATCATGTCGCGGTTCCACGGCGGGTCGAAGGTGAGTTCGACCCGGGCCTCGCGGATGGTCGGAATGATCTCCAACTTGTCTTTCACATCCATGACAAGCACCTCGCCCATGCCGCAGCCGGGCGCAGTGAGGGTCATTTTCACTTCCACGTCGCGGTCGCCGCCGTCAGCGTGCTTGAGCTTGCATTCATAGATCAAGCCGAGATCGACGATATTGATCGGGATCTCGGGATCGAAGCAGGTGCGCAGCTGTTCCCACACCAGGTCCTCCACGTCCTCGTCCGCGGCGTCCGGCGGGAGTTGTGGCGGCGGCACGGGCGCCTTGCCCAGTGCATCCGCGTCTTCCCCCGCGATGCGGAACAGGTTGCCGTCGAGATAGACGGTGAAGCTGCCGCCGAGGGCCTGGGTGATGAGCCCGCGTGCACCCTTGCGCAGCACCACCTGGTCGCCGGCGGGCACGATGATGGCGACGCAGTCGCGCGCCAGGGTGACGGGTTCGCTGTCTTGTCCGTACATGCGTGGCCTTCCGCGGTTGAGCTTTATTCGGTGCTGACGGTGCCGCCCGCTTCGAGGGCGGAGTGGGCGGTGTGCCAGCAGAGGCTGGCGCATTTTACCCGGGTCGGATATTCGCGCACGCCTGCCAGGGCCGCCAGCTTGCCGATTGCGCCCGGATTGGGTTCCTCCCGCCCGGTGAGCATGGCGTGCATGTGCTCGAACAGGGCTTCGGCCTCGGCGCGGGTGCGGCCGCGCAGGGCCTCGGTCATGAGAGAGGCAGAAGCCACCGAGATGGCGCAACCGGAACCCTCGAAGGAAATGTCCTCGATGCGATCCTCTGCGTCCAGCTTCAGGTAGACCTGCAGCTTGTCGCCGCACAGGGGGTTGAGCCCCTCCGCGTGCCGGCAGGGCGGCGGGATCTTGCGGAAGTTTCGCGGCTTGCGGTTGTGATCGATGATCACGTCGCGATAAAGGTCGGCGAGGTCCATCAGGCGAAAACCTCCCGCGCCTGTTGCAGCGCCGCCGCCAGCCGGTCGACCTCGTCGCGGGTGTTGTAAAAGGCGAAGGATGCGCGCGCGGTGGCCGGCACGCCGTAAAAGTCCATCACCGGCATGGCGCAGTGATGCCCGGTGCGGATCGCCACCCCGGCATGGTCGACGATGGTGCCGATATCGTGCGGGTGGACGCCCTCCAGCGTGAAAGAAATGACGGCCGCCTTGTTTGGCGACGTGCCGATGATGCGCAGGCCGGCCACTTCCCCGAGGCGGGCGGTGCCGTATTTCAGCAGTTCGTGCTCCCACGCGGCCGCGGCCTCGAAGTCGAGGCGCTCCAGGTAGTCGATTGCGGCGCCGAGCCCGATGGCGCCGGCGATGTGCGGCGTGCCGGCCTCGAATTTCCACGGCAACTCGTTGTAGGTGGTCTTCTCGAAGGTGACGGCGAGGATCATGTCGCCGCCGCCCTGCCAGGGCGGCATGGCGCGCAGGAGTTCTTCCCGGCCCCACAGCACGCCGATGCCGGTAGGGGCGAACATCTTGTGGCCGGAGAAGGCGTAGAAGTCGCAGCCGAGCGCCTGCACGTCGACGCGCATGTGCGGCACGCCCTGCGCTCCATCGAGCAGCACCAGCGCGCCCGCTGCGCGCGCCAGGGCGGTCAACTCCGCCACCGGGCTGATGGTGCCGAGCGCGTTCGATACATGGGTGAACGCCAGCAGGCGCGTGGCGGGCCCTATGATCTCGCGTGCCGCCGCAACATCGATCTCGCCGCTCTCGGTCATCGGGATGACCTTCAGCTCAGCCCCCGTCTGCTGGCACAGGAGCTGCCAGGGCACGATGTTGGCATGATGCTCCAGGTGGCTGATCACGATCTCGTCGCCGGCGCCGAGATTGGCGCGGCCCCAGCTCTGCGCCACCAGGTTGATGGCTTCCGTGGTGCCGCGGGTGAAGATCACCTCGCGCTCGGAGGCGGCGTTGATGAAGCGGCGCACCTTTTCCCGCGCGCCCTCGAAGGCATCGGTGGCGCGCTGGCTGAGCTGGTGCACGCCGCGATGCACGTTGGCGTGATCGCGCCGGTAATACTCCGCCACCGCCTCGATGACCTGCACGGGATGCTGGGACGACGCGGCATTGTCGAGGTAGGCGAGGGGCTTGTCGTGGATTTCCTGGTGCAGCACCGGAAAGTCGCGCCGCACGGCCTCGACGTCGAACCGTGCCGCGGGCACCGCGGTTTCCTTGCTCACAGCGCTCATGTGAACTCCCTGATGCGGTCCGCATCCGGCAGGCGCCCCACCACCAGCTGCTCGGCATGGCGTCGCAGCGGCGCCAGCGGCATGCGGGCCAGCACCGTGTCGGCGAAGGCAAAGGTCAGCAGGCTGCGCGCAGTCTCCTCGTCGAGGCCGCGCGAGCGCAGGTAGAAGAGGGCGTCGGCGTCCAGCTGCCCGGTGGTCGCGCCGTGCGAGCACTTCACCTCGTCGGCATAGATTTCGAGCTCCGGCTTGGTGTCGATCTCCGCCTCAGGTGACAGCAGCAGGTTGGCATTGGACTGCTGCGCATCCGTGCCCGCCGCGCCCGGGCGCACGATGGCCTTGCCGTTGAACACGGCGTGGCTCTTGCCGGTCAGCACGCCGCGGTAGAGCTGGTCGCTGGAAGTGCGCGGCACGGCATGATCGACTCGCGTGTGGTTGTCGATATGTTGCCGGTCCCGGGCCACGTACAGGCCGTTCATCTCGACGTGGGCCCCGGGCGCCACCAGGGCGGCGTCCAGGTCCAGTCGGGCGATGCGCCCGCCGACGGCCAGGTTGTGGCTGACGAGGGTTGCGTCCCGCTCGATGCGGGCGGCCAGCACGCCGAGATGAAAAGCGCCAGGGCCGCTTTCCTGCAGGCGGTAATGTTCGATATGGGCGCCGGCTTCCAGCGCCACCTCGGTCACGGCCAGGCCGAGCGACTCGCCGGCCGCCGGCCCGTAATGCTCGATCAGGGTGGCGCGGCTGTTGACGCCGGCGCGCACCAGCACACGGGGGCAATCCAGCGCAGGACTGTCGCCACCGCCGCCAAGGAACACCAGCCGCAAGGGCTGCTCGAGTTCCAGCCCCGGGGCGAGATCGAGCAGCACGCCGTCCTGGAACAGGGCGGTGGAGAGCGCGGCGAAGCGGTGCCGGGCCGGGTCCGCCACGGTGCCGAGCAGTTCGCGGCAGGCCGGATGGTCGGCCGCGACCGCTGCGGCCAGCGACATGACGCCCAAGCCTTCGGGCAGCGCCGGCGCGGCGGCCAGCCGCCCGTTGATGAACACCAGCGTGGGGCAATCCAGCCCCTCGATCTCAGGCGTGGCCGGCACGCCCGCGACCACGGCGCCGAAATTGCGTCGCGTCACCAGCTTGAGATCGGTGTACTTCCAGTCCTCGTCGCGGCGGGTCGGAAAGCCTGCGGCCGTGAATTTCGCCAGGCCCGCCCGGCGCCGCTGCCGCAGCCACTCGGGCCCGCCGGCCGTCGCAGCGGCCTGCTCGATCCACTCGGGCAGGGCAGGGGCCTGATCGCTCCTGGCGGCGGTGGCGCTGCTCATGCCGCGTCCGCCCCCTCGCGCAGCCAGTCGTAACCGCGCTCCTCCAGCTCCAGCGCCAGCTCGCGCCCGCCGGTGCGCACGATGCGACCGTTCGACAGCACATGCACGAAGTCGGGCACGATGTAGTCCAGCAGGCGCTGGTAATGCGTCACGACCACCATGGAACGCTCGGGCGAGCGCAGGCTGTTGACGCCGTTGGCGACGACCTTGAGCGCATCGATGTCGAGGCCCGAGTCGGTCTCGTCGAGGATCGCCAGCGCCGGTTCCAGCACCGCCATCTGCAGGATCTCGTTGCGCTTCTTCTCGCCGCCGGAAAAGCCCTCGTTGACGCCGCGGTTGAGGAAGCTGTCGCCCATCTGCATCAGCTTCATGCGCTCCTTCACCAGGGCGAGAAACTCGAAGGCGTCGAGCTCCGCCTCGCCGCGATGCTTGCGCACCGCGTTCAGCGCCGCCTTCAGCAGGTAGACGTTGTTCACGCCCGGGATCTCGACCGGGTACTGGAAGGCCAGGAACACGCCCTCGCGTGCGCGCTCCTCCGGCTCGAGCTCCAGCAGGTCCTGGCCGCGGTAGGTCACGCTGCCCCCGGTGACCTCGATCTCGGAGCGCCCGGCAAGCACGCCGGCCAGCGTGCTCTTGCCGGAGCCGTTCGGGCCCATGATGGCATGCACTTCTCCGGGGCCGACCTCGAGGTCGAGTCCCTTGAGGATGTCGCGCTCTCCGGCGCGGGCGCGCAGGTTCTTGATGCTCAGCATTGCTCTCTCTTCCTGTCTGCTATCAGCCGACCGCGCCTTCGAGGCTCACGCTCAGCAGGTTCTGGGCTTCAACGGCGAACTCCATGGGCAGCTCGCGGAACACTTCCTTGCAGAAGCCGTTGACGATCATGTTGACGGCGTCTTCCTCCGAGATGCCGCGCTGGCGGCAGTAGAACAGCTGGTCGTCGCTGATCTTGGAGGTGGTCGCCTCGTGCTCCACCACGGCGCTCGGGTTGCCGATCTCCATGTAGGGAAAGGTGTGGGCGCCGCACTCGCTGCCCATGAGCAGCGAATCGCACTGGGTGTGATTGCGCGCGCCCTCGGCGCCGGGAAGGATCTTCACCAGGCCGCGATAGGCGTTCTGGCCGCGACCGGCAGAGATGCCCTTGGAGACGATGGTGCTCTTCGTGTTGCGGCCGATGTGGATCATCTTGGTGCCGGTATCGGCCTGCTGCATGTTGTTGGTCAGCGCCACCGAGTAGAACTCGCCCACGGAGTTGTCGCCGCGCAGGATGCAGCTCGGGTACTTCCAGGTGATGGCCGAGCCGGTTTCCACCTGCGTCCAGGAAATCTTGGCATTGCGGCCGCGACAGTCCCCGCGCTTGGTGACGAAGTTGTAGATGCCGCCGACGCCGTTCTCGTCGCCCGGGTACCAGTTCTGCACCGTCGAGTACTTGATCTCGGCGTCGTCCTCGGCGATGAGCTCCACCACTGCGGCGTGCAGCTGGTTCTCGTCACGCATGGGCGCAGTGCAGCCCTCGAGGTAGCTCACGTGGCTGCCCTCGTCGGCCACGATCAGCGTGCGCTCGAACTGGCCGGTGTTGGCGGCGTTGATGCGGAAATAGGTCGACAGCTCCATGGGGCAGCGCACGCCCTTCGGGATGTAGACGAATGAACCGTCGGTGAATACTGCGGAGTTGAGCGCGGCGAAAAAGTTGTCGCCGGGCGGCACCACGGTGCCGAGATACTTCTCCAGCAGCTCCGGATACTCCTGCACCGCCTCGGAGAAGGGGCAGAAGATGACCCCGGCGTCCTTCAGCTTCTGCTTGAAGGTCGTGGCCACCGAGACGCTGTCGAACACGGCATCCACCGCCACGCCCGCGAGCCGGGCGCGCTCGTGCAGCGGGATGCCGAGCTTGTCGTAGGTCTCGAGCAGCTTGGGATCGACTTCGTCCAGGCTCTTCGGCCCGTCGGTTTTCTTCTTCGGCGCCGAGTAGTAGGAAATGGCCTGGTAATCGATGGGCGCAATGTTGACGTGCGCCCAGTCCGGCTCGGTCATCGTCAGCCAGTGCTCAAAAGCGCGCAGGCGCCACTGCAGCAGGAACTCCGGCTCCTTCTTCTTCTGCGAGATAAAACGGATGATCGACTCATCGAGACCGGGCGGCACCGTGTCGGACTCGATGTCCGTCACGAAGCCGTGCCGGTACTTCCGGGCCACGAGTTGTTCGACGTCTTGCTGTCCAGTTGCCATGTCTTGCTCCAGGCTGTCTTCAGCCGCGTTCCAGTCGCGCCGTCCTGCCCGGCGACGCGACGATCGTCCTAAGGTCCACGCGCGGCCGGTAACCGGCCTGCATGTTCGCCAGTTCCGCCAGGCTGATCTCCTCGAGCGCCCGGCGAATGGCGAGGTTGATGCGCTGCCAGGCGTTGCCCACCAGGCACGACGCCTCCAGCTCGCAGCTGCCCGGCTCCACCGAGCACTCCGTCAGGGCCAGCGGCCCCTCCAGCGCGTCAATGACTTCCGCCGCGGTGATCTCGTTGGCCGGCCGCGCCAACAGGTAGCCGCCCAGCGCGCCGCGGTGCGAGGTCACCAGGCCGCCCCGCGTGAGCAGCTTCAGGATCTTGCTGACCGTGGCTGCCGGCAGGCCGGTCTGCTCGGCCACCTGGCTGGCGCTGTGCGGCGCTTCGTCCGCTGCCGCCAGGTAGGCCAGCACCCCGGTGCCGTAGTCCGTCAATCGGCTCATTTTCAGCATCTTGGCTCTCGTCCCGCCTCGTCCAGGCTCGAATGGGGACCATTTTAGTCCTGATTCGCTCGCGGGCCAACCCCGGGACAGGGGGAAACAGGGTTTGTGATAGCATGCGCGCAGTTTCAAGGGTCGTTCATGCCCCCGGTCCAGGATGCGCAAACAGGCGGCGGAGCAAGCGATGGAGCCCGGATGTCCCGGTGAGGACAACATCGTCGTCATCCGCGACCTGCGCTACGCGCGCGGCCAGTCGGTGGTGTTCGACGGCCTGGACCTGCGGATCCGCCGCGGCGGCGTGACCGCCATCATGGGCCCGAGCGGCACCGGCAAGACCACCCTGTTGCGACTCATTACCGGCCAGGAGCGCCCCGACAGCGGCAGCATCCTGTTCGACGGCCGCGAAGTGACGCGCATGAGCCGCCGCGAGTTGTTCCGCATGCGCAAGCGCGTCGGCATGCTGTTCCAGAACGGCGCGCTGCTGACCGATCTCAGCGTCTACGACAATGTCGCTTTCCCCCTGCGCGAGCACACCCGGCTGCCGGAGCGGCTGATCCGCCACATCGTGCTCACCAAGTTGCACGCGGTGGGCCTGCGCGGCGCCTGGCAGCTGATGCCCGCGCAGCTGTCCGGTGGCATGGCGCGCCGCGTGGCGCTGGCGCGCGCCATCGTCATGGACCCCGAGATCATCTATTACGACGAGCCCTTCGTCGGGCTCGACCCCATTTCCATGGGCGTGGTCGTGCGGCTGATCCGGCGCATGAACGACGCCCTCGGGCTCACCAGCGTGGTCGTCACCCACGACGTCGACGAAGTCTCGAGCATCGCCGATTGCAGCTTCCTCCTGTCCGGGGGGCGCGTTGCAGCAGCGGGGACGCCGGAGCAGCTGCGCGACCATCACTCGGAGACCGTCACCCAGTTCATGCAGGGCATGGCGGATGGCCCCGTCCCCTTCCATTACCCGGCGCCGGACTACAGCGAGCAGCTGCTCGCCGCCGATCGGGACTGAAAGGCACGGGCATGGAACACCGGGAGACAGGCGGGTTGCGGCGCGTGTTACGCGAGGTGGGCTACTCGCTGCGCGGCTTCCTCGGCACCTTCGGCGCCGGGCAGCTCTTCCTGCTGCGCATCCTGGCGGATCTCCCCTATGCGCTGGCGCGGCCGCGCCTGGTCATCAGGCAGGTCTACGTGGCGGGTGTGCAGTCGCTGGTCGTCATCATGCTGGCCGGGCTGTTCGTCGGCATGGTGCTGGCGCTGCAGGGTTACAACACCCTGTCGCGCTTTGGGGCGGAGGACACCATCGGCATGGTGGCTGCGCTCGGTCTGGTGCGCGAGCTCGGCCCGGTGGTCACGGCATTGCTGTTCGCGGGACGCGCCGGCACGGCCCTGTCCTCCGAGATCGGCCTTATGAAGGCCACCGACCAGCTCGCGGGCATGGAGATGATGGCCGTCGATCCCATCAAGCGGGTCGTGGCGCCGCGCTTCCTCGGCGGCGTGATCGCGGTGCCGATCCTGACGCTGATTTTCAGCGCCATGGGCATTTTCGGGGCCTGGCTCGAGGCCGTGGTGATCCTCGGGGTCGACGAGGGCGCCTTCTGGGGCCAGATGCAGGCCCAGGTGGACCTGCGCGAGGACGTGATGTCCGGGGTCATCAAGAGCGTGTTCTTCGGCGTCGCCGCCAGCCTGCTGGCCGTGTTCGAAGGTTACAATTGCGTGCCAACCGCCGAGGGCGTGGGTCGTGCGACGACGCGCGCCGTGGTTCACACTTCGCTCACCGTGCTGGTTCTGAATTTCATGCTGACGGCCTGGCTGCTGGGAGGAAACTGAGAGATGCAACAGACGCGGGCAGTGGAACTCGGGACCGGATTGTTTGTCTTCATGGGCATACTGGCCCTGTTTTTCCTTACCACCCGGGTGACGACCTTCGACGCCTACGCCGGGGACCAGGGCTACGAGCTGCAAGCACGTTTCGACCAGGTCGGGACGCTGAAGGTCCGGTCTCCGGTGTCCATCTCCGGCGTCCAGATCGGGCGCGTGACGGCGATCGAGTTCGACTCGGAGCGGCTGGAGGCCGTGGTGACCATGCGCATCGGGGCGGAATACGACCAGATCCCCAACGATTCGGACGCCAGCATCCTGACGGCCGGCATCCTGGGGGGCCAGTACATCGGCCTCCAGCCGGGTGGGGCCGAGGAATATTTCGCGGATGGTGACGAGATCCTTTTTACCCAGTCCGCCGTGGTGCTGGAGCAGTTGATCAGCAAGTACCTGTTCAGCCAGGCGGGCGGCGACGAATAGCCGAGAGAAGCATATGAAAGCACTGAGCATGAGAATCACCCTGTCCCTGGTCGCGTTGATGGCGATCGCGGCAGCTCCGGCACTCGCGGAGACGCAGCCCGGCCCCGAGCAGGTCATCCGCGAAGCGTCCGAGCTGACGATACAGGCCATCGACGGCCGCCGCGAAGAGCTGAAACAGGACCGCGCCGCGCTGTTTGCCATCGTGGACGAGGTGTTGCTGCCGCGCTGGGACCGTAGCGCCACGGGCCAGGCCGTGATGGGTCGCTACTGGCGCGAGGCCACGCCGGAGCAGCGCGAGGCCTTTATCAACGGGCTGTATCGCAAGCTGCTGGACAGCTACGGCGAGGGCATCCTCGAGTACAACTCGGACCAGCTCAAGATCACCGGGACCCGCGGGGACCCGGACAAGGGCCTGGCGGTGGTCGACTCGGAGGTGAAGCTGACCGATGGGACCGTGGTGCCGATCAGCTACCGGCTGCGTTTCCATGACGGCAGCTGGAAGGTCTTCGACGTCATCGTCGAGGGCATCTCCTATCTCACGACCTATCGCAACCAGTACGCCAGCGAGTTTCGGGCCAAGGGCATCCAGGCTGTGATCGACGAGCTCCAGGCGTCGCTGCCCGACAGCAGCAGCGGCTCTTGAACCCGGGCGCGCTGGAACCTTCCGGCGGCGACGCGGACGTCGAGTTCCAGCCGCAAGGGGACGGGCGCTTCCGGGTCGAGGGCGAGCTCGACTTCAGCACCGCGAGCGCCGCACTGGCGCGCAGCCGCAAGCTGTTCCGGGACCATGCCGTGATCGAGCTCGACCTTTCAGGCGTGCGGCGCGCCGACAGCGCCGGCCTCGCGTTGCTGCTGGAATGGGTCAACTGGGCGCGTAACAATGCGCGCGAGATCCAGTTTCACCACGTTCCGGCGCAATTGATGGCGATCGCCCAGATCAGCGAGGTGGAAGACATGCTGCATCGCGCGGAGCGCTGGTCGTCCGAGTGAGGCGCGGCGGCCGCCTCAGGGGTCGTCGTCGAAGTCGAACTCTTCCTCGAGATCGACATCGCCGCGGATCTCGAACTCCATGCGCTGGCGGTAGGATTCGCGCACGAAGATGTAGGGGTCCGGCGCCTCGTCAATCATCCGGTCAAACCGCAGCAGGCGATGGCGCAGCTCGACGAACTGCAGCACCGTGAGCTTGTCTCGCAGGCTGCGGTTGTCTTCCAGCCTGTTCCAGATGACGTCGGTCTGCAAACGCGCGTACCAGCCGACGGCGCTGCGCGGCGTGTTCGGTCCCAGGAAGGGCACCATGATGAAGGGGCCCGAGGGAATCCCCCACTTGCCGAAAGTCTGGTCGAAACGGGCCGTGTTCTCGGGCAGGCCGTTGCGGCTGGCCGGGTCGAGGACGCCTCCCAGCCCGAACGTGGAATTCATCAGGAACCGGCCCGTCTGGCGTGCCGCGTCCCCCGGGTTGCCCTGCAGGAGGTGGTTGAGCACCCAGATCGGCGCCGACAGGTTGTCAAAAAAATTGCCCACGCCGGTCTTGACGGGATCGGGCACGAAGCGGTCGTAGCCACGCGCGAGCGGCCGCAGCAACACGCGATCGGTGGCCTGGTTGAAGGCGAAGACCTTGCGATTGAGCGGCTCGAACGGATCGTAGGCGCTGGCCTCATCCTGTTCGGCGGGGACGGTGGCGCAACCGGTGGCGCCGAGCAACAGCAGCGCGAGCAGCAGCGGCCTTGCGGCGCGGCGCACGGCCGCGCGGCCGCGTGCCGGAGCATGGGCGGGGGGAGTCAGTCCCTGTTCCGTGTTCATTATTGCTTACTGGTCTCCGTGCGCCTGGCTCTGCGGCCTGCCAGGAAGGGCTCGAGCTCGGCCATCCGTGCCTCAAAGCGCGCCTGTTGCCAGGGCTGCAACCCGGGCTGCAACAGCGCCAGGCGGAGCTTGTCCAGCGCCATGGGCAGGTCGCCGTTGAGCAGATGATACTCCGAGAGGTAGAAAAGAGCCTCGGCCGGCAACCCCGCGGCGTCCGCCGCGTTGGCGATGAGCCGCACCTGGGCCGGGGTCGGGCGCACGGTGTTGAACAGGTCCAGCAGGACCGCGTGCGCGCGCTCGAAGTTTTGCGTGCGCAACAGGGCTTCGGCGTACCGCACCACCAGCGGGCGGTTACGCGGGAACAGGGCCACGGCGCGCTCGAACACGGCGAGTCCCTCAGCCTCGCGCCCGGCGAGGATCAGGGCCTCGCCCAGGGCGGAGTGAAACACCACGACGTTCTCGTCGGCGGCAAGCAGGGGCTCCAGGACGGCCACGGCCTCCGGGTAACGGCCCGCCCGCAAGAGCGCGAGGCCGTAACCATACAAGTCCGCGCTCGACCTGTCCTCGCCGGCGGCGAGTTGGGACTCGAAGCGGGCCAGCGCCTGGTCCGAGGAGCGGGCATTGAGGACCTGGACCCGCGCCTTCATGAGCGCATAGCTCCGGCTCTCGCGCACCTCGGCCACCTCGGTGCGTTCGGCGCGGTCGCGCGTCTCGGCCATCCGGGTGGTGGAGAGAGGGTGGGTCTGGAGGAACTCGGGCAGCCGCGAGCCGGGCATGGCAGCCTGCCGCGACAAAACTTCGAAAAAGGACGGCATGCCCATGGGGTCGAAACCGGCGCGGGCGAGATACTCCAGGCCCACGCGGTCGGCCTCGTACTCGTTGGCGCGGGTGTAGTTGATCTGCTCCTGCATCGCCAGGCCCTGGGCGCTGGCGATCGCAGCGGGCAGCACGTCCCCGCCGGCGCCGAGCAGGATGGCGGCGAGAATAGCCGCGGTGGCGAGGATCCCGGTCTTGCCGGTGCCCTGGATGCGCCGCGCGATGTGGTTCTGGCTGACGTGTGCGATTTCGTGCGCCAGCACGCCCGCCAGCTCGCTTTCACTGCGCGTCGCGGTGATCAGCCCGGTATTGATGCCGATGTAGCCGCCGGGCAGCGCGAAGGCGTTGATCTGGTCCTCGTCCACGACGAAGAAGGCGAAGCGGTGTTCGCCGTCATGGGCGTGGGGTGCGATGCGCCGGCCCAGGTCGGTGATGTACTCGGCGACCTCCGGGTCCTCGAGCACCACACCCTGCTCGCGCAGCTGGCGCAGCACCGTGCGCCCGATGGCTTCGGCCTGGCTGCGCGTGAAGACCGTGTCCGCCGGGCTGCCGATATCCGGCAGGTCCCAGCGTGGCTCCGCGCCGGCGACCGCGGTCAGCAGGCTTGCAGTGAGCAGGATGGCGAGTCGTTTGAGCATGACAAATCCGGAGCGGGGCATACCCCTTGCCTAACGTAGGACAGCCAGCGCCAGCAGGCGGTTCCCGGCCCTAAAGGGATTCAGAGGCAAAGTCCGCGAGCCGCGAGCGCTCGCCGCGCATGAGGGTGACGTGGCCGGCATGCGGCCAGCCGCGGAACCGGTTCACCACGTAGGTCAGGCCGGACGTGGTCTCGGTCAGGTAAGGGGTGTCGATCTGCGAGACGTTGCCCAGGCATAGCACCTTGGTGCCCGGCCCGGCACGCGTGATGAGCGCTTTCATCTGCTTCGGGGTCAGGTTCTGGGCCTCGTCTATGATGATGAAACGGTTGAGGAAAGTGCGTCCGCGCATGAAGTTGAGGGAGCGGATCTTGATGCGGCTGCGCAACAGGTCCTGGGTTGCGGCGCGGCCCCATTCGCCGCCTTCCTGGCTTTGCGTCAGGACCTCGAGGTTGTCCATCAAGGCGCCCATCCAGGGCTCCATCTTCTCTTCCTCGGTCCCCGGCAGGAAGCCGATGTCCTCGCCCAACGGCACGGTGACCCGGGTCATGATGATTTCGCGGAAACGCCCCTGGTCCATGGTCTGGGCGAGCGCCGCGGCCAGGGTCAGGAGCGTCTTGCCGGTGCCGGCCGGCCCGAGCACGGTGACGAAATCAACGTTCTCTGACATCAGCAGGTTGAGCGCGAAGTTCTGCTCGCGATTGCGCGCGGTCACACCCCAGATGGTGTTGCGGCCGCGGTAGCTCTGTGCCAGTTCGATGACTGCACTGTCGCCGTCGGTTTCGCGCACGATCGCCTCGAACTGGCTCTCGTCGTCGAGGTAAATGAACTCGTTGACCTGCCAGTGCGGCACGCGCTCGCCCCGCACCCGGTAGAAGGTCCGGCCATCCTCCTTCCAGGAGTCCATCGCCGTGCTGTGCGCCTCCCAGAAATCGGGCGCCAGCGCCTCGGCGCCGCCGTACAGGAGGTCGGCGTCCTCGAGGGTGCGATCGTTGAAGTAGTCCTCGGCGTGGACGCCAAGAATGGTCGCCTTGATGCGCAGGTTGATGTCCTTGGACACCAGCGTCACCCGCGCGTCAGGGTGCGCCTCCTGCAGCATCAGGCAGTTCTCGAGGATGGAGTTGTCGGCGCGGCTTCCCGGCAGCGTGTCCGGCAGCAGCGCCTGGTTGGGGCGGGTCTGGAAGAACAGCCGTCCGGGCCGCCGGTTGCCGGGACCGTTGAGGCGGTGCTCGCCCGGGATCTCGATGCCGTGGTCTATGTGCTGCTTGTCCGCGCCGTGGATCATCTGGTCGATGAACCGGCTCACCTGGCGCACGTTGCGCGCGGCTTCGGACATGCCTTTCTTGTTGGCGTCGAGTTCCTCGAGCACCACCATCGGAAGGTGGATGTCGTGCTCGTCGAAACGGAACAGCGCACTCGGGTCGTGCATCAGCACGTTCGTGTCCAGCACGAACACGCGCCGCGTGTCTTCCGGTTTGCTCACGAGAATTCCTGCCTCGCGGGACGGTTGCTCAGACGAACGCGGTGTCGGATCAAAGGGCTTTCACGGCCTCCAGGACCGCCTCGACGTGGCCCGGCACCTTGACCTTGCGCCACTCCTGGCGCAGCACGCCTTTCTCATCGATGAGGAAAGTGCTGCGCTCGACGCCCATGGACTTGCGGCCGTACATGTTTTTCTCTTTCATCACGTCGAACATCGCGCACAGCTTCTCGTCCGGATCGGAGATGAGATCGAAGGGGAACTCGTACTTCGCCTTGAACTTTTCATGCGAGGCCACGCTGTCGCGGGACACGCCGACGATCTCGGCGCCGGCCTTCTGGAAGGCCTTGTAGTGGTCCCTGAAGCCCTGGCCCTCGGTCGTGCAACCGGGGGTGTCGTCCTTGGGATAGAAATAGATGACGAGCTTGCGTCCCTTGAAATCGCCCAGGCCGAGCGCCTTGTCGCCCGTGACGGGCAGCTTGAACGTGGGTACCTTCTTGCCGATGACGGCGTTGGCCATGTCGGGTTCCTCCTGGTGCTTCAGCCCTTGACGGGCTCCATGATGGCGTCGAGGTTGAGATGGTCGCAGAAGTCCATGAACTCGTCGCGCAGCGCTGAAATCTGCAGGTTGCCCGGGATGTTGACGGTCATCTGCACCGAGAACATGGGCGCACCGGTATGGGCCGCGGAGTAGCTGCGGGTGGCCATCTCCGCGATGTCGATGTCGCGGCTGGCGAAAAAGCTCGCCAGGTTGTACACGATGCCGGGCTGGTCGAGGCAGACCACGTCGATCGCGTAGGGCAGCATGTCGGCGCGCGGCGCGCGCTCCTCGGTCCGGCGCATGGACAACGCCAGCCCGGAGCTTTCCTCGACCTTCTTCAGCTCGGATTCCAGCCTGGCCAGCGTGTGCCAGCTGCCGCTCACCAGCAGCAGCATGGCGAACTCGGAGCCGAGGGCGATCATGCGGCTGTCGAGGATGTTGCCGCCGCAATCCAGCACGGCGCGCGTGAGGTCGTGGACGACGCCGGAGCGATCGCCGCCGACCGCGGAGATGACAACAAGCTGCTTCAATGGCTGGGTTCCGGACACGGGAAGGGTCGAGGGTGGTAGTACCGCCAGTTTACCCGCATCGGTGACAGCTGCGAAGAGCGCGCCTGCCCAGGCCGCCTCGCTTGCTGCTGCCGCGGCTGGCCGATACCATCGTCGGCTGAGTTTGTCAGGCGCCCGGCGCCCGGAGAAAGCCGATGTTCGGCGGCAGCATCGTGGCCCTGGTCACGCCCATGCACGAGGACGGCAGCCTCGATCTCGAGGCGCTGGGCCGGCTGGTCGATTTCCACGCCGGGGCCGGGACCGCGGCGGTGGTCATCGCGGGCACCACCGGGGAGTCGCCCTGCATTTCGGCTGCCGAGCTGGACACCATGCTCAGGACCGCGCTCGAGGCGGCCGCGGGCCGGATCAGCGTCATCGCCGGCACCGGCAGCAACGCGACCGCCCACGCGGTCGAACTCACGAGAGTCGCCGCACGCGCCGGGGCGGCCGCGGCCCTGGTGGTGACCCCCTACTACAACAAGCCGACCCAGCAGGGCCTGTTCCTGCACTACCACGCCGTGGCCCGCGACGGCGGGTTGCCGGTGATCCTCTACAACGTGCCCGGGCGGACGGCTTGCGACCTGTTGCCAGAGACCGTGGCCCGGCTGGCGGAGGTGGAGGGCATCGTCGGCATCAAGGAAGCCGTGCCCGGCACCGAGCGCGTCGCCCGGCTGCGCGAGCTGCTGGGCGACCGGCTCGACCTGCTCAGCGGTGACGACGCCACGGCGATGGACTTCCTCCTGGCTGGCGGCGACGGCGTGATCAGCGTCACTGCCAACGTGGCGCCGCGGCTGATGCACGGCATGGTGGAGGCGGCCCGGCACGGCGAGCCGCGCAAGGCTGAGGCGCTGAACGACCGTCTTGCCGGCCTGCACCGGGCGCTGTTCGTGGAACCGAACCCGATCCCTGTAAAATGGGTCGTCATGCACATGGGGCTCATCGGCGCCGGGATCAGGCTGCCGCTGACGCCTCTCGACCCGGTTCACTACGACGAGGTGCGGGCGGCCATGCTACGCGCCGGAGTGGAATACACGTCTTGAAATCCCTGCTGCGAGGCTTCGGCCTGTTATTGCTCTGCCTGGCGACAGCCGGCTGCGCCATGAGTTCGGCCTGCGGGCCGGCACCCTACATGGATGCCCGTGCGCGGCCGTCCCTGGCGATACCCGAGGGGCTGGACGCGCCCGATCGTCGTGCGGCGCTGCGGGTCCCGGCGGCGGGCGAGGTCGGCGGTCGCCTGGCGAACGACCCTGGCAACTGCATCATCAATCCTCCGCCCTTCTACGCGGAGAGCAGCAGCGCGCGCGCCGAAGGTTCTGCTGCGGCTGCCAGGGCCGTAGCGGGGCCCGGCGGCGCCGCGACGGGCGTCGCCGGATTCGTGGAGCAGTGGGCCGCCTTGTGGAGCGGGCGCGATGCAGACGGGTGGCTGGGGCTGTACGCCTCGGACTATGCGCCGCAAGGCTATGGCGCGCCGGAGGAATGGCGCGCCGAGCAGCGTGGTCGCTTCCAGGTCCCGGCGTCCACGCGGGTCGACCTGGACACCCTGGAGGTCGAAGAGACTGCTGACGGTATCGTGCGCGCGCGCTTTGTGCAGCGCTTCGGCCAGCCGCCAGAGGAGCGCGCCGTGCGCAAGGAACTGGTGCTGCTGCCCTTGAGCAACGGCGCCTGGCGTATCGTCGACGAACGGATCCTCGCCATACTCTGAGTCCGCTTTCATTGAATGCGGACCCGGGGTGGGGTACATTTCCCGCCCCCTCGGGCTGTGACCTGCGGGGCGGATGGAGAGGTGGCCGAGCGGTCGAAGGCGCTTGCTTGGAAAGCAAGTTTAGGGTAACCCCCTAACGCGGGTTCGAATCCCGCCCTCTCCGCCACTAATCTCCGCATTCCTGACCGGGATTCGAACCCGCGTTAGTCATACATCATGGGTTCGAAGCCGAGACCGGCAACGCCGGCCGAGACGGCGCCCGCCAGGGCGCCTCATCCCGCCCTCTCCGCCACTTATCGCCCTCTCCGCCGGGCGCGCGCCCCCGGACTCATCTAGAATGGCGTGTTCGTGCCCCTCGGCCCAGCTGAGGCGGCGCCCGGGCCAGGACTACGTGGTTACTTCCGCATGAGCGAAGCATCGCACCAGGCGACCGTGATGGTGGTCGACGACACGCCGGCCAACCTCACCATGCTCGAGGAAATTCTTCGCGGGGCGGGCTATCGGGTAGTCACTGCGGCGGGTGGGCGCCAGGCACTCGAGCAGGCGCCGCGCCTGGCGCCGGATCTCATCCTCCTCGACCTCCTGATGCCGGAGATGGACGGCATCGAGCTGTGTCGCCTGCTGAAGGCCGCCCCCGCGCTGCGTGCGGTGCCGGTGATGTTCATCAGCGGGCTGGACGATGTGGCCAGCAAGTTGTGCGCCTTCGAGGAAGGCGCGGTGGACTATGTGTCGAGACCGTTTGCCGCAGAGGAGCTGCTGGCCCGGGTACGCACCCAATTGGCGCTCCGCGCCGCCCGGCGTGCCCTGGAGCGACAGCAGCACGACCTTGAAGCTGCAGTCGGCCAGCGCACGGAGCAGCTGCTCAACGCCCAGCGGATTGCCCGCATCGGCGCCTGGGCGATCGACCTCGAGCGGGACCGGATCGAGTGGATCGGGGACACCCACCGCATGTTCGGCTTGCCGGACCGGTCGCCGGTGAGCTTCACCGAGTCCATCCGCCGTGTCCACCCGCAGGACCGGCCGCGCGTGGAACAGGCCTGGCGCGACGCGCTTGCGGGCGAGAGCCCCGAGTACGCAGTCACTTACCGGGTCGTTGCGGACGGCAAGGTGTCCTGGATAGACGAGCGCGCCGAGCTGCAACGAGATGCAACCGGCCGGCCGCTGCGCGCGCTCGGCACGGTACAGGATGTCTCCGAGCGGAAGGCCTACGAGGCCGCGCTGCGGCAGCAGCAGGAAAGGCTCGAGGTCGCCCTGGAGGCGGCCAACGCCGGCGCCTGGGAGTGGGACATCACCGATGATCGCATCCGCGCCAGCGAGCGCTGGGCGCGCATGCTCGGCTATGCCGCCGGAGAGGTGGGCGAGCTGACCAAAGGGCGCTGGGAGGCCCTGGCGCATCCGGACGACCAGCATGCCGTACGGCGGGCGCTGCAGCAGTACCTCGCAGGCGCCGCGCCGGCCTTCGAAGTCGAGCACCGGCTGCGCAACGGGCGCGGCGAATGGACCTGGGTACGCAGCGTGGGGCGCACCGTGAAGCGGGACGCGCAGGGTCAAGCCTCGACCATTGCCGGCATCGACGTCGACATCAGCCAGCAGAAGGAGCAGGAAGCGCAGCTGGCCTATGTGGCCAGCCACGATGAACTGACGGGCCTGCCGAACAGGATGGCCTTCGCGCATCGCCTCGCGGAAGCGATGCAGCAGAGCCACCGGACCGGACAGCCACTGGCGGTGGCGTACATGGACCTGGACGGCCTGGCCGAGTTCAACGAGCGGCACGGGCAGCCCTGCGGGGACCGGCTCATCGCCGAATTGGCGTCGCGACTGGTGGCGTGCTGCGGCGCAGGTGAAGTGGCCCGGGTCGGAGGCGACGAGTTCACCTGCATCCTGCAGGCGCGCGCCCCGGGTGAGGACCTCGAGGACCAGCTGGAACAGCTCATGCGCGATATCGCCAGCCCGGTCGTCATCGATGGCGAGGTGTTCTCCGCCACTGCCAGCATTGGGGCAGCCGTGTTGCCGCCCCAGGGGGGTATCGACGCGGAACAGTTGCTGCGCCAGGCCGACCAGGCGATGTACCAGTCCAAGCTGTCCGGCAAGAACCGCTATACCTTTTTCGACGCCGAGCGCGACGAGATCACCCGCGAATACCGGGCCCAGGTGGAGGATATTCGCCGCGGACTGGACGCGAATGAGTTCGAGCTCCACTACCAGCCCAAGGTCAACATGCGTTTCGGTACCGTGCTCGGTTTCGAGGCCCTGGTGCGCTGGCGCCATCCGGGGCGCGGATTGCTGCGCCCGGCTGAGTTCATCCCGTTGCTCGAGGAGCATCCGCTCGCCATCGCGCTGGGGGAGCGCGGGATCGCCCTGGCGCTCGAGCAACTGGCGGCATGGAACGACAGCGGCCTGGAAACCAGCGTGAGCATCAATGTCACCAGCCTCCAGTTGCACGATCCTGATTTCCTCGGGCGGCTGCAGCGCCGGCTGGAGGCCCATCCCTCGGTGCGTCGCAACCAGCTCGAGATCGAAGTGGTCGAGACCGGCGCGATGCGTGATATCGCTCATGTCTCCGCGTTGATGGAACGGCTCCGCGACCTTGGCGTCGGGGCGGCGCTGGATGATTTCGGCACCGGTTTTTCCTCGCTGACATTCCTCAAGCGGCTCGCCGCCGGGACCATCAAGATCGACCAGAGCTTCGTGTGCGACCTGCTGGACGACCAGGAACATGCGGTCATCGTCGACAGTATCTGCCGGCTCGCGGAGAGTTTCAGCCGCAAGGTCATCGCCGAAGGCGTGGAGACCGAGGTGCACGGCCGGCTGCTGCTCGAACTGGGCTGCGAGCTCGGCCAGGGGTACGCAATCGCGCGGCCCATGCCGGCCGCGGAGGTGCCGGAGTGGATGCGCGGCTGGACGCCACCCGCATCGTGGCGCGAGAGCACGATGCTGCCGCGCGAGCGCGTGCCGGAGCTGTTCGCCGAACTCGGGCACAGGGCCTGGCGCAATGCGCTGCGCAGCTACCTCGAGGGGCGGCGGAAATCGTTGCCGGAGCTGGATCCGCGCGCCTGCCGGCTGGGTGAATGGCTCAGCAACGCGCGCGTGGTCTCGATGTTGGGTCATCGCGAGGAATTCCGCCGCGCCCGCGAGTTGCACGAGCAATGCCACGCTGGCGCCGAGCGCGCAGCGACCTGCGCGCGTGTTGGCAGGATGGAGGACAGCCAGGCGGCCCTGGACAAGACCATCGACACGAGCAACCAGGTCCTCGACCTGCTCAAGGCGCTGCGCAAGCGGCCGTGAACCTCGCATCCGCCCGCAGGTATTAGGGATATCCCCCGGGGCCACGCCCGGCTCCTGACTTGGTGACGGGCGTCACGGTTGTTCGCTCGAGTCTTTAATAGCATGGACGCCAAGTTCAGGCATGGCGGAGAAGGCTATGACCCGCAGGGCTGGGACGCGGCGCGCGGCACCGGACGACGCCTTGGCGCCGATCGCCCCCGAGAAGCTCAAGATCGCACGTCTCGCATCCCGTTTGGGGGACGGCGAGAGCGCCGAGCGCGCGGCCGCCAGCCGGGCCGGTGTGGCGCGCGTCGCGGTGCAATTGAACCGGGCGCAACTCCCGGTAGACGACGATCCGATGCATTTTCGCTTGAAAATGGCTTTGCTGCGCGGTCTGCGGCGACGCTTCCGTTACTCGCTCATCGAGGTGGACGACGCCCCCCCCGGAGTGGGCCAGAGCGAGCCTTTCCTCGTCGAGGTCGAACCGGCGGCGGCGTTGCCGGTCGAGCAAGCGCGCGCCGTCGTGGCTCGCGTGCTGCGCCGCCGCAAGTGGCGCGATGTGCCTGCGGAGGATGATTCACTCTGAGCAGGTGTTGCCTGCGCGCTTCCCTGCAGCGTCCTCGAAACCCCCTGTAACCTTGCGTTAGGATGCGGGGCCATTGATCGACGTCACGGAGGCTGCGATGGCAAGCGTGCTCATCGTCGACAGCGACGGGACCAGTCGGGCCTTGCTAGCGGGGCTCTTGGCCGGCCGGGGGCATGACGCTCTCGAGGCCGGCGATGGTGCCCGGGCCCTGGCGGTGGCACGCGACGCGCGGCCTGACATCGTGATATCCGAAGCGCTGATGCCTGGCATGGACGGCTTCCTGCTGTGCAGAGCCTGGCTGTCCGACCCCGCATTGCGCCACATTCCATTCCTGCTCTACTCGGCGATATGCACGGAAGACACGGACATGGATTTCGCACATGCGGCGGGTGCCGCAGGCGTCATCCAAAAGGGGCAGGATAACGCGCAAGTTCTCGCGCAGGTCGACGCTCACCTGGAGGGCCGCGTGCCTTTCAGGGCGCGCGAGGTCGTCCTCGATGAGGCGACATTCTATGCGCGCCACGCGCACCTGTTAGCGCAGAAACTCTGCGGCAAGGTGGCACAGCTGGAGGTGATGAATCGCGCTCTGGACTCGAGTGGCCGCGATTATGAGCAGCTGTTCAGCGCCAATCCCGTGCCGATGTGGATCTACGATCTGGATACGCTGCGCTTTCTCGCGTTCAACGATGCGGCCGTGGACACCTACGGGTATGCCCGCGACGAGTGGCTCGGCATGACCATCAAGGATATTCGCCCGGCCGAGGAGGTGCCGCGCCTGCTCGACCATGTCGATCGTGATCGCGACGAAACCTACTCCCCGGCCCAGGTGTGGACGCACCGGAAGAAAGACGGAAGCCTGATGCAGGTCGAGGTGTCGGCCCACAGCATGGCGTTCCGGGGTCGGCCGGCGCGCGTGGTCTCGGTGCTGGACGTCACCGACAGGCGCAGGCTGGAGACGGCGATGGAGCAGAGCGAGGCGCGCTACCGCGCGTTGTTCGAGAACAACCACGCCGTGATGCTGGTGATCGACCCGGAGACGACCGCGATCGTCGATGCCAATCCGGCCGCGGCCAGGTTCTATGGTTACTCCCGCGAGCAATTGCGCCAGATGCGGATCGGGGACCTCAACGTCCTCAGCGCGGAGGAAATCCGAGTGCGGATGGAACTTGCCCGCTCCGAACGCAAGCAGTTCTTCGAGTTCCGTCACCGGCTGGCCTCAGGCGAAGTGCGCAACGTGGATGCATACTCCGGACTGGTGCAGGTTGCGGGGCGACCGCTTTTGTACTCGATCGTGCACGACGTGTCGCGGCGATACGAGGCGGAGCAGGAACTCAGGGACACGGAGCTGCGGTTGCGCGTCCTGGTCGAGAATTCGGTGTTCGGCACATACATGCTGGAGGAGGGCCGTTTCAGCTATGCGAGTCCCAGCATGGAGGCCATGTTCGGGCGCGAGCCGGGTTCGCTGGTCGGAGAACCCGCTCTTTCAGTCGTGGCGCCGGAGGACCAGGCCCTGGTGGCGGAACAGATGCGGCGCCGCGCTGCAGGAGAGATCGAATCGGTGCGCTACCAGTTTCATGGTGCCCACCAGGAAGGGCGGCCGCTGATCGTGGAAGCCCACGGCGCCGTCGCCTGCATCAAGGGTCGACGTGTCATCATAGGCGTCGCCCAGGACGTGACTGAGAAAATGCATGCCGCGGCGCGTGAGCGCAGATACGCCGGTGAAGTCCAGGCTGCACTGCGGGGTGTCATCGATGTCCTGGGCCAGATGGTGGAAATGCGGGATCCGTTCACTGCCGGACACCATCGCCAGGTCACAATGCTGGCGACGGCCATCGCCAGGGAGCTTGGGCTTCCTGACGAGCGCTGCCAGGGCCTCGAGTTGGCAGCCTCCGTCTTTGACCTCGGGAAAATCGCCATCCCCTCGGACCTGCTTTGCAAGCCGGGACAGTTGTCTGAAGTCGAGCGCGAGTTTGTGCGGCTGCACGCAACCGCCGGGTACGAGTTGCTGAAGAGCGTGGCATTTCCCTGGCCGCTGGCCGAGATCGTGCACCAGCATCACGAACGGTTGGACGGCAGCGGCTACCCGCGCGGCCTGAGCGGAGACGAGATTCTGCTGGAGGCGCGCATTCTCGGCGTGGCGGACACGATCAGCGCGATGGTGTCGCATCGGCCTTACCGGCCCGCACTGCCCGTTGGGCAAGCCTTGAGCCATATCGAGGCACACGCGGGGTCGCTTTACGATCAGGCCGCGGTGTCTGCATGCCTGCGACTGGTGCGCGAGCAGGGCTTTAGCCTTGAGCGCTGAGGCAAAATGGCTCGAAAAGGGAGTGCAGCGGTGAAGGCCGGACACTCCCAGCAGGAACGCGAGCGACGCCAGAGCCGCAGCATTGCGCGGATCATCGGCATCTACGTGGTCGTGGCGGCGCTGTGGATCGTCTTCTCCGATTACCTGCTCAGCGCGCTCTGGCCGCAGCAGGAAGAACAATTGCTCGTCTCGATGCTCAAGGGGCTGGCGTTCGTCGGGATCACTGCAACCTTGCTGTGGTTGCTGATGCGCTCCGAACAGCGGCGCGAAACACGCCGCGCGGCGCGCCAGGTCGCGACCACGGCCGCATTGCTGGAGCACTTCCGCGAGCTCTCCGCCAAGGTGCGGGACGCGGTGCTGCTGGTCGACGCGTCGGGCAAGATCATCGAAGCGAACGACGCGGCCATCGGGCTCCTCGGTTGGCCGCGGCCGGTCCTGTGCGGCAAGCGCCTCGACGAAGTGGAGGTGGATCCCTCCGGTACCGGGGACAAGCGCCGCACCGCTTACTACGAGAGCATTTTCCGTGCCTCCGACGGCCGCATGCTCGCGGTGGAAGTCGATGCACTGTCGCTGCAGCTCGGGACGCGCATGTTGCGCCAGCTCATCATCCGCGAGCCCTTTGCCTGGGACGACACCGGGGCGGCGCGACGCGACCGGTCGTGGATCGACGTGTTTTTCGACATGCCGTTCATCGGCATGGCCATTACCTCGCCCGAGACCCGGCGCTGGGTGCGCTTCAACGACCGACTGTGCCAGATGCTCGGTTACTCGCGGGAGGAGTTCCGCAAGCTCAGCTGGGTCGAGGTCACGCACCGGGACGACCTGGGCAAGGACCTCGCAGAGTTCAACCGTGTAATGCGCGGCGAGATCGAGGGCTACCAGATCGAGAAGCGTTTCATCCGCAAGGACGGAGACGTCTTGCATGCGGAGATCGACGTGCGGTGCCGGCGCTTTCCCGACGGGCGGGTGGATTACTTCGTCGCGACGGTGCAGGACGTCAGTGAACAGGTCGAGGCGCAAAAACGCATCCGCGAATACGTGCGGCGGCTGGAGCGCTCAATGCGCGGCACCGTGGACGCGGTGACACGCATGGTCGACCTGCGCGATCCCTACACGGCAGGTCATGAGGCCCGCGTGGGAGAGTTGGCCGCGGCGATCGGCCAGGAGCTTGGCCTCGACCCGGCCACCTGCCAGGGCTTGAATATCACCGGCCGCCTGCACGACATCGGCAAGATCACCGTACCCTCCGAGATTCTCGCCAAGCCCGGCCGGCTCAGCGAGCTGGAGATGAATATGGTCAGGACGCATGCGGAACAGGGCTTCCGCATCCTGCAGGGAATCGAGTTCGACTGGCCCGTGGCCGAAGTCGTGCGCCAGCATCATGAGCGCATGGACGGCAGCGGCTATCCGCAGGGCCTGGCCGGCGACGACATCCTGCTTGAGGCGCGCATCATGGCGGTGGCCGACGTGGTCGAGTCGATGGCCTCGCACCGGCCCTACCGTGCCGCGGTAGGCCTCGACCTCGCCCTGGCGGAAATCGCGGCCGGCGCCGGCGTGCGCTACGATAAGACGGTCGCGGCCGCGTGCATTCGCCTGTTCCGTGAGCGCCACTTCAGCTTCTCCACCAGACCGTCCTGACCGGATCCCATGTTCGCCACCATCGTGCCCCTCAGCGCCCTGTTCTCCGGCGTCGCCGTGCTGCTGCTCGGCAGCGGCCTGCTCGGCACCTTGCTGGGTGTCCGCGGCACCCTGGAGGGCTTCGGCGACCAGGTGCTCGGGCTCATCATGTCCGCGTACTTCCTGGGTTTCTTCGTCGGCACTTTCATTGCGCCGCCGGTCATCCGGCGCATGGGACACATCCGCGCATTTTCCTTTTTCGGCGCGCTCTTCACTTGCACCGTGCTGCTCCACGCCATGTGGGTCACGCCGCTGGGCTGGGGCTTGCTGCGCGTCGGCACGGGGATCGCCGTGGTCGGGCTGTACACGGTCATCGAGAGCTGGCTCAACGCCACGGTGGAGGGGGCGCAGCGGGGACGGGTCTTTGCCGTCTACATGGCCATCAACCTGGTGGCGCTGGCGATCGGGCAGCAGCTGCTGCGTGTGGCGTCGCCCGAGTCGTTCGCCCTGTTCTCCCTCGCGGCGATCCTGGTATGCGCCGCCATGCTGCCGGTGACGGCGACGCGCATGGCGCAGCCTGTCTTGCTCGACGCGGAGCGGCTCGGCGTGCGGCGCATGTTCCGCCTGGCGCCGGCCGCATCCGCCGGCGCCTTGTTCTCCGGCCTGGCGGTCGGCGTCTTCTGGGGGCTGGGACCGGTGTATGCCGGGCGGCTCGGGCTGGATACCGACAGCATCGCCATGTTCATGACCGCCACCATCGTCGGCGGCGCGCTGCTGCAATGGCCGATCGGCCGGTTCTCCGACAGCGGCGACCGGCGCCGGACGCTGGCGTCGGCCTGCCTTGGCGCAGCGCTCGCCGCGGGGATCGCGATGGTGATGCCGTACGGCACCACGGCCGGGCTCTATGGCGCCTTCTTCCTGTACGGCGGGCTGGCTTTTGCCGTGTACCCGGTGGCGGTGGCGCACCTGCTGGACCACGTCGATCCGGCCGAGGTACTGCCGGCCTGCAGCACGGTGCTGCTGCTGCACGGCGTCGGTGCCGCGATCGGCCCCGCCATGGTGGGCTTCCTCATGGCGCATTTCGGTCCGCGGGCCCTCCCGGGCGCGCTCATGACGTTGCAGCTGGTGCTTGGGTTGTACGTGCTGGCGCGTCTTTCGTTGCGCCGCCGCGAATCCACGACGGATAGTCATTTCCATCCCATGCTGCGCACCACGCCGACCGCCATGGAGATGTTGCCGGAGGCGGAACCGGCGCTGGAGGCGGCTGCGGCCGCAGCGCAAGAGGAAATCCCCGCGGCGGACGCGCCTCAGGGTGCGGAGCGCCAGCCCAGGTAGAGGCCGAAGTCCGGGATCGTGTCGGTGCGCAGGTTCTGCAGCATCGCCAGCTCCACCAGGCTGCTGTCGCGCAGCCGCAAGCCCACGCCCGTCGTGAGCTGGATTCCGCCTGCGCCGAGCGCCCGCAGCTCAGAGTCGTAGACGGCGGTATGCAGATCGACCTGCATGCCGGCCTCGAAGCGCGGGTTCATGCGCCAGCGCAAACCGGCCGAGGCGATCCCCACGAAGTCTTCGCGCATCGAGTCCAGCACCTCTGATTCGCCCAGCCACAAAGCGCCCAGCGACCACGCCAGGGAGACGTTCCATGCCGCGAACGAGCGATGGTCGCTGGAGAGCACCTGCAACGACAAGTCCGTGCCGCCGCTGCCCAGGAGCCGGTCGCTGGAGCCGGTCGGCAGCTTGACGCCGCCGCGCAGGACCAGGCTGCGCTGGTCCTGGCCCGCCGGGCGCACATGCCAGTCCAGGTCGAGCCGCACGTCGCCGAGACCGCGCGCGGACTCGCGCAGCGCCACCTGTGCGGCGCCGTCCTGCAGGTAGCTGAAGTCGAGCTGGTTGTTTTCGAAGGCATTTCGACGCTCGTTGGACAGTCCCCACAGGTCGTGCCAGTCGGTGATGAAGCCGTCCATGAAGCCGCTGCTGTGCGCCACCAGCGGCACGGTGGCCGCCACCGCCAGGCCCGGACGCAGGCCGCGGGAGACGGTGAAGGCGCTGCGGTAAGTCTCCCCATCCAGCACGATGCGTTCCGCCTCAGCGTCGCCGTCCTGGATGGAGTTGTTGTTCAGTCGCAGGCCGAGATCCCAACGCCACTGGCCAGGTGCGACGGGCGCCCGCTCCCCCGGCGCCGGGGGCGCGTGCAGCTGCACCAGCGGATGCTGGTTGTGCACGTCGAACAGTACCGCCTGCGCCAGCGCGGGTCCGCTGGGAGTCAACAGGAGCGCCAGCAGGTACAATGCGCCGCGGACTTGGCTGGTGGGACTCGGCTTCATGCTAGCGGCACGTTTTAGCGCATCGCCCCTTGGAAAGCCATGGCGGCAGCGAGTTGGCCTCGCTGCGATCCTTGCGCTGCTGGTGCTGGGCTGCCTGCCGGCTGCCGCCCTGGCGGCCATGTCGAGCCCTGCTCCAGGCAGTGCGCTGGGGACCGCGACCGCGACCGCGACCGCGCCCGAGGGGCCCGACCGGGCCGGCTTGCGGCGCGACACCAGCTTCCTGCTGTCCTACCAGGTGGGCACGGTCGTGGTGCTCTACACGTTGCCCGAGAGCGTGACCAACTGGACCGAAGAACAGCGGTCAGACTACAGCCTCGATTCATGGTGGCAGAACGTCCGCAACCCGCAGTGGGACAGCGACGACTTTTACCTCAACTACGTGCTGCATCCCTACTGGGGCGCCGCCTACTACGTACGAGCCCGCGAGCGGGGTTACGACGAGCGTGCTTCGCTGTGGTATTCGTTTGCCATGTCCTCGGCATTCGAGTTCGGCGTCGAAGCCCTGTTCGAGGAGCCCTCTATCCAGGACATCATCGTGACGCCGGTGGCTGGCGCCATACTCGGCGAGTACTTTATGGGAGTGCGCGCCCGCACGCAGGCGCTTTATGAGCCCGGCGAGCCGATGGAGTTCCGCCATCGCGCCCTGTTGGCCCTGAGCGATCCTATCGGCGCCATCAACCGCCAGGTCGAGTCCTGGCTCGGGATCGAGGAGGGGAACGCGTCCTTCCGGCCCTACATGACCACCGGTCCGCGCCGGCACGCGTCCCGTTTCGACGGCGATATCGGTCCCGATGAGACGATTTACGGCCTCCGCCTTTATTACCGCTGGTAAGGTCGCCCCGACAAATTGATATTGGCGAAGGGCTGGCGGAGGCTGGCTTCAGCGCATGATCCGTGAGCATAATCGGGCGTGCTGCATTGCGACGACCGCCCGGAGCCGACATGAACAAGCCCAGATTCGAGACCCTGCAGGTCCATGCAGGCCAGTCCCCTGCTGCGGGAACGCATTCCCGCGCAGTGCCGATCCACCAGACCACCTCCTTCACCTTCACCGATGCCGATCACGGGGCGCGCCTGTTCGCCCTGCAGGAATTCGGCAACATCTACACCCGGATCATGAACCCGACCACCGACGTGTTCGAGCAGCGCGTGGCGGCGCTCGAGGGCGGGGTGGCGGCGCTGGCCACGGCCAGCGGCCAGTCGGCGCAATTCCTGGCGCTGACGACGCTGGCCGAAGCCGGCGACAACATCGTCTCGGGCAGCAGTCTTTACGGCGGCACCTGGAACCAGTTCAAGGTGCAGTTCCCCCGCATCGGCATCGACGTCCGCTTCGTCGCCACCGATGACTTCGACGCCTGGGAGGCCGCCATCGATGAGCGCACCCGCGCACTGTACGTGGAGAGCATCGGCAATCCCGGCTTCGAAGTGCCGGAGTTCCGCCGCCTGGCCGAGATCGCGCGCAAGCACGGCCTGCCGCTGGTGGTGGACAACACGTTCGGCTGCGCCGGCTACCTGGTCCGCCCCATCGATCACGGCGCCGACATCGTGGTGCAGTCGGCGACGAAGTGGATCGGCGGCCACGGCACGTCCATCGGCGGCGTCATCGTCGACGCCGGCCGCTTCGACTGGTTCGGCGAACGCTTCAAGACCTTCCACACGCCGTCACCCGGCTACCACGGCCTGAACTTCGCCGAGGTCTTCAGCCCCGACGGGCCGTTCGGCAACATTGCTTTCATCATCCGGGCGCGCGTCGAGGGCCTGCGTGACTGGGGACCGGCACTGTCGCCGTTCAACGCCTTCCTGTTCCTGCAAGGACTGGAGACGCTGTCGCTGCGCGTGCAGCGGCATTGCGACAACGCCCTGGAGCTGGCGCGCTGGCTGCAGGCCCAGCCCCAGGTCGAGCGGGTGAACTATCTCGGCCTCGACAGCCACCCCTTCCACCAGCGCGCCCGCGAGTACCTCGAGCACGGCTTCGGCGCCGTGCTGACTTTCGGTATCAAGGGCGGGCTGGAAGCCGGCAAGCGCCTCATCAACTCGGTGGAGCTGGCCAGTCATCTGGCCAACGTCGGCGATGCCAAGACCCTGGTGATCCATCCGGCCAGCACGACGCACCAGCAGCTTTCCGAGGCGGAGCAGCGTGCCGCCGGCGTCACGCCCGACCTGGTGCGGGTGTCGGTCGGCATCGAGCACATCGAGGACATCAAGTCGGATTTCGCCCAGGCATTCGCCAGGGTGGCGGCAGGGGACTGATGGAGGAATCCAGCCTGCGTACAGCGGGGCCGCTGGCGCGGGAAACCCGCGCCTGGCGCCTGGCGCAACCGTTTCATCTCGAAAGCGGCGCCGTGCTGCCGGCAGTCCAGGTGGCCTACCGCACCTGGGGGGAGCTGGCGCCGGGCGGCGACAACGCGGTGCTGGTGTGTCATGCGCTGACCGGGTCAGCGGACGCGGACGCCTGGTGGGGCGGCCTGTTCGGGCCCGGTAAGGCGCTGGACCCGGCGTGGGATTTCATCGTCTGCAGCAACGTGCTGGCCGGTTGCTACGGCACCAGCGGGCCGATCCAGCCGCATCCGGAGGACGGGCAGCCCTGGGGCAGCCGCTTCCCCGAGGTGACAATCCGCGACATGGTGCGCCTGCAGGCCCTGTTGCTGGACCATCTCGGCGTTGACACGCTCAAGCTGGTGCTGGGGCCCTCGCTGGGCGGCATGCAGGTGCTGGAATGGGCGGCGACGTTCCCGGGCCGCGTGCAGGCCATGGCGCCGATCGGGGTGTCCGGCCGCCACTCGGCGTGGTGCATATCGATCGGCGAGGCCCAGCGTCGCGCGATTTTTCTCGATCCGGACTGGCGTGACGGCCGCTATGCCGCGGACAAGCCGCCTCGCCACGGGCTCGCCGTCGCCCGCATGATGGCCATGGTGAGCTACCGCAGCTGGGAAAACTTCGAGACGCGGTTCGGCCGCAAGACCCAGGACTGGGACGGGCGTTTTGCTGCAGCGTCCTACCTGGATTACCAGGGCGAGAAACTGTATCGGCGTTTCGACGCCAACACCTATGTGCGGCTCACCCAGGCCATGGACAGCCATGACCTCGCCCGCGGCAGGGGCGAATACGCAGATGTCCTCGGGCGCATCGACATCCCGGCCCTGGTGGTGTCGGTGGATTCGGACGTGCTGTACCCGCCGCACGAGCAACGCGACCTGGCCGAGCTGCTGCCGCAGGCGCATTACGAGGTGCTGCACACCCCGGCGGGCCACGACGGCTTCCTCATCGAGACCGATGCGCTGAGCGACATGATCCTGCGCTTCATGCAGGGCTGACGGGTTCGAACCTCCCGAGAAAGAACCGGAGCTGTTCGGGCTCGTAGGCGAAGCGCAGTCCGAGAATCTGCCCGGCGTTCCCCGCGACCTCGATGACACTCTCGGCGACTACGTCCATGTGCGCCTGCGTATAGACGCGGCGCGGGATGGTAAGCCGGACCAGTTCGAGGCTGGGCATGTAGTTCTCGCCCGTCTCCTTGTCGCGCCCGGCGGACACGGCGCCTCGTTCCATGGAGCGCACTCCGGAGTCGAGGTAGATGGCAGCGGCGAGCGCCTGGGCGGGGAACTGGTGCTGCGGGATGTGCGGCAGTATGCGACGCGCGTCCAGGAAGACGGCATGCCCGCCGACCGGCTTGACGATCGGGACGCCGGCACGGTCGAGCAGGGCGCCGAGGTACTCCACCTGCCCCACCCGCGCGCGAATGTGGTTGTCGTCCACGCTTTCGCGGATACCGATCGCCATCGCCTCCATGTCGCGACCCGCCAGCCCGCCGTAGGTGTGGAGGCCCTCGTAGACCACCACCAGGTCGCAGGCGCGGCGGTAGAGGTCGGGATCATTCATGGCCAGGAAGCCGCCTATATTGACGAGGGCGTCTTTCTTCGCCGACATCGTGGCGATTTCCGTCAGGGCGCAGATCTCGTGCACGATATCGCGCACCTGTCGGTCGCGGTAACCGGCCTCGCGCTGCTGGATGAAGAAGGCATTCTCCGCCACGCGCGTCATGTCGTGCACGATCGGGATGCCATGCTCGTCGCACCAGGCGCGCAATGCCCGCAGGTTGGCCATGGAGACGGGCTGGCCGCCCGCCATGTTCACTGCGGTGGCGAGACTGACATAGGGGATGCGCTCCGCGCCGACGCGCGCCCGCAGGGCTTCGAGTTTCTCCAGGTCGATGTTGCCTTTGAAAGGGTGCGGGTCCGCCGGGTCGTGCGCGTTGTCGATGATGACGTCGACGAAGGCGCCGCCCGCCAGCTCCTGGTGCAGGCGGGTGGTGGTGAAATACATGTTGCCCGGGACGAAGTCGCCCGGCTTGATGAGCAGCTTGCTGACGAGATGCTCCGCGCCGCGGCCCTGGTGCGTCGGCACGGTGTGCCGGTAGCTGTAGATCTCCTCCACGGTGTCGCGCAGGTGGTAGAAATTCGCGCTGCCGGCGTAAGCTTCGTCGCCCCGCATCATGCCGGCCCACTGCCGGTCGCTCATGGCGGAAACGCCGGAGTCCGTGAGCAGGTCGATGTAGACATCCTCGGAACGCAGCAGGAACGTATTCCAGCCCGCCTGCTCGATGGCGTGTCGCCGTGCCTCGGGTGTGGTGGTCTTCAGCAGCTCCACCATCTTGATCTTGAAGGGCTCAGCCCACGAGCGGCGACGCTCAGCCATGGCGATTTCTCCTGCGAACACGGGCATGGACTGATAAGTTTCTCGCCTGGCGACCGGGCGGCCGACGGGGTTTCTACGGATTGCTTTCTTGGCCGGTGCGCCCGGACGAGGTATCGTTCCCAACTCGCAGCCCATCATCTGGAGATTTACCTATGCGGCACGTCCTGGTCCTCCTGCTGGCGCTTCTCGCGGCGTCGTGGTCCCCGGTCAATGCGAGCGAAATCAAGCCGCTCGATGCGGACACGCTCTGGGAACTGAAGCGGCTGTCCAATCCCGCGATCTCGCCCGACGGCAGCCAGGTGGTGCTCGCCGTGACGCGTTACGAGATGAAGGACGACAAGGGCATCACCAACCTCTGGCTGGTGGCCACCGACGGCAGCGGCGCGCGCCAGCTGACCACGCATTCGGGCAGCGACTCCAGCCCGGCCTGGAGCCCGGACGGGCGCCACATCGCCTTCATCTCGAAGCGTGGCGAAGACGAGCAGAGCCAGGTCTACGTCATCCCCACGGCCGGGGGCGAGGGGCGCGCGGTGACATCGGTGCCCACGGGGGCCAGCGCGCCCATGTGGTTCCCGGACTCCAGCGAGATCGCGTTCATCAGCCGCGTCTTCGAGGACACGGCCGACTGGGACGAGATGGCCGCGCGCCTCAAGGAAGAGAAGGACAGCAAGGACTCGGCCAAGGCCTGGGACAAGGCCCCGGCCCGCTACTGGGACCGCTGGCACGACGAGCGCAAGCCCCATCTGTACCGGGTCGCCATCGACGGCGGCGAGGTACAGCCGATCACCCCGGGCTCCGGCGTACACCTGCCGATCAGCGTCGCCGGCACCGAAAGCTACGACATCTCCCCGGACGGCGAGCAGGTCGCCGTGGTGGCGGACTCGGACCCCACCGGCACCGCCTCCAACCCGGATATCTATGTGCTACCGGCCGCGGGCGGCGAGGCGGTCAATCTCACGCCCGGGAACCCGGCGCCGGATTTCGCCCCGGCGTACAGCCCGAACGGGCGCTGGCTGGCGTTCTCGCAGCGACAGATCCCCGGCTTTTACGCCGATCGCGCGCGGCTGGTGCTGCACGACCGGCGCGACGGTACGCAGCGCGTGGTGACGGAGGAATTCGATCGCACGGTGAGCGGAGTGACCTGGGCGCCCGACAGCCGCAAGGTTTACGCGGCCATCGACGATGCCGCGCACAACCGCGTCTATGCTATCGACGTGCGCAGCGGCAAGCCGACGCCGCTGACTGCGGAGCACAGCTTCGGCAGCGTGGAGTTGTCCGCGGACGGGCGCACGCTGGTGGCGTTGCGCCAGAGCTTTATCGAGCCGCCGACGCTGGTGCGGATCGACCCGCGTCGCGGCACGGTGACCAAGCTCTCGGACTTCAACGACGAGATCCTGGCCGGCGTGGACTTCGGACGCTACGAGAGCGTGACTTACGAGGGCGCCAACGGCGACCCGGTGCAGATGTGGGTGGTGTATCCGCCCGGTTTCGACCCCGAGCAGAAGTACCCGCTGTACCTGTTGCTCCACGGCGGGCCGCACAACGGCATCACCGACGGCTTCCATTTCCGCTGGAACGCCCAGATTTTTTCCGGCTGGGGCTACGTGACCGGCTGGCACAATTTCCACGGCTCGAGCGGCTTCGGCCAGGACTTCACCGACTCCATCAATCCCTACCAGTCGGAGCTGCCATACATCGACACCATCAAGGCAGCGGAATGGTTCGCCGCCAAGCCCTGGATCGACAGTGAGCGCATGGGCGCCGGTGGCGGCAGCTACGGCGGCTACCTGGCCTCGATCCTGCTCGGCCGCGAGCACCCCTTCAAGACGCTGGTGGCGCATGCGGCAGTGTTCAACTGGCTCACCCAGTACGCCGCCGACTACGGCGCCTCGCAGCGGCGCCACGGCGAGTTCTGGGAAAAGCCAGGGCACTACGAGAAGTCCTCCCCGCACATGGGCGCGGCGAACTTCGACACCCCGACCCTGGTGATCCACGGCCAGCTGGACTACCGCGTGCCGCTGAACCACGGCATCGAGCTGTTCAACATCCTGCAGAACCGCGGCGTGCGCAGCCGGCTGGTGTATTACCCGGACGAGAACCACTGGATTCTCAAGCCGAACAACTCGCTGCGCTGGTACCAGGAGAAGAAGGACTGGCTGGCGGAGTTCCTGCAGCCGGCTGACTGAGGGCGCCTGATCGACGGGACGTCATCGACATGCAATGATCGTTGTCGATGGCGTCCCGCCCGACACCTCCGACACTGCCCGCGATCCCGCGCCCTCGCATCGCGGCGGGCCTGCGCGACGCCTGGCGCACGGGCTACGGCCTGCCCGAGCTGCGCAAGGACATCCTCGCCGGCCTGACCATCGGCATCGTTGCCGTCCCGTTGGCCATGGCGCTGGCCATCGCCACCGGCGTGCCGCCCCAGCACGGGCTGTACACGGCGATCATTGCCGGCATCGTGATTGCGCTGACTGGCGGGTCCCGCTTCAACGTCTCGGGCCCGACGGCTGCCTTCGTGGTGATCCTGCTGCCCATCGTGCAGGCCTACGGGCTCGGCGGCCTCCTCGTGGCGACCATCATGGCCGGCTGCATCCTCGTCGCCATGGGCGTCGGGCGCATGGGCGCCCTGATCCAGTTCGTGCCCTATCCGGTCGTGCTCGGCTTCACCGCCGGGATCGGCGTGGTGATCGCCACCCTGCAGCTGCCGGATTTCATGGGGCTGGCGCTGCCGGCCGCGGAGGCGGGGAGCGACTACCTGGACAAGCTGGTCGCCATCGTGCGGGCGCTGCCGGGGCTGGACCCGGCCGAGTTCGGGCTGGGGCTGGCGACGCTGGCGGTACTCCTGGCCTGGCCGCGGCTGAAATTGCCGGTGCCCGGACCACTGGTCGCGCTTGCGGCAGCCACGCTGCTGGCCTGGGCGCTGAACAGCCTGGGCTGGCACATCGAGACCATCGCGGACCGCTTCAGCTGGCAGGTCGGGGACGCGGCCGGCCGGGGCATCCCGCCCCTGCTGCCCGGCTTCGCCTTCCCGTGGCAGTTCCCGGGCAAGGACGGCGCTGCGATGCAGCTGGACTTTGGCGTCTTCCAGGCGCTCCTCGGCCCGGCCATCGCGATCGCGCTGCTGGCGGCCATCGAGTCGCTGCTGTGCGGCGTCATCGCCAACGGCCTGACCCGCACGCGGCATGATCCCAACAGCGAGCTGATCGGGCAGGGCATCGGCAACATCGTGGCGCCGTTTTTCGGCGGCATCACGGCGACCGCGGCCATCGCCCGCACCGCCACCAGCATCCGCAGCGGCGCGGTGTCTCCCGTTGCGGCCGTGGTGCACGGCCTGGTGGTGCTGCTGGCGGTCGTGGCGCTGGCCGGGCTGCTTGGACGGGTGCCCATGGCGGCACTGGCGGCGCTGCTCTTCGTCATCGCCTGGAACATGAGCGAGCCGCACCTGTTCCTGCGCACCCTGCGCTCGGCACCGCGCGGCGATGCCGCGATACTCGCGTTGTGTTTCCTGCTCACCGTGCTGTTCGACATGGTGCTCGCGGTGGGGGTCGGCGTCGGCCTGGCCGGGATGCTGTTTATCCGTCGCATGGCGGGCCTGACCCACAGCAGCCGTATTCATGGCGCGGCCGGATCGGACGCGGCGGCCCTGCCGCCGGAGGTGGCGGTCTACGACGTCAACGGCCCGCTTTTTTTCGCCGCGGCCGAGAAGGCCGTCACCTCGTTGCAGGTGGTGGATCCCGGCGTGCGCGTGGTGGTGCTGGACATGACCGACGTGCCCAGCATGGATGGGACGGCCGTCGTGGCGATGCAGGGGCTGCTCGAGGAAATGGATCGCCAGGGAGTGGGCGTGGTGATTGCCGGGCTGCAGGCGCGCATGGTGCTGAAACTGCTGCGCGCCGGCGTGATCCGGCGGAAAGGCCGGCTGAACTTCAGCCGCAACCTGGTGCAGGGGCTGCGCGTGGCGGCGCGCTGGTCGGGCGCGCGGACGTGACCTGCGTCGAGGCCTGACCGCGCGCCCCGGCGGCGGCCAAGCCGCCGGCGCCCGGCGCTAGTTGACCTGGCGCCGCAGCCGGCTGTCCGCGCCCGAGTTGCCGCGGCGCACTTGCGGCGCTTGCGCACGTCCGCGGCTGGACGAGTCGCTCTTCGCCCGGGACGGCCGTGATTGCGCCTGGCGGGCGGGTGCTGCCTGGCGCGTGGGTGCGGCTTGTCGCGCTGGAGCTGCCCGCGGTGACGGCGCAGCCTGGCGAGAGGGCGCTGCGCTGCGCGTGGCCGCTGCCTGGCGGGCGGGCGCATGCGCCCGGGCGGACGGCTGTGCACGCTGCACCTGGGCCTGCTGCCGGGTCGCGCGATAGCTCTGCGACTGGCGCGGGTTCGGCTGCGCGGGGCGCTGGCTGCGCTGCGTGGCGGTCTCGATCCGGCGCTGTAACGGCGCGCTGGCGGTGCGCTCCGGTCGCTCAAGCCTTGGCTGGCGTTCAGCACGCTGCTGGCGCTCCGTCCGGAGTTGGCGCTCGACGCGCGCCGGATCATTGCTCTCGCGGTAATTGCGTGGCGCCGAGCGCTGCTGCGACTGTTCCTGTCGTGTTGTCGACGAACCGAAGCGCTGTCCCGTCTGCGGCGCGCCGCGTCGCTCGGCGCGCGACTCGGAATAGCGCACGCTGGGCGGGCGGATATGGGGTTCGTAGCGCTTGCGCAACTCGTGGTGGCGGTACTTCACGCTGCGGCGATGCCACGGGTTGTGCTTCCAGCGCTCGCCCGGCACGTAATAGCGCTGGGCCCCGTAGTAATGCCGCGGGGGATAGTAGTAACGCGGCGCGCGCACGATGACCACGTTGCGGCTGGGCCAGTAGAAATCGCTGTAGAAGAACCCGGTCGCGACGTGGATGCCGCTGCTCCAGTAGAAACCGGTCGAGCCGTAATAGGTGTAGTAGGACGGCCGGGGCCAGTAGACCGGCGGGTAGGCCGGGCGCCACCAGTTGCCGTACACCACGCGGGTGTCGTAGTAGGGGATGTAGACGATGCGCTCGCGTGCCGGTTCGATGACGATGGTCCGCTCCTCGCGCACCACGCGCACCTGCTCGGTGTCCTGCAGGCTGCCGGCCTCGTCGGCCTTGGCGCGCAGGAACTGGATGGAATCCATGACGTCGCTTTCCTGCAGCAACATGGCCTCACCCAGCTGGCGCGTCCATTCCAGGTCCTGGTCCATCTGCGCGAGCAGGTCCGGGAATGCGACCAGCGACTTCACGCTGGGATCCCAGTCCTCCTCTGCGACGGCTTGCACCGCGGCCTCGCCATCCAGGCCGGGATTGGCGCGCGACCAGCGTGCAGCCGCCACGATCTCCAGCGGATAGGTTGCGGCGATGAGCACCTGCGACAGCAGGGCGTCCGGGTACAGCGCGATGGGCGCCAGCAGCTGGTCCAGCTCGGCCTCGGTGAAGAGCGCGTTCTCGCCGGCGAGGCCCGGCTCATCGACAATCGGCTCGACCACGTATTCCTGGGCCTGGGCCGGCACGGCGACGAACGCCAGTCCGAGCATGGCGATGAAGGTCGTGGCGGCGGTGCGGGTCCGGTTCATGGCGCACTCCTGGTTGATGCCATGGGCTAAACCTAGCACTTCGAACCTGAACGTAGGGCAACGAGAGCGCCTTTCCGGTTAACATAGGCGCCCCCGGCGTTCGCCGGGACCCGTCAATGGTGGCCCGTGCCGGTCCCCTCGCGACGGCCAGCCGTGAACCCCGCCAGGCCCGGAAGGGAGCAACGGTAGCGGCGACGCCGGGCGCCGGGGTGTGGCTGGTACGGGCCGCCACCTTTCACGGCGCCGCGGGCAGGCGGGATGATAAACTCACCCGCGTCCCGAAGCCGAACCAGGTACGCTGCCCCAAGCCCATGAGTTACCAAGCGCTCGCCCGCAAGTGGCGCCCCCGCGTTTTTGCCGACCTGGTGGGCCAGGAGCATGTCCTGCGCGCCCTCGTGCATGCGCTCGACAACGACCGGCTGCACCATGCCTACCTGTTCACCGGCACGCGCGGCGTCGGCAAGACCACCATCGCCCGCATCTTCGCCAAGGCGCTGAACTGCGAGCAGGGCGTCTCTTCGGCCCCCTGCGGCGAGTGCGCCGCCTGCCGCGATATCGACGACGGGCGTTTCGTGGACCTGATCGAGGTGGACGCCGCGTCGCGCACCAAGGTGGAGGACACCCGCGACCTGCTCGACAACGTGCAGTACTCGCCGGCGCGCGGCCGCTACAAGGTGTACCTCATCGACGAGGTGCACATGCTGTCGAAGCATTCCTTCAACGCGCTGTTGAAGACGCTGGAGGAACCGCCGCCGCACGTGAAGTTCCTGCTCGCCACCACCGATCCGCAGCAGCTGCCGATGACCGTGTTGTCGCGCTGCCTGCAGTTCAACCTCAAGCGCCTGCCGGTGGCCATGATCCGCGAGCGGCTGAAGTTGGTGGCGGAGCACGAGGGACTGGAATTCGAGCCGCCGGCGCTGGACCTGCTCGCGCGCGCCGCGGACGGCAGCCTGCGGGATGCCCTCAGCCTGCTGGACCAGGCGGCTTCCCACGGCGGCGGCCGCCTCACCGAGACCGAGGTGGCGTCGATGCTGGGCACGGTCGACCGCGAGTACGCGGTGCGACTGCTGGAGGCGGTGGTGGCGGGCGATGCGCCCAGTCTGATGGCCGAGGTGGCGGCGCTGGACGAGCACGTGCCGGATTATTTCGAACTGCTGGGGACCCTGGCGGCGCTGTTGCAGCGGGCGGCGGTGCTGCAGGCGGTCCCTGGCCTGGACGACGACGAGGACGGACTGACGCCGCGCGCCAGGCCGGTGGCCAACCAGGCCGCACCGGAGGACCTGCAGTTGTGGTACCAGGTCGCCGTCGCCGGGCGGCGCGACCTGCCGCTGGCGCCGTCGCCGCGCGCCGGCTGCGAGATGGTACTGCTGCGCATGCTGGCCTTCCGCTATGCCGAGCCCGGCGCGCTGGCTGCCGCGCCTGCAGCGCAGGGCGGCGC